>JAXHNP010000007.1:692548-1038823 GCA_034520365.1 Desulfobacterales bacterium
ACGACGGAAATGGGATAATCCATGACAAATAGTTCCAATAAAGGCGTATTGATACTCGCTGCAGGCATCAGGGGGGCGATCGGATCGACCCTGGCGGCGGCGGTATGCGCGGTAAAAGATAACCCGGACCTGATTCTGCCCTACCTGATGACCGGCGAAAAGTTTGACTGGCTGGGCAAGCCTGTGGATACTGAAATCGCCGGCTGGGATATAAGCGAGGGTTCTATAACCGATGCGCTTGCCCGGCAGGGGGTTCTGCAAAAAGGCATCTGGCGCCCCTATGCGGAAACTATCGACCGATTGCCGGTAAAGGCGGCCCCGGAACCCGGCGCGCCGCTGAAAGCGCAGGTCGAGCAGATAAAGGCGGAAATAAAGGCATTTATGGGGGAGTTTCCCGATCATGCCCCGGTGCTGGTAAACCTCCTGCCCGCAGGGAACTGCCATGATCTGGACCGGTTTTTAAATCTTTCAGACCTCTATGCCGCGGTCAGCGAGCCGCCCATTAGCGATATTCCCTATGTGCTGGCGGCGGTGGAAGCGGGCGTGCCGGTGGTCAATTTTACGCCCAATGCTGTTGAGATCCCGTCGGTCGTCAATACCGCCCGGGAAACCGGCGTTCCCATCGCCGGCCGGGACGGAAAAACCGGCCAGACCTACTTCAAGGTGGTCCTGGCGGCCGCATTCCGGGCCCGGGCCCTGTTTGTCAACGGGTGGTACAGCCTGAACATACTGGGCAACGCGGACGGCGAAAACCTGATGGACCCGGAGCATGCCGCATGCAAGCTCGAGAACAAGACCGATGTGCTGGCGGATGTGCTGGGTTATTCTCCCGGCATGCGCCAATACGGAAAATCCGCCCACAAGGTGCATATCGATTACTACCCGCCCCGGGGCGATGCCAAAGAGGCCTGGGATGTAATCGATTTTGAGAGCATTTTCGGGCTGCCCATGAGTCTTCGCTTAAACCTCCAGGGCCGGGACTCCATTCTGGCTGCGCCCATGGTGCTGGATCTGTCGCGCTGGGCGGCGGCAGCGAAAACAGCGGGGTGTGCGGGCCTCATCCCGGAGCTTGCCTTTTACTTTAAAAAGACCTTCGGGGATGCGCCGGCAAGCTTTGAAGGCCAGCTGGCGGCACTCGACAATTTTGAGAATGATTTAAACACCCGGGTGAGCAAGGAGTTTTAAATGATATTCGGCTACAGCACCAATGCATTCACCCAATACAGCATTGCCGAGGCGCTCAGAAGAATCGCGGCCTTAGGATTTGCCGGAACGGAGATCATGTGCGACCGGCCCCACCTGTATCCGCCGGATTTTGATCAGGAGGCGCTTGACGGTATCAAACAGGTGCTTGATATAAACAATCTTCGGGTTACCAATCTAAACAGCTTCACCCTGTTTGCCGTGGGCAACACCTATCTGCCCTCCTGGATCGAAGAGCAGCCGGAGCGTCGCCTGGTCCGCATTCAGCACACCCAGCAGTGTCTGCATATCGCAAAGACCCTGGGCTGCCGCAACATTTCGATTCCCCCCGGCGGCCCCCTGACCAATGGGACCCGAAAAGAGGCCATGGAGCTTTTTCACCAGGGACTGGAAAGCGTCATCCCGCTGGCCGAAGAGCTCAACATCAAACTCCTGGTGGAGCCGGAGCCGGATCTTTTGATCGAGCGAACCGAGGAATTCAGGGAGTTTATCAAGGATGTCCATTCCCCGCAGGTGGGCATCAACTTTGATATCGGCCATTTCTTCTGTGCCGGTGAAAACCCGGCCCATGCCCTGGAAGATCTTTTTGAATGGGTCGGCCACGTTCACCTGGAAGATATCGGAAAAAGCCGGATACATCACCACCTGGTACCCGGAGACGGGGCGGTTGATTTTGCCGAAGTGTTTCAAACCATGAAGCGGCTGGGCTATGGCGGGGATATCACCCTTGAGCTCTATCCCTATGCCAACGGGCCGGAAGTGGCCGGCCGTGCCAGCCTTGAGTTTATCCGGCCCCTGTTTGCCGAGGCCGGGATTGATATTGCCTGATGGACCCGGCGGAAAAAAATATCGATGACGCCGAGATCCGCTATTTTGAGCATCACGCGGCCGACTGGTGGCAGCGGAAGGGAAGCCTTAAGGCGCTTCATGACATAAATCCCCTGCGCCTTAAGTATGTTGCCGACCGCGCGGACATCGCCGGCCGCGAGGTTCTGGATATCGGCTGCGGCGGGGGGATCCTCTCAGAGGCCCTGGCGCATGCCGGCGGCCGGGTGACCGGCATTGATCTGGCCCCATCCGCCCTTTCCGCCGCCCGGGCCCACCGGGAAATTTCCGGGCTCTCCATTGACTACCGCGAGGCCTCGGCCGAACCCCTGGCCATGGAGATGCCGGAGCGCTTCGATATCATTGTCTCTATGGAATTGCTGGAGCATGTGCCGAATCCCGGCTCCGTTCTGGCGGCCTGCGAGCGTTTGGCCAAGCCCGGCGGGGATATTTTCCTGTCCACCATCAACCGGACCTGGCTTTCCCGGCTGATGGTGATTCTGATTGCCGAATATGTGCTTGGAATTGTTGAAAAAGGGACGCATCACTACCACAAATTTATCCGGCCCCGGGAGCTTGAAAAGTGGGCCTGCGAAGCCGGGCTTTCCGTGCTCGACTGCTCGGGGTTTCTGTATCTGCCGTTCATGGGCCGCGCCTATCTGACCCGGTCCGCCCCGATGAACTATATGTTGCATCTGAAGAAAACCGGCGAGTAAGATTAAAACGAAACAGGATTAGAGGCACATGAAACTATTCAACATCCCCGGATGGTTTGATCGAAGCGGCCGGGAAAAAATGTTTGATGAATATGTGGAGGCATCCGGCACCGCCCGTTTCGGGTTCCGGGAGATGAGCCGCGAGGAGAAGGAAAAGGCGGTACTTGAGCATTTCAACCGGGTGGCGCCCAAGTATGACTTTATGAACACGCTTTTGAGCTTCGGCATCCATTATGCCTGGAAGCGGACTGCCATCCGCATGCTGGATTTAAAACCGGGGGATCAGGTGCTGGATGTGTGCGGCGGCACCGGGGACCTGGCGGTTTTTGCGGCCCGGCGGATCGGGGCGGCCGGCAACGTGTTTATCTATGACATGAACCGGGCCATGATGGAAGCCGGCCGGGACCGGCCCCGGAATGAATCCCTTGCCCGGCATCTCCATTATATTCAGGGCGATGCGGAACAGATCGCCTTTTCGGAGGACCTGTTTGACGCGGCCACGGTGGGATTCGGTATCCGGAACCTCACGCACCTCAAAAAAGGCTTTTCCGAAATGTACCGGGTGTTAAAGCCGGGCGGCAAAATTATGTGCCTGGAGTTTTCAAAGCCGGTAAACCCCGTTTTCCGGACCCTGTATGACTGGTATTCCTTCCATGTGATGCCGCTTCTGGGAACCCTCCTGGCCGGCTCCAGCCAGTCCTACAGCTGTCTTTCCGAAACCATCCGGATGTTTGCCTCAGCCGACGAATTAAAGGAGATCCTTGAGGCCATCGGCTTTACCAATGTCGCCTACAAACGCCTCACCAACGGCATCGCCGCGATTCATCTGGGACGGAAACCCCTTTAGTCTTAAAATATGACCGCCTTCCACACAAAATAAATCCCCATCCCGATCATCAGCACCCCGCCGAATTTATATATCAAATCCCGGCGCTTTAACCACCGGACGTTTGATATCTGTGACAAAATTAGCAGCGCGGGGATCGTCCCCAAGCCGAAACAGACCATCACGGCCGCACCCGAAAGTATCCCCTCAATTGTTGAGGCCGCATCCATCCCGGTCCGGGCCGCGGCGATCATGGCGGTATAGACCGGCCCGCACGGGAGCAGCCCCAGAAGCATGCCGATGGGCAGAAACACCAGGTTGTTCTGATGGGCAAACAGCCGCTTGAAATACTTGTTGATCATCTGCGCGGCCGGCGTGAAATTGCCGAAAAGGCGGTGGGCAGGAAACCATCCGGTCATGGCCACACCCATCACCACAATCAGAATGCCCGCCCCGATCATCACTCCCTGCTGGATGCCGCCGATGCCCTGGGTAAACCGCGTAAACGAGGCGGCCCCGCCCATAATCGCGCCCAAAATGCCGTAGGTGATAGTGCGGCCGAAGTTATAGAAGAGATTGGGGAAAAGAGAGGAACGGTCCCTGATGTTTAAGGAAAGCGATATCACAATCGGGCCGCACATGCCGATGCAGTGGCCGAAGCCCACGGCAAGACCGGAAGTAAAAAAGATAAGGTAAATCGGGCTAGTAGACAACATCAAATATAAAGCTTGCCTGGCCCGCGCCCGGAATCGTCACTTCGGCTTCCCAGATGGTTTTTCCGCTCGGGCATCGCACGATCACACCTGTGCCCTTATAAACCGAATCGGAAACTTTTTTCATGGTCACCTGGTTCGGCCCCATCTCCATGGCCGGCATGCCCAAATCAATGTGCGGGGGCTTTTTGAGATCATCCCCGGTTACGCTCACGCGGAAGGTCAGCTCTTCCATGGCCTTAACCGGCTTTGGCGTGATATCAAGCTCCACCGTGCGCCCGCCCACCGTCTGGGTGCAGCTTTCTTCCTGAATGTTGCAGTTCGGTTCCGTGTCCGCGGCAGCGCAGACGGAAAGGCCGGGGGCCAGTAACAGACTCATGCCCAGGAAAATAAGGGCGAATCGTCTCATGAACAGCATCTCCTTTTTCAGTTCAAAAAAAAATCAATATAAAGGAAACAATCAGCATGGAGACGGGAAAGTAGCTGGCCTTGTTGAAAAGCGCCATGGCGGATTCCCGCTGCTTTGTCAGGTAAAGCTGGAAGGCCGGCCGCAAAAGCAGCAGAAACCCAATCAGGAGTACTATCGGCATCGCCGCCATCCATTTAACATCCGGATAGCTCATCAGAAAAAGAATTACACCCAGGAAAACCGCAAGGACCAGGCATAAAAGGGCCAGGGCGGCCGATTTTTCCTCGCCCAGCCGCACGGGAATGGTTTTGGCGTCAAAGCGCCGGTCTTCCTCAATATCGGTCCAGTCCGCCGGAATGTTCTGGCCGCCGATCTCCCAGAAAAACAGGCAGAGAAACAAAATCAGCAAAAAAACCGGCGAGGGGTGGGGGTCCACGGCAAAGATCGCCGCCACCGCGCCCATGTTTTTGACAAATCCGCTGACCACGGCCCGAAGCGGGCTCACCCGCCAGAGCAGGCAGTAAATAGTTTCAAGGCCCGCACCGGCCAGAAAAATCAGCACGCATACCGGATTTAAGAGGTACGCGCCCACGAGCGCCACAACGGACCAGCCCATCGCCCAGACAATGCCCTCCTTGAGCGATAGCAGCCCCTGGGCCATAGGGTGGCGCACCATAATGGAGTCCAGGTAGCCGCCGGTATCCGCCTGGGGCTGGGTGAAGCGTTTTCTGTCCGAGCGGTAGTCGATGATATCATTAAACGCATACACAGCCGTGTATCCGGCAAACGCGGTCAGAAGGCCGATCAAAACAACGCGCATGGACGGAACGCCCTGCAGGTATAAGAGCACCGCAAACGCCGGCGTGGCCATATCCAGCATGCCGTGCGGCGTCCGGGAAAGGGCCAGGAAAAGCTTGATCCGCTCGATATTGATATAGCTTGTGGAGTCCATTTACTGATCAAAGTAACGCTTTTAGTGAATAATTGCCACCTGAAATTGAGCGTTCCAAATTTTAAAGAAATTCAATTTTCAGCATACAAGGCGTCCAGGAGATCTATGTATTTGTCCTCCACTTGCCGGCGGCGGACTTTCATGGTGGGGGTGAGTTCCCCGGTTTCAATGTCAAATGGTTTGGGCAGAATGACGAACTTCTTGACCGTCTCGAATTTGGCCAGATGCGCGTTGGCCTCGTCCACCGCCCGCTGCACCTCGGCCGTGACCTCGGGAAGCCGGGTCAGGGCCTCATGATCCGAATCAGTGTACCCGCTTGCTTTTCCCCATTCTTTCAGGTTTTCAGGGGAAAGGGAGATCAGAGCGGTGAGGTATTTGCGCCGATCTCCGTGGACCATGGCATGTTCGATCAACGGATGGCCCATGATTAGATGTTCGATGTTTGACGGCGTGACATTTTTGCCGCCGGATGTGATGATAATGTCCTTTTTGCGGCCCGTGATCCACAGGTACCCGTTATCGTCAATCCGCCCCAGGTCGCCGGTACGGATCCAGCCGTCCGCGGTCAGGATTTTGGCGTTGAGTTCCGTCTGATTGTGGTAGCCGGGAAACACGATATCTCCTTTCACCAGTATTTCCCCGTCTTCATCGGTTTTAAGCGCAACACCGGGCAGCGCCTTGCCAACCGACCCGAACCGATAAGCGTCTGGCGTGCACAGTGTGCAAAAGCAGGAAATCTCGGTCTGACCGTAGCCTTCCAGGATGGTCATGCCGCAGGCATGGAAGAATTCCAGGATTTCCGTTGAAATGGGCGCCGCTGAGGAGAGAAAATAGCGCACTCTTCCGCCGAACAGATCCCGAATTTTTGAAAGCACCAGCTTATCTGCGATGCGGTATCGAACTTTCAGCCCCGGCGGCAATACGCTGCCCTCCTGGATGTGCCGGCTGGCGGCCCTGCCGGTTTGCTCCGCCCAGGCAAACAACCGCTGCTTCCAGGCCGGCGATGCATCCACTTCTGCACGGATTCTGGAATAGGCTTTTTCAAAAATTCGGGGGACGCTGCCGAAAAAAGTAGGCCTGATTTCTCTGATATCGTCTAAAATTTTCGTGATGTCCTTCACGTATGCCCCGGTGATCCCCCGCCGGATCCTCATGAACTGGGCGATCCGCTCCCCGACGTGGGAAAGCGGCAGAAAGAACATCATCAGATCGCCGACATGCTCCTGATCGATCGCGTCGGTGGCGGCCAGCTCGGCCAGAAAATTTTTGTGGGTCAGCATCGCCCCCTTGGGCGGTCCGGTGGTGCCCGAGGTGTAAATGATCAGGGCAAGGTCTTCGGGGGCAATGGATGAAATAACCTCATTGACGCAATCGGGAGCGGATGCCAATTTGTCTGCCCCTTGCTGCAAAAACGCGTCCATGGCAACCATGCGGCCGTTTTGCGGGCGGCCATCAAAGAGGATGATTTTTTGGAGATGAGGCAGCTCGGGAAGATGGGGCAGAATTTTTTCCGCCTGCCCGGGGTCTTCAATAAACAGAAATTTTGCCTGTGAATCGGCCAGAATATAAGCCGCCTGCTCTCCGGAAAGGGTCTGGTAAATCCCGATGCTGACGCCGCCGGCTTTGATAATCCCGAGGTCCGACAGGGTCCATTCCAGCCGGGTGCTGGATAGAATGCAGACGCTGTCGGCCTTCTCCAGCCCGATGGCGAGAAGCGCGGCGGCAATCCGGTCTGATTCGGCATCGACGTCTGCCCAGGTTGTCGGTTCCCATCGATCGTCCCGCTTCACCAGAAAAGCGGCGTTATCCGCATCCGTCCGACAACGTTCCTTTAAAACGTCCACCAGATGGTTCATGGCTGCCCTCCCTCTCTCGGCGCTTTGTTTCGGATCATGAATTTTCCTGTTTATACCATGTCTGCCCATTCGGATCATATAAATGTTTGCGATTTTTTGGCGAAAGGGAGCCTTGAATAGCGGTTGAACCTGACTACCGCAACCCTTTAAGCAGGTTCATCACCTTTTCGCCGCCTTTCATCCAATGATCATCGAACGGGATTTGAGCATATTCGTCAGCACAAATCAATTCAGTTGGCTGAACAGTTTTGAGATGTGCATAGGGCGGATGCACAGGGGGGGCGCCATATCACTAAAAGGGGGATTTGGGGGGATTTTTCATGATTCCCTGCAGACGGATCTAAGCAGAAAGCGGCTCGCATCTTCGGAAAGCCCCAGTTCGTGGATCTCCTCCTTAAGCATGGCGCAGCCGCCGTGTCCGCCGAGATAGCCGTTCACCCGGGCGGCCGCCGTGGAGTCAACCAGCCCCTGGGTTGTGGGGTAAATATCCTGGAACGCGGTAATCAGCGTTTTGCTTCGCCGGAGCATATATTTCTGGTGGTAGTCCTCCGCCCGATAAAACGCATTTAACGGCAGTATCCGGGTTTCTATTTTCGCTTTGGTCCTGTCGGCGACCGCCGCTTTTGAGGCCCCGGCCAGTTCTTTCTGTTTTTCCCCGTCAAAGAACACGGCCGCCATGTACTGCCGGCTCCCGGCGCTCCTGGCCGGGTTATGGCTCTTCCAGAAAACATCGAGAAGGTCCTTATAACTCACCTTTTCCGGATCATAGTCGATCTGCAGGGTTTCCGTATGGTTACCCAGGCTGTAATATGTCGGGTTTCTCTTTTCCCCGCCGGCATAGCCCACTCGGGTCCGGATCACCCCGGGTATACTCCCGAACCGGGAGTCAGGCCCCCAGAATCACCCAAGGGCAAAGGTCGCCGTCTCCGTATGCGCCGGCGTTTTTTGGTCTATCGGGGGAATCATGTGTTCAACGTCTGTTTTTTTCTCTGCATAAGCCATGGTGCGGGTCTCCTTTATGTTCCAATAACCGGCACCAACCGCAATCAGTGCCGGAAGGACGATTATGAGAATTTTTATGATATAGTTTCTATACATTCATTTTCCCTTTTTTAAAAATTATCCTATTGGCAGATCAATAAAATGTTGTTTACTCTGTTTTTTTCTTTCCATAAATTTCCGGGTAAAGGATAGCGGCACATTCAGGGCAAATGCCGTGGCTGAATTTTACATCAGCATGCTTATGCATATATTCCTCCAGCAGATTCCAGTAACCGTTATCGTCACGGATTTTTTTACAGGAGGAGCATATGGGCAGCAAGCCCTTTAGCACCTTGATGTGATCAATATGTTCCTGCAGTTCCCTTGTTCTTTCCCTGACTCTGTCTTCAAGCGTTTCATTGAGTTCCACATTCCGCTCTAATTCCGCCTGTGTTCTAAGGAGGGCATTGTTTGTGATCATCCCGTTAAAAAAAGACAGGCAGAAAAGAATAATCAGTGAAATCAAAGCATTTAAAAAATGGGAGATATGGTTGAATTGAACCTCGGGGCGAACATAGGGATGAACGGCAAAAAAATTAATTATGATCACCCCCAGGAAAACAAGGGAAGTTATCAGGAGCCCCTTTTTCCGTGCAAACATTGCGGTAAAGGCAATAACGGCGAGAACAAGCAATAGAAAGCTGTTGGCGCCCGTTTCTATTTGGACATTGGTCTTCGCATAAAGCCCCAGAACAACCAATGCGGAACCGACCCAAATATTTATGTAAACGGCCGTATTATATCGGTGCTGCCGAATCAGAAAGATTCCCAAAAGCATAATGCCGATAAAAACGATATCTATTGTTCCAATAAGAAGAAATCCCGGCGGATCATATCGATAGGCATTGAAAACAAGATATCCCATGGTGACAGGAATCAGAATAATATGAATCCACAGCAGTACTTGCGCTTTTTGCTGAATAACAAAAGAGGCGTCCGCATATGGACCAATAAAATAGGCTTTTAGTTTGTTATTCAAGGCTTTGAAAACCATCTGGAATCCTTTGGTTAATTAATTGGGGGAAAGGGGGGCTGGAGCGAAACTGTGGCAGTGAAGGGTCATCATAAGCCCCATCTTAATAAAGATTCAATTATCAAAGCCGGAACTCCCTGTAAAGCCCGGTCTCCTGCAAAAACGGGCCGATCCGCAACTAAAGGAAGATATGCAGACGGAAGAAGTTGACACGATTATCATTGGGGGCGGCCTCAGCGGAATTTATGCGGCCTTTCTGCTGGCGGCCAGGGCAAAATCCCTGGCTTTGCTTGAAGCCCGTTCCCGTCTCGGGGGCAGAATTTTAAGCCCGGAGCATCAGGGCTTTTTTCTGATCTGGGCCCATCCTGGTATTGGCCCATGCTCAACCCAATACCAGGATGGGGCAAAGGAAGAATTTACAGCCACTGAATATGACCAGCGGGCTGCCCACAATCATCCCGAGTTCCAGCCGCCTTCCGGGAAAACCAGCATCTGGGATGGTATGCTGCACTTTGCCGGCAGTGAAACCGCAGACCATTTTGGCGGCCACCTTGAAGGCGCATTGGCAAGTGCAGAGCGGGCTGTTTCAGCGGCAATCTGATTTTTATCTGTATCTGCCGATAATGCTGAATTCTTATCCTTTTTTTAATTATAAAGTGCGTCGAGCTGATCCTGATATTTTTCGAATACGTTGCCGCGTTTGAGTTTCATGGTCTGCGTCAGCGTGCCGTTTTCCAGTGAGAAATCTTCGGAGAGAAGAATGAATTTCTTTGGAATTTCATAGCCGCCGTATTTTTTCTTCAGGTGATTGGTAATTTCCGTCTTTAAGAAATCATAAATTTTTTCTTCTTTGATCAAATCTTCCGGGCTTTTATCGTCAAACCCCATTTCTTCGGCCACCGATGTCAGTGCTTCAAAATCGGGGACCAGCAGACAGACATTATAGGGTTTTCCCTCACCATAGATCATGGCATTGAGCGCATAGGCATTTAATTTAATATCTTCTTCTATCGAAGCCGGGTGCACGTATTTGCCGTTTTCCAGTTTGTATTCTTCTTTAAAACGGCCGGTAATAAAGAGAAAGCCGTCCTTGTCCAGCCGCCCCCGGTCGCCGGTGCGGAATCCCCTGCCGAGTTTTGGATCATTTACGATGACTTCCGCGGTCTTTTCCGGCTTGTTGTGATAGCCCTGCATGACATTGGGGCCGTAACAGACGATTTCCCCGTCTTCACTGTCCTGACCGACAAATCCTTTATCGATGACCACGGTGACTTTTTCAATGGCACGTCCCACACTGCCAAGCCGGTTGGCCGCCGGGGAGTTCATGGTCATGGCCGGGGTGGTTTCTGTGAGACCGTAACAATCATATGTGGGAATGCCGATATCAATGAAAAACTGGGCAATTTCCTTATTCATTGCCGCGCTGCCGGTAATCGCCTCTTTTAATCGGCCGCCGAATCGGTCGCGGATTTTTCCAAACACCAGCTTGTCCAAAATTTTGAACTTGATCGAAGCCTTTCCGGTCTCCCGCTTTTTTTCCGCCTCTTTTTTGGCGGCGTTAAAAAGTTTTTCCTTCAAACCGCCTGCTTCCCGCATCATATTGTGAATACGGGCATAAACCTTGTTAAACACCCGGGGTACGGCAATGAGCACAGTCGGCTGAACTTTTGCCATATCCTCCACAATTGTATCCACAGATTCCATGATACCGGTCGATCCGCCAACGTAAACCCCGAAATAGAGTTCACCGGTCTGTCCGAAACTGTGGGCCCAGGGCAATATAGACAGTGTTCTGACGTTTTCATCAATATGGGGAAACGCCCGTGAGCAAGCCAGGACATTGGTGGTAAAGTTGCCGTGGCTGAGGAGCACGCCCTTGGGGTCGCCGGTGGTGCCGGACGTATAAATCAGCGTGGCAATATCACTGTGATCCGGTTTTACAGAGGCTACAGGATTTTTTTGCCCCATTTGCTCAACCGCAGCCATGCTGTTTTTACCGGTGCCGTAAATAATAAACACTTTTTCAAGGGTCTCTATTTCATCAACCCAGCCGATCACCTGATTGTATACATCCTCATTTACAACAAACAGGACCTTAATGGCGCTGTCATTTATGATATATCGCCAGGTGCTCTCCAGTTCTTTTTCATACATCGGAACGAGCCGGGCGCCTCTGCCATAAGTGGCGAATGCGATCACGTCCCAGGCTTCCGAATTGCTGATGATCAAACCGACGCCGTCTCCCTTGTCGATGCCCACTTGCGCCAGGCCGCCCCGAAGGTTGTCCACCCGCCGGGCAACCTCCCCATAGGTTTTGTACTCATATTCGCCGTCGGCATTTTTCATGCCCACCAGCGGACGATCAGCAAACTTTTTCACACTGTCTTCAAACATATCGACCAGGTTGTAAGGGTACTCATACCACGCATCCGTTTGATTCATTTACAATTCCTTTCAAAATTTTATGTCTGCCATAATTCAGACAGACCCATTATTTATTTAAAAAAACAATGTTTAAACATATAACACAATCCGTCCAAAACATCAAAAAAAATTGTCCTATGCAGCGTATTTTGCTACTTAAATCGGGGGACACCATACAAATTTCATCGATGGTAGGAAAAATTAATAGGTGTTCCCAGATTTATGCCCCCAGATTTACAGATTTAAATTCTCTCTACAGAGTCTGGATAATGACGGCTGACTGGCGTAAGACCAGACTCAAGGCTTGAACAAAAAAGTCGCGGCTGCCAGATTGCGGGTGTGAAAATAAACATCGGAATAAAGGAGAACAATATGACCTACGACGAGTTAAAGCCGCGTTTAGCGGATGTAGAAGTCAAAGATTTAAAAGGCGATTCCATAGATATTGAATCCCTGTGGCTCAATCGGCCGATCCTGCTTTCGTTTCTGCGCCATTTTGGTTGAATTTTTGCCAAGCAGCAGTTAGCTGCTTTGATGGCTGTTAAGGATCAACTTGATAAAGCCGGCATCTCACTGGTTGCCATTGGAAGCGGCAGCCCTGACCAGGCGCAGGATTTTATTGCAAAATACGGATTTACCGGTGAAATTTATGTAAATATGGATCTGGCCGCATATCGCGCTTTCAAACTGGTGCGCGGTATCGGGCGCACATTGGGGCCTGCCTCAATTTTGCGCGGCATCGGTGCAATAAAAAATGGTTTCCGCCAAAGCTCAACCGCCGGAGATCACTGGCAGCAGGGAGGCATTTTTTTGATAGGCCCCGGCGATAAGCTCCTTTTCGAGCACCGGGACCAATCTGCCGGAGACCACGCGGACCTCGATCAGATACTCGCATTAATCAAATAAGCGGCGATTTTTTATCTGTGATGTTCCTCAGCAAACATTGGTTTTGGCTTTCTTTATGTTGATAATCCCCGGTTTCGGCCGGCAAGCACAATTTTTCGGGGATGGCTGCGCAGGGCTGATTCCACCAGAACCGTCGGGATGCGCACCAGGTTGGTATCGGTTACCGCCGCCTCGCTATTTCTAAACTGCGCCAGGGCGGCTTCACCCTCCACGCGGGCGCCATCACTTTCGATAATCCCCAGGGCATCAAAATAGATGCGCTCGATTTCATCTTCGGACAGAACCTGAAAAGTGGGCGAGGTAAGGAAAAAGCTATGATTTTGAATCCCTTGCAGTGGAGCTACCAGGCATGGCAATGGTTTTTCGTTATTGCGGGTTGTTGGAATTTATTGGGCGCAGTGGATGGAATTTTGAGACCTGCTTTGAATTTGGAAAAATATTACGGCGTTCGAACTGACGATTTTATCACAATATTCTTAAATCGGGCATTTTGGATTGTTGTGCTGATCTTCGGTATTGGTTATTTTTTGATCGCCATCAATCCGATATTGTTTTACGGCATTATTGTGATGGGCATTATTGGTAAAATTGCCGTTGCCGCAAGCTGGATTTACTTGTTCAAAATCGGAAAAGGAGAAAGGCTTTCAATTTACGCTGCATCAGGCGATCTATTGTTTACTGTATTTTTTCTATTATGTCTTTTTAGTGACATAATGAATATTTGAACCACGAAGATTTAAATTAACCAGTCTTGATAATTCTGAATCAACCAGAAAGTTTTAGCTTGCGGATTTTTTAAAACTTGATGAACAAATGTTGCCGAATTATCAGCATCAGATGCTTTGTAATTTTTGGCGGATCATGGCATAACGGATTCATTCCGCAAGGATTGGGTTTATTCAGCGGTTACGATATCGCCTTTCGGTAAACCCTTAATAAAAAAAGCATGGAGGGCACCATAAACGATCTTGAGCCATTAATGGCCGATGCCAAAGAAGACTTTGATTTAACAGAGCCTGGCCACCAGACGAGATTGCTGAAGCTGTCCGATGCGATTCTTGATAGAAATATTGAGATTGCCGATGTGGTAGAAATGTCACGTCGGCCAATAGCCCCACTGGAATTTAAGATAGCCGCCAAATTGGTGGATTCGCGCTCCTTACTTTTGAAAAACGACCGGCCGCTGAAAGTTGGCGTCGTGTTTGCCATGTGGGGCGAACAAAACCGGCTGCAGCCGAAAAGCGCTGCCAATCCGCATGGTGAAGACTCACTGCGCAATAAAATTCGTCAATTAGAATGGATCTGCCGGGAAACCGCTGTCGATTGGACCCTTTACCCTGTTGATGATGGCTGCCCTTACGGCAGCGGTCAAGCGGCCCGCGAAATTGCGTCCAAGTATGATCGAGATAATAAAATCCGGATTATGTTTCTGGCCGAATATCTGCCTGCCACTTCAGGCCCGCTGCGCGGTCTCGCCTCGGTTGATGATTCGCGAAAGGCAGGCGCGATTATTCTGGGCTGCAGCCAGGCAATAGCGGATGGCGCGGACGCGGTTATCTATACCGACGCAGACAATTCCGTGCATTTAGGGCAAATAGGCCTTTTGCTGAGGCCGTTTATACAAGACGGCATAAGGGTCGTACTCGGCAACCGCAAGCATCCTGATTCGGTGCTGGTTAAAGACAGCGCCCGCTGGGGTATCGGCATCAAAAATTTGCGTCACATGCAGCGCATGATTGGACAGGCTATATTTTCCCGCGGCATTTTGGATACGCAAGCTGCTTTTAAACTTTACGAGAGCCATCTTCTCCAAGAGATCATTTCCAACCCAACGGTTTTTGATTTTTCTTTTGACACCGATTGGATGGCAGCTTTCATTGCCCGCGATGAAGCGTTTGCGCAAACCCCGTTTGCCTTTCTCGATTCTTCGGCTGAATCGGCAACAGCAAAGCAGCAGCCGATGACTACGTGGGAGATGCTGCTTCTGGGACTCTTAAAGTCCATGCGACGATATAATCTGCTCCAAACACCTGCCAGTCAAAAAATGGCGCGTGTAATTGACGAGGAGATCATTGACCACAAGGACTTGGAAAGCATTATTGATCATCTGCCGCCAGAATTAGAAGATGCGGATGAAAAAGATTATGGTAACCCTGAAGTGATGTCCCCCGAGGCCATGCAATCGTGGATTCGTCAACACAAAATGACCGCTTAGCTTCCATTCTGGCTGATTCGGTCAAGTCAATCAACGCAATCCGAAGGGTCCTGCGCCAAAGGAATGTCAGCACCACATTGCCATCATGTTGATTAATTTTAATGACTAAATGAGGACTCTAAAAAGGGCAAATTTATTGCCTTAACTGTCGCTCATCTGAAATTTCATGGCAATTTTATGGGCCCGGGTATGTTTCGGGATATGTTGAAGTTTGGGAAGGTCCGGGTAGCTGTTTAAATAAGACAGGGAAACCCGATTAAATTCTTCGGGATTCTCAATGTTGCAGACATGCCCGCATTTTTCAATAATATGGATAGATGCCTGAGGGTCACGCAGGTAACTTTGAATAACCAACGGCAGGAACAGGTGATCTTCATCGCCTGAAATATACAGTCGGGGAATTGTGTTTTGGGGCTGGTCGGGCAATGAAGCATAAAAAGGCTCCAAAGATTCCATTAGTTTATACCATTTTCGAAATTCCCGGCCGCCCAGTTTCTTTGCTTCACGGGCAAAAATTTGTCGAGAGGCGGCATGGCTTTTTTTGGGCATCATGATAAACGCAAACAATTTGTAAAGCCACATATATGGGATCACCCACTGCAGCAAGGCACCTGATTTTAGCAGAAACCGTGCTCTGAAATCATATCCCTGGACCGCTCCGCTCAGCGTCATGGTTTTGATCCGGTCGGGAGCCAATATGCTGAAGGCATCCATCACAACGGTGCCCAGGGAAACACCGACGATATGTGCGGATGTGATATTCTCCTCGTCCATGACATTAATGGCACTCTTGGCCAGAGTTTCAAACGTGTAGGCGTTTAGCTGTTCAAGGGTGCAGCCGTGACCGAACAGATCGATAAACATCAGGTTGAAATGTTTTTTATATTCATCGACCTGTTTGTAATAAATATTGGAATTGCCGCCCAGACCGTGCAGAAAAATGACCCACTCGCTGTCCTTGGAAAGTACGTGGGGGATATGGCATAGCATTGTCAGCGCTTCCTTTATTCTTTTTTACGGCAATATTTGATCAGGAAATGATATGTTGTATCTTTCGTTTCTGACCCTGATAAATTTGAACATCTTTCGCACTCCAGGGCCGGAACCCCTTATCGGCGTATTTTGACGCGCCTCTTGTGAGCATCGGCAGGGTTTGAAAGATAAATTTCAGGTAAGATCCCCAATTTTTGGGTTTGCGCAGTATCCCATCTTTCAATAGAAAATAAAACTGAAGCCCGTAGACCGATACCAATGTCGCCGGCATCCATATAAAGAACAGGGACAGGGTCAACAGCCAGGTCCGTTTTTCCAGAGCTGAAAACACATCATAGCACACAGCCTGGTGCTCCAGTTCCTCCAGTGCGTGCCAGTTGGTGAAATCAATGGCGGCATTGGACAGGTCGGCCGTCCAGAACGCCTGGTTGACAATAAAATCCCTGCTGATAGCGGATGTAAAATGTTCAAACGCTGCAGGCATGGCCAATTCCCACGCAGGCGGTGAAACCCTGCGCAGTGACCTGATAAAAAATTTATGAAAGCGTTCAAAGGGGCGGAGAGCCGAATACCCGCAATTTTTAAGCAGATCATTGCACCGCAGGTGCATCAGCGTGTGTCGGCCCTCCTGCCGGATCAGCGCATCCATTTCACGGATCAGTTTCGGATCGGTAATGTTATCCGCGTATTTTCTGACAATATCGATGACTGTTTTTTCCGAGAGGGGCACTACAATGGAAAGGGCGTTCATAAATTGAGAGGTAAACGGATCTTTCAGCCAGTATTTGCCGACACCTGAAAAGTCAAACTCCGGCCAGCGGGGCACAATATCAAGGCCTTCAGGGGTTGAACTGGGTGCTGTTTCAGTCTGCGGTTTTCTTTTATTCATCCCCCCTGCCTTTTTAGCTTTGTCTGAATTCCAGGGCCCGTGGATCCATTATTTTGCGCCATAATGCGGGAATTATTGCCATTAATATCATTCCCGCATAACTGGTGGGTAACTGGGGAACATTATTATAATGACGAAGCAAATGATAGCGAGTGCCGGGTTTGTAATGATGGTCGGAATGGCGTTGTATGTTGAATAGAAAATGGTTGCTCAGCCAATTGCTTGAGTTCCAGGCGTGCCAGGGGCGAACCGGTTCAAATTTTCCAGGCTCGACTTCTTGTCGCAGCAACCCATAATGAACACCATAATTTGTAATTTCAAGCAAGCCAATTGCGATAAAA
The DNA here is from genome assembly GCA_034520365.1 of Desulfobacterales bacterium. Classification (NCBI taxonomy): domain Bacteria; kingdom Pseudomonadati; phylum Thermodesulfobacteriota; class Desulfobacteria; order Desulfobacterales; species Desulfobacterales bacterium. Next base: position 709,831 of record JAXHNP010000007.1, read on the forward strand.
TTATGCGCAAAAAGAAACAAAATGCCAAGCCCGCCAAATACCACTGCAAAAAGAACAGTATAGACCCCCTGCGCGACCAGAGCGACCACCATTGGGTTGCCCATACGCCAAACCGCTTTATTCTTTTTTTTCATTCGCTTGGCTTCAAACTCCCAGGCGCTTTTAAATCCGCCAAAAATTGATTTTGGCAGGAACTTATAAATAGACTCTCCAAGAAGAGCAGTTGCCGGATCCCTTGGCGTAGCAACCCACCGGTGATGTCCCACGACATGCTCAATTCCAAAGTGCATGTACCATATGCTGCCATAAATTATTTTAGAAAGTAGTACTTCAAATTTTCCATTGACCCGATGGGCCAGTTCATGGGCTGCGCTGAGGCCCAAAATATTGGAGGTTATCCCTACGGAGATAATAAGACCTATCCGCTCCGTAAGAGACAAATCTCCGTAGCTAAACACATAAGCGCCCCAGAAAATAACTATAAGATGAACCGGGACGCTAAATAGGGTCATCATTTTATAGAGGTTTTCAGCGTCAAAAACTTTTTGTTTTTTGTCCGTTGGATTTCTTGTGTCTATACCGATAAGGGAATCCAGAAGTGGTCCAATTCCGAAGACTAAAAAAGGTGTTGTAAAGGTATAAAACCCTCCGAGCCAGTAGCCGAGATATGCGCTAATGGGAATTAGAAACACCAGAGAATATGACAAAACGTCGAGCCGCATTGAATATTTTCATTAAACCTAAGAGTCTATAATTTGGTATCTTTATTTCAATCAAACATAAGCATAAAGATTTTGTTTTAAAGACAATCAATATCGGGAAAATAAAACATTTTAAACACTGATTTGGCGTTGGATTTGTTTTCCGGACCGGCAATTCTGTTATCAATGGCCCATAGAATAAAGAATTCAAGTTTTTGGACAGTTGCCGAAACCGGGGTAATGGATCATTATTTTAGATCTGGGGTGGTAAATTTCTCTTCACAACATCATAGAGATCATCCGGTTTGGTGGGCTTGGCAATATAATCGTTCATGCCCATATTTAGATAACTGCTTCGATCTCCTTCCATGGCATGGCCCGTAAGGGCTATAATGGCAATGTTATGATTCCTTACTTTTGAAGACTTGTCACGGATGATCTCGGTGGCTTCAATGCCATCCATCTCGGGCATCTGGACATCCATCAGCACCAAGTCATAGTCATCGTTTTCAAGAGCCCGGATGGCTTCTTTACCGTTTTCAACAACATGGGCAGTGAAGCCAAAACGTTCAAGAAACCCTTGAACAACATCCTGATTGGCTGGAAAATCTTCAGCAACAAGGATTTTCGGCCGGTGCTTCATCTCTGCTCCGTAAGTTTTATTCGTATCTGCTGAACTTGTTGTTTTCTTTTCTATTATTTCCGCTTCCGCCCCTGTTTTCTTATCGAGGACCAATGTGAATGTAAATACACTGCCTTCTCCCAACTGGCTTGAAACATTGAGATGTCCGCCCATCATCGCGATAAGATTATTAGCAATAGACAGCCCAAGACCGGTTCCCCCGAATTGCCGTGTCGTTGATGCATCCGCCTGGGTAAAGGCATCAAAAAGTGTTTGCACTTTTTCAGCTGAAATCCCGATACCGGTGTCAAGGACACTGAATTTCAACATTATCTGCGGTTCATCAGCCGGAGCTTTATTCTGAACCAAATCCACCTGTATTTGAATTTTGCCGCTATGTGTAAACTTAATGGCATTTCCGATAAGGTTTACCAAAACCTGACGGATCCGGCCCGGATCACCTGAAACATATTGGGGAACGTTCGGATCAATCCGACAAGAATATTCCAGTTCCTTATCGCGGGCCTTTATTTCCATCATGCCGGTTATCTCGTTAAGTAACTGAAACAAATCAAAATCAATATTTTCCAGCTCCATTTTATCTGCTTCAATTTTGGAAAAGTCTAAAATGTCATTGGTAACATTCAAGAGCGACTCCGCGCTTTGCTTAATTGTATCGACATAGTGCTGCTGTTTTTTCGATAATTCCATATCCGCCAAAAGATGGGACATGCCTATCACCGCGTTCATCGGGGTTCTGATTTCATGACTCATATTGGCCAAAAATTGACTTTTGGCAAGGTTTGCTGCTTCGGCCTGCTTTGCCATTTCATTTGCGAAAGCCGTCTCTTTTTCCAGGTTCAGGTTCACTGATTCGACTTTTTCAAGCGTAACTTTGAGTTCTTCTTCCATCCGCTTTTGCCCGGTAATATCGAGAAAGCTCCATACCCGTCCTTCATGCCGCCCCTCTATCATCAATGGCTGGGAATAACTCTCAAACACCCGGCCATCTTTGAATTTCAAAATATCCCGGCTAATCTCCGCTGGTTTATCATGCATCTGCCAGACCTTGGAGAAAAAAGACTCAGGCTTATCAAGCTGGCCCAGAACGAAATCAAAGAATTTTTCGTTGTCTTTTGTCTCAAGGACATCAGCGGGGATGCGCCACAACTTTGCGAATCTATCGTTTGTGGCAATTACTTTGCCGTTGGCGTCAATTGCCAAAATACCTTCGGCTACTGAATTCTGGATCGCTTCCATAAGAGACAGGGATCCGACCAGCTCGGTTTCCACTATTTTACGCCGGTCAACTTCATTTTTAATTTCTTTTAGCCTCTCTTCTATTTCCAAATGCGCTTTTTTTAATGACTTTCTGCTTTCACTCAGCTTTTTCGAGCTCGCAAAACTCAAATAAGCGACAAGCGATGAATAAAGAACAAGGAAGCCAATGCACGCATAAGCCGTTGCAATGCTGGATCGCGGGGTATAATCAAACCCGTTGAATAATCCGGCGGAAAGCAGGCCCATGCCTAAGCAAAACAAGGAATTTCTGAAAAGGCTCAGGCCTCCTGTTGCCAGCTGGTTTATTGTTGTACCAACAAAAAAAACGCTTGACGGCCAGAGCTGAAAAGAGACCAGGTTAATCCATATCCCGCATAAAAATGTTTCAAAATACAAATTCCGATATTCGGCTTTTCTCCCATCTTTGCTGTATTTTGCGGCCAGATACGCAATGTGGGGCCACACAATAACCTGAAGAAATATGGCCGACCAGAGGAGAATACCCGGGTTCTTGTAAAATATGGTGCTTAAAACAATTCCATAAAGGAGAAAGCCTATGATGCGAGGCATATAGTTGAATCGAGCTAAGGGAGGAGCTCCGTATTGTTCTGCTTCTATGTATGTTTGCCCACGGGTTTTTTTCTTCATATTATTCGTAAAAAATAAAAATGAATTCGAAACTGCTTATTATAATAATCAATCTCATGCTTAAATTTTTATATCAAAACCAGGGGATAAACAAGGACAACTTTATAAGAGCAGGCTCAAAAATATATGGGGATGGCGGAGGTTTTAAATACTGTCGCCAATAATCTCGCCCAACAATTTCAAGATTGGCAATGTGGATAATAAAATAGCAAACCGGCCAACCAAATTCTGAAAATTAAAGAAACAAACGGGAGTTGTGGCCATCTCGCTTTAAAACAGATAACGCATTTTGCTTTCCGGGGCGGGTATGGCAGGCGAGATTATCAACCGCTTCAGAACTTCAGAAGCCGGTGAGTAAAAAATCCAGTGCTGCAATTATCTCATCGCGCCGATCTTTAAGGGTGCCCGCCTTTTGCCCTATTGATTGGACCGAAATACCGGCTAACTCGGAGGTAGACATAATAACCGGGGTTTCATTGACCGTGAATTCGGGATTGAGATGCCGGAGAGGTTTTCCCGCAGCCGAGGCATTTATAAGAGGCACAACCACTCGTGTTGCCAGCGTATCGAGCAAGTCGGCCTGAACATCGAGCAAATAAGGAATTTCTTGATTTGTTTCCGGGTTGGGATTTCCATACACATCGAATTGAGCCATCAAAATTTCCTCAAGCCTTCACTGAAAACACCTTTTGTCTGGATGCGATGATTGTAGGCCTCAATTGCATCTCGATTCTCTTTCTTCCATTCATGCTGTTTTGCCTCGGCCAGCATTTCTATAAGATGATTTTCCAGAACATTTGAAAGGTTTATATGGAGCTCTTTTGCCTTCATGAGAAGATCGCTGTTGATGCTGAGATTGGCAGCCTTTTTTGGCGCGTTGGTGTTATAAAAATTAACTGCTTTCATGTGTCCTCCTTGTGCGCAAAAATTATGCGCAGATGTTATCCCTGTAAATGTATTCTGTCAAGATCTTGCGGTGTAAGTGCTGGAGATTTTTGAGTAGGAATGGTTATATTGGAAGGCAGGATTTTTAAAATCCTGGATCGATCAGAATTTCGGCCTTCCGAGCACAGCTCTGGTTCCAATCGATAGTTGCAGAGAAACCCTTATTCATACCCTGACATTTAACTTGTATACCGAATAGCAGATGTTATAATATTATGTAGACTTGAATGGCCATAGCGCGCATAATGATTTCGTTAGTGTGAGGATTTTTAGAACCATCTCTTCAGGGTTGAACAATGGATAGACAGCGCGTCCTTGAACTGCTGAGCCGCAGTAAACCCGAATTGCAGGCCCGATTTGAGGTGACTATGCTGGCATTATTCGGCTCCACTGCCCGTGACAATGCAACCAGTGTCAGTGATGTTGATATACTGGTAGCCTTTGACGGTCCAGCCACCTCCAGGCGCTATTTTGGTGTACAGTTCTACTTGGAGGATCTTCTCGGCTGCCCGGTCGATCTGGTGACCGAAAAGGCCCTGCGAACGGAATTGCGCCCTTATATTGAACGGGAGCGGGTCAATGTCTGATACCAGCAAACGTGAATGGCGTTTTTACCTCGACGATATGATCGGTTTTGCTGAAAAAGTCCTGTCCTACACTGAAGGCCTTGACCAAGCAGGTTTCGAGGTGAGCGGGATGACATATGACGCCACCCTGCGCAACTTGGAGTTAATCGGTGAAGCCGCAACCCACATTCCTGAAGATTTTCGCGCTGCCCATCCTGAGATTCCCTGGCGGATGATGATCGCCACCCGCAACCAGCTCATTCATGGATATCTCGGCATTGATAACGACACCCTCTGGAGCATAATTCAAGACGATGTGCCCGAATTGTTGCCGATACTGAAATCTCTGAAAACTGACTCCACAGCATAGCTTGCCATATTCCTGAGGAGCAAAAATGGCAGGTGGAGTCAGGAATGCAAAAAGAACCCGTCAGCTATCCGATAAAAATGGGGCATACAATATGTGGTATTGCCCTGCGGCGGACCAAAGGCCGGCATTACTGTCTTTTCTGTTTGAGAGTGCTGAGCGGTCCTAAAATTCGCATAGCTGAAGTTTATAGCCGCATGTTGCACTGAACCCCCCAATAAATGTCTCCCCACCATTTCATATTTTACCATTGCAACCAATCGGTACAGTTATTAATATATATAATAATATCCATCAGAAATATGTTTTACTTGCAGGATGTTCAAGCTTACTGGGCGGCCCAAAGGGTTTATAAAGATTCTTACTGGAAAACCATTCAAGCCATACTCCCGATGGATTTATTGACATAACAATCCCTGGAGCCCGTTATGACGGATGAAAAGAAAAACACTCCACGAATGCAATCCAATACGACCTCATTATTCAACCCTGCACAAATCCGCGAACAAGCAGAGCGAAAAGCCAAAGCCATTCAACAACCCGATTTTTCTTCCATGACACCTGAAGAAATTCAACAACAGTTTTATGAATTGCAGGTAAAGCAGATTGAGGCCGAACTGCAAAACGAGCAGTTGCGCGGCAGGTCCGGAGAATCCGAGTATCAAAATGAGATTTTGACGACAGTCACTGAAAATATGCTCGATTTAGTTTCTTTTGCAGACATAGAAGGCAACCTCAAGTTTGTTGGCAAATCCCATGAAATTTTCGGTTATGAGCTGGAATCCCTGACAGCAAAAAACGTAATGGATTTTGTGCATCCCGAAGACCTTCCCCGGGTACTTGAAGCGTACAAAGAGCTTGTTGCATCTGGTGCTCCCCATAGAATTGCGTATAGATGCAGATGCAGGGATGGATCTTACCTTTGGATTGAAACAAGGGGCACTTTTTTAAAGGATGAAAACAATAATCCGCAAGGAATCATACTAAGTTCAAGAGACATTACGGAGCGCAGGATAGCAGAACAGCAATTACGGGAAAGCAAAGAAGCAGCTGTACAAAATGAAAGACATTACCGGCTGTTGTTTGAGCAGTCGCCCCTGGGCGTATTTCATGTTGATGAAAACGGGGTTATCGTTTCATGCAACGACAATTTTGTCAAAATCATTGGTTCTTCCCGAGAGGCTCTGGTCGGCCTGGACATGAAAAAGCTGCCCGACCAAAAACTCGTCAAGGAATTGCGCAAAGCCCTCGCAGGCAGCAATGCCTTTTACGAAGATACTTACCACTCCGTGACGGCAAAAAAATCGACCCCGATAAAAGTTTATTTTTCTCCCTTGATAATTGAGGAGGGAACCATTATCGGCTGCACGGGGATTGTTGAAGATATTACAGAACAAAAACGCTCGGAAGACGCTCTTCGCAGAACCCAGTTCACGGTGGACAAATCTCCCCTCAGCGTCTTTTGGATTTCGCCCGAGGGGAAGTTCACTTATGTCAATGAGACGGCAGCTGAAAAACTCTGCTATTCACGCGAGGCGCTTCTGTCGATGCACGTCTGGGACGTGGACCCGCATTATCCCCAAAAGAGGCGGCAAGAGCAGTGGAACCTGTACCGGGAAGGAAAGGAACTCAGCTTTGAGTCAGAGCACCGGCGGCGGGATGGTACGACGTTTCCTGTTCAGGTCAACAGCTACCATCTTGTTTTCGAAGGCCAGGAGATGGAGATTGCCGAGGTCGAGGATATCACCGAGCGCAAGCATGCCGAGGCGTTGCTACGAGCGAGCGAGGAGAAATACAGGACCATATTGGACAGTATCGAAGATGGCTATTTTGAGGTGGATACAGCCGGAAATTTAACTTTTTTTAATGATTCCGCGTGCCGGATACTCGGCTATTCAAGTGCCGAATTAATGGGGATGAACTTTAGGGAATTAACGGATAAAAATAATACCGAAAAAGTTTTTCAGGCATTTAATCAAGTATTTACTACCGGAGCATCGATAAAGACATTTGACTGGGCGCTTATAAGAAAAGACGGGGAAAAATGCTATGTGGACACCTCTGTTTCTTTAATGAGAGATACCAATGGCAAGGTGATCGGTTTTCGAGGGGTTGCAAGAGACGTCACCGACCGCAAACAGGGAGAAAAAAATTTGTCTTTTTTAAAGAGGCGAAATCAAGCATTGCTGGACCATTCGCCGGTCTGCCATAAAATCGTTGGTCTTGATTTCAACCTTCAGTACATGAGCGCAAGTGGTTTTAAAATGCTTAAAATTGATGATAAGTCAGAATCAGAAGTTTACGGGAAGCCCTATCCGTTTTATTTTTTCCCGGAAGCTTTTCAAAATGAAATGACAGAAAATTTGAGGAAAGTAAAAGATACCGGTGAAACGATTATAATAGAAACTTTGGCTAATGATATCGAAGGAAATGATGTATGGCTTGAATCCGCACTCATACCAGTTTTTAATGACAATGGTAATATTGAATACCTAACGGTCGTATCTGCTGATACTACCTGGCGTAAAGAGGCTGAGAGGAAGAAAAAACGTCTTGAGGCCCAGCTCAACCAGGCCCAGAAGATGGAATCCGTCGGACGTCTGGCGGGTGGCGTGGCCCACGATTTCAATAACAAGCTGACCATTATAAATGGTTATGCCGAAATGGCCATCGACATGATGGACCCGTCAGATCCCCTCCGCGAAACGATCCGGGAAATATATACCGCTGGAAAAAAATCCGCCGACATCGTCCGGCAGCTAATGGCTTTTGCCCGGCAGCAGACCATCAATCCGGTGCAGCTCGATTTAAATGACACCATTTCCGGCATGCTGAAAATGCTGCAACGCTTGATCGGCGAAAATATTGAGCTTGTGTGGCACCCGGGCAACAATCTCTGGCCGGTAAAATTAGACCCCTCCCAGGTTGACCAGACCATGGCCAATCTTGCCGTCAATGCGCGGGATGCAATTGCCGATGTGGGCAAAATTAAAATAGAAACAAACAATGTCGAGGTTGATGACGATTATTGTAACCTTTATCCTTATTTTGTTCCCGGACAATACGTCATGCTTTCCGTAAGCGATGATGGTTCGGGCATGGACAAGGAGACGCTGGCGAATCTGTTTGAACCATTTTTTACCACCAAAGAGATCGGGAAAGGAACCGGCCTCGGCATGGCTATGATATACGGCATTGTCAAACAGCACAACGGCTTTATCAATGTAGACAGCGAACCCGGAAAGGGAACGACTGTTAAAATATACCTGCCCCGTCATGAAACGGAAGAATCCGCTTTGGAGCCCGCAAAAGAACCCACACGGCAATTACCCACAGGAACGGAAACCATCCTGATCGTCGAAGATGAAATACCTGTGCTCCAAATGTCCAGACAGATACTCGAAAGGCTGGGTTACACCGTTCAGACTGCTGGAAATCCATCTGCGGCATTGCAACTATTTGAAGCATACAATGGAACAATCCATTTGCTCATCACCGACGTGATTATGCCGGAGATGAATGGGCGGGATCTGGCCTCGCAAATGGCCATGAGCCGGCCCGGACTCAAAATTTTATACATGTCGGGCTATACGGCTGATGTGATTGCCCATAAAGGGGTGATAGATGAAGGCGTTCAATTCATCCAGAAACCGTTTTCGATGCAGGAATTAGCGGTCAAGGTGCGGAAAGCGATAGGGCCGGGATAGGCATATTGACCTGGTATAGGGTACGAATGCAACATGTTGCCAATAATGTTGATCAATAATTTCAATAGGTGAGTGAAGAATGTAAAAAGCCATACGCAGCATTTCCACAAACACCGGACTCACAATATTTTGTGATTTTTAAAGGCAGAAAAAACTGGTATGAAAAGGTTAAAGCCGGTCAATAACGCTTAGACTTAGAAACGGCCTCAAAAATTAAAGTTTGGACGATCTTGATTTTCAGAATGCAATAAAAGAGAAGCCACTTTATGAGTTTGCTTGCACGGGCAATATTGCTTCGCCAACAGTTAAAATCAAACAATTTGAAACAATGCGACAGATGCTCTCTTGCTTATGATCGGTCCCAGTCACAATGCCCTCACTGCAAGGGATTAAATGACCGGCAGGTTGAGGAGCTTATTGAGAAACAAAAAAGAATTCAGATCGGCACCGTGTTGCATCTTCTTGTTGTTTTTGGCGCATTGGCTCTGTTTTTCGGGATTTTATTATTGATATTTTAACCATGGGGATGAATTGCCGCCCTCAATCATCTTTTAAAATTTGATATTTCTCCGGCTATTCATGCGCCACGAAAATCAGATTGTCCACATCAAAGCCCAGTTCCCTTGACCTTTCAATAAACCGGTCAATCTTTTCCTGATCAATTTCAGGCGTCCGCGCCAGAAGCCATAAATAATTCCGGTTGGGACCAGACACATAGGCATATTGATATTTTTCTTTATCCAGCTCAAAAATTACATAAGAGCCGTAAAACGGGCCAAAAAAAGAAACCTTCAGATACCCCGCATCCGGACTCTGAACAAAGTAGGCGTTGCCTTCCGCCTGCTTCCATTGATTTTTCTTTTCAGAAAAACCTCTGTTGACAACCCTGATCCCCCCATCATCGCGTAAGGCATAATCAGCAGATACCCGGCTCAGGCCCCGTTCAAACGAATGATCCAGCCGGGCAATCTCATACCATTTACCCAGGTAGCGATTGACTTCAAATTCGTCAATGGGCTCTATGCCCTCGGGGATACCGAGGCAGCCGGACATAAAAAATAATGCTGTAAGCAAAAAGATTCGATGCGTCATTATTCTTCCGTTAATTTATCATAGGGCTGTTATTCAGAAGCCCGCCGATCACCGTCGGCGGGTGTTTTTCATCCGGTTGACTGGCTGGTTGTGCATTAACTGCTTATCGGATTAAAATTTTTCCTCAAACGGTTAATCTTCAATTAAGTATGGCCCCACTTGTTCGATATCATAAATAAAATGCAAAAGTTCGTAAGGAACCCGCCATTTGGTGTTTGTGCTTGTAATGATTGTAGCTGTTTTTTGATTTAATCGAATGATTTTTCCGTTCACATCATCATTGACTCTGTCCCGGAAACCAACCAGGTCCCCAACCTTTAATTGGCTTTTGCTAAGCCCTTCTTGCGATTGGTCGGATATATCGGTGTTTACTTCATCAAGATTGACATAATAAAGCGGTATGTTCCATTTTTTCTGGTCATGAATGTTTTGAACCAGCAACCGGGTCCTCATGATTTTTAATACTTTTGCGTCAATAAGCCTGTTTTCTTCTTCATCGAAATAACTGATATTTTGGCCGGGCTTTAATCTTTTTTTTATTTCAGACAAACGCTGAGGGTTTTCAAGCTGCTGATTGATCGCAACTTTCAAACGATATAGATCAAATAATGAAGCCTTGTTCAATTCGTTAAGGATGTTTGAATAGTCCATATAAATTTCCTGTCTATGCTATCGCCCAGGCGCCCAACGCCCGGTATAAAACGCGGCCCCATAATCCGGCCATTCCGCCCCTTTTGGTCTGGTGCACGCAGAGGTTTGCCCCCCACTTATTTATTGAGATGGCAGTTCATGACCTGCAGCATTCTGATCTGAAAAGGCAATCCGCGCCGGAATACGCATATGGTGTGAGCGGATTAGCCGTATCGTAAAGGTTTAAGTACAACTTGACATCTTGATTGAAATTTTGTTAATTATCTGAATTAATTCCATCTAAGCAAGTCGTTATTTTACATCTTTACATTTTAAAATGCGAGGAATTTTATCATGCGCCATACTGCCAGAACCATTGTTGCTATTCTGTTTTGCCTGTTGATTTCCTGCTGCCTTACATCCTGTAACAAAGAAAAGCAGGGATCGCTGGAGATTACGGAGGAGGAATTTTCCCTTGAACAGGACAGTGAAAAGACTTCCATCTCCCTTAACGTAAAAGGAAAAGTCAAAAATACAAGCCCTTATGATATAAAGAACATTGTGATCACGGGGCGATGCAAATCATGTTCAGAAGTTATGGTCGGCGGAGAATGGTTTGTAACGCAGCAAGTTAAAAGAGAAGTGCAGAAAGATAAGATCAGTTACCTGTCAGCCGGCGATGAGGCGTCATACAGCTTTAAAGGGATTGCTTACTTTTTCAAATCTGATCAGGTACAGCAACCTGAAAGCTATCCGGAAGGTTTGGAAGTGTATGTAAAGTCCTTTGAAACCGTCCAGGATTGACAGTCTCGTAAAAAGTCAATAATCTTTGCTCTCCCCCCACAGCCTGCACATCAATGGATTCGGCTGATTTAAAATTCTTGGATGGAAGGACCTTTATACCTGCATCATGGTTTCCTCTACGGCATGCCTGGCAGTCGGTTTCGTCCTGCTCTGGAATTCGGGATTCATCGGTGCGGAATATGGTCTGCCGTTTACCGGGCCGTTTACCCTTCTGTTTTGGCGTTATTGGGCGCTGACATGCATTCTTCTGATTTACCTGGCGCTAAGCGGCCGGCTGCGCTGGCCGGGATTTTACGATGCCGCCATTGCATCACTTGTCGGGTTCCTGGCCCATGGCGTATGGCTGGGTTGCGTGCTCTTCTCGCTGCAACAGGGAGTTCCCGCCGGCATTGTTGCCCTTGTCGTGGCTCTCCAGCCGATGCTCACCGGTGCCTTGTCCGGTCCCGTTGTGGGGGAACATACGCCCCTTAAGCGCTGGTTCGGATTGTTCGTCGGATTCTGCGGGGTGATTATTGCCGTGGGCGCGCGGACCAACCTTAACGATGCGGGATCCGTTTTTGGTTACTTTATTCCGTTCGGGTCCGTGGTCGGGATCACGGCGGCAAGTCTGCTCCAAAGGTACATAGAGGTGCACGGCCGCACCCATCGCCTTCCCGGGGATCTCTCGCTTTTCTACCAGAGTCTGGCGACAGCTTTGGCGGCAACGATCCCCGCGATAGGTCTTGAAAGTTTAGCAACCCGCTGGGAGCCGACCTTCATAAGCGCTATGGTGTGGCTCATTCTCGGCGTCTCCCTGGCAGCCTATGCCTTGATGTGGCTGCTGCTTTCCCGGCTCGATGCAACGCGTGTGGCAAGCCTTTTTTATTTGGGGCCGCCGGTAACCATGATCATGGCATGGGTTGCATTCGGCGATACGCTCCGGTCAACAGACGTTATCGGCCTGATTATAGTGGCAGCGGGCGTGGTAGTGGTGCAGCGGCGGTAATTGTCTGAAGTATCCCGGGATTATCCCCGATTTAAGCTTGTGAAATGAGATAAATATCGATACCAGGGCACCATCAAATTCTTTTGAGCACGAAATGAAAGAATCCGTAAAATTATTTAAAAATATCGATTTGTTTTATAACCGGCGCCGTTCGGATATACAGAAATCAAAAATTCATTTTGGAATCGCCTCATGTCCAATCGAAAGCCGTCCTGGATCACCAAGTTTAAGCTTGAACTCACGGCCTATGCAGTGGTGACGCTCGCCCGGTTGTGGTTCGGTACCGTGCGCGTCGAAATACGCAACAGACCGGTTTATGAAAAATATTTCAAGGATGCGGGCACCGGCAACGTGGTTGCCGGATCGTGGCATCGGCATTCTATCTTTCTGTTTTATTTTTTCCGCACCCTCGGTCCCCGGGGAATCATGATTAGTCGCAGCCGGGATGGGGAGCTAACCGCCCGGATTGCTGAGCATTTGGGTTATACACCGGTAAGGGGATCATCATCCAAGGCAGGTGGGCAGGCACTTGAGGCAATGATTGATTATATGAAGGATTTCAGTGAGAAGCGTTTATGCGGTACGCCGGTTGACGGTCCCCGCGGACCGGCTCGAAAGATGAAAAAAGGCATGGCCGTGCTGGCCAGGGAAACGGGTAGCTGGTTTATTCCCATGACGTGTTCGGGCACCCGGGTGATTACCTTCCCCAGGGCCTGGGACAAGACGATTTTGCCCAAACCATTCAGCAAAATGGTTGTCGATTTCGCCGAGCCCGTTTTTATCCCGAAAGATGCGACGGAAGAGGAATTTTCAGGCATTTGCAAAAAGATTGAAGCAGAGCTGGACCGAATTACGGACAATGTTGACCGCATCTGCGGCTATAACGGGGTTTAAAATCCGGGGACACCATACCTATTTATTTTTTTTCGGTTTTCGTCCTGGCTTTTTGGGCTTCAAAGGCTGTCTTTCTCTTTGGGTACGGCGGCAAGGTGGACGTGGTGTCCCCCGAATTACGAATTAAACGCCTATTCATGGGCCACGAAAATTAGATTGTCCACATCAAAGCCCAGTTCTCTTGACCTTTCAATAAACCGGTCAATCCTTTTCTGATCAATTTCAGGCGTCCGCGCCAGAAGCCATAAATAGTTCCGATTGGGACCAGACACATAAGCATATTGATATTTTTCCTTATCCAGCTCAAAAATTACATAAGAGCCGTAAAATGGGCCAAAAAAAGAAACCTTCAGATACCCCGCATCCGGACTTTGAACAAAATAGGCTTTGCCTTCCGCCTGCTTCCATTGATTTTCCTTCTCAGAAAAGCCTCTGTTGACAACCCTGATCCCCCCATCATCGCGTAACGCATAATCAGCAGATACCCGGCTCAGGCCCCGTTCAAACGAATGATCCAGCCGGGCAATCTCATACCATTTACCCAGGTAGCGATTGACTTCAAACTCGTCAACGGGCTCTATGCCCTCGGGGATACCGAGGCAGCCGGATATAAAAAATAATGCTGTAAGCAGAAAGATTCGATGCATCAGATTTTCCTCTCTGAATAATGCAATTTAGGCAATAATTCCATGGCAGACCTCATGTTTGCTAATGCCTTGCCCCCGGTTTATGTTTTAATATGATAATTCCGTTGCTTATTTTAGCCCGACCCGAAGGCTGCCGTCGAAATCTTATAAAAGACAAAAAAGGAGGATTTCGCAATGAATTTTTTCATCCAAACCCAGGCGCCGGAAAATGCCGGCGGACAACTGAAGAGCGTCTATGACACGTTGTCGTCCATGTTCCAGACAGTTCCAAAGGTGTTTGAGGCCCAGAGCATCAGACCGGACTTGCTGGGGCCGCCCGCTCCTTTACCGTATTCCAGCCGGACCCTTCGCCGGATGTAACCGGTGCCATGCAGTCGCAGCGTCCGGTCGTTCAGGTCTTTTAAGGACACAACCGGCAGCAGGCGCGCGAATCTCCGAGGAATGAGGAGTACTTGGTCGTACGCTGAACGCCTTTGACTTTGGAAAAGGCTACTAAAAAAAGGCAATTTCCCCTAAGTCCCCCTTTGCCAAAACCTACTAAAAAAAGGCAATTTCCATTAAATCCCCCTTTAAAAGGGGGATTTAGGGGGATTTAAGAGGATTTAGGGCGATTTTTTAAAAAGGCGTGCGGCACAGCTCCCGGTTTACAGTGTGAAAAACTCAGTGCCCTAGCGCCTGCAAGATGAAGCGCAACGCAGATATTGGACTTTTTACGAAGCCGTCAAAATTATGCCGCAATAATGCCGCTGCCGGGAAGCAGATTGCTCAGCACATGCGCCCGATGAATCCGGGCCGCCTGGTAGAAGCGGTAAACCGGGAGTTTTTTCATGTCCTTCGGAATTTTGCCGGGCTCCAGATCGTCTATGCTTGCCGACCATTTGGGCCCCTTGTACACGGGCACCCGTGTGCTGCCGCCAAAGAGCCGGTTCTCCCGCATGGCCGCTTTCCATGTGCGGATGCGCTCATCCTTTGTCCCTTCTGCTTCAATAATCCGCTTCACCGTGCCGCGAATTTTGCCCCATTGCCGCGCCGCGCCGCTTTGCCCGTGCCCTGGCACCTTGTCCAGATAGTCGGCAAACATTTCATAAAGGGCCTTGCATCCCTTGAGAAAGTCCTTTGGATTGTCCCGTTCAATCCGGTTTCCATCCACTTCGCGGGTATAGTGCCAGCGCAGGTAGGGCCGGTCCGGATACGTCGCTGCGGCGGCGTGCCCCAGGGGAAATAACTGGCTCAGCCCGAATGAAACGATTTCTTTCCAGAACGCATTGGCTTTATCCTGGATATAATCCAGAATCCCCTCGCTTGAAACCTCAACGTCGATGCTTCCGGTCTCTATGCCGTTATATGCGTGGTTTGCGCCGATAAACCCCTGATGGGCAAAAGTATCCGCGTAAACGTGGGCCGTGATGCCCAAAAGATGCAGCCCATAGGGGGTTTCCGCCGCAACTGACGTATTATGGCGGACCAGCTTTTTGGCAGTCGGGCTGTTCATTCGGCAGGCCAGGCGCCCGGTTGGGCTATCCCCTTCACCGCCCGGCAGAAAGTGAAACGGCAGCCAGACTTTGCGCTGGTCTTCACGATCGGCGTTTTTGAGATTCAACAGCTTGTGCGCGGTCAGTTCGGTCAAGATGCTGCGGCCGTCTTCCGAAAAAACTTCCTTATCCCATATCGCGTCATCCACATACTGGCTGGCAGTGGCAGCCACTTCTGCCGCACCTGTCTTCATACCGGCAGCCCTGGCCATGGCATAAACCCCGAAATAATGCATGTCCTTTTGCATAACACCTCCTGTTTTATTGATGTTTATTTTGCCATAGAAAGGGAGCGGCTGAAAAGTGAATTTGCGTCCTGAAATAGGGATACTCCCCGAAATTTCATTCAAATTCTACCGGAAAGGTTTGCCAGGGACTTTACAAACGCCGAATAATCTGCAAAATTGGATTCACTTTCACAAGCTCCGCCTGCCAAAAACAGTATCCCCAAAGGATTGACAAGGCGCCTGTCATATGCCCGAAAACACATCTGAACACCGCAAAAACAGCAAGGCACCTGATAGCAATGGCCCCATTGACGTCACCTGCGCAATTATTGAGCATAACGGCCAGGTTCTGGCAGCCCAGCGCGGCCCGGCCATGGCCATGCCGTTTAAATGGGAGTTTCCCGGCGGAAAAATCAATCCGGGAGAAACTGCAGAAGACTGTATAATCCGGGAGATCAAGGAGGAACTGGGCATTGAGATCCAAATCAAAACCATGCTGCCGCCCTCAAGCCATGCTTATCCGGATCTTCATATCCGGCTTCATCCCTTTGTTTGCCGGATAACCCGGGGCCGCATTGAACCCGCAGAACACCATGCCGTTCAATGGACCGGCCATGACCGGTTACTGGCCCTGGAATGGGCAGAAGCGGATGTGGCTGTCGTCAAATCCTACCTGAATTATCGCAATCATCCAATTGCGTCGACAGCCAATTCATAGACCGTTCAGGGACACAAATGCCGCCTAATACAAAATAGTCTTCGGTTGGGTTGGGGATAGAACCAGAATCATCTAAATACAAAAGATACATTGTGCCTCCATGGACAACAAAAAAAACCCCAAGTTGGGTTTAATCAACTTGGGGTAAGAAATGTCGTAGCCGGGTGAGGAATGAACCCCAACGAACCGCTTAATGCGGCTCTCCCGACCGAGTAATTGCTGGGTGAGACAAGCTCAACAAACCGCCATATTCGGCCTTCCCAACTATATAAATAATATCGGCACTGCTCAGAGAAAGTCTAGTTTTTAATAAATGTCATTCTCAATTTGAAGCCTTTATATGCATGAAAAATAGATTTTTGTCAAGCTCTCAATGAACAGCACTCAATGAACTTTTCATATTTTGACACGGTTCAAGGGTAATTTTTTCATCACACAAAACCCCACCATCCTTGACGATATGGAGGAAATACTGACATGGGCTGAATCTGAAACACCGGTTGCCGGCATCCGGCCGGATCTGCCTTTTGCCTGCCCACTGGAGCTTCATGCCCAATACGGATTCAAAGACATTTTAGCCGCCCTGGGGCAGGCCTCCCTTGAAACAGCCGGCCAAAGAGGTGTCGGCATCGTTCATCTTCCGGATATAAAAGCCTACGGCGTCATGATCACCTTTCAGAAGACAGAAAAGGAGTTTTCACCCTCCACCATGTACGCTGATTTTCCGATCAGCCGGGAGCTGCTGCATTGGGAGTCCCAGTCAAACACCCGGCAAAATACCAACACTGGCCAAAACCTCATCCATCATACCCAGCGCGGTTACACGATTTTGATCTTTGCCCGCAGCCATAAGCAGCAAAATAACTGCACGGTTCCATTCACCTACCTTGGCCCTGCAGCCTGCCAAAGCTACCAGAGCGAACGCCCCATACGGATGGTCTGGAAATTGGAACACCGGATGCCGGTGGAAATGTTCGAGGAAAACCGGAAGGGCGGATAAAGATGTATGTGATTTGATGTAAGAGAATATTTTAAAATCGCCAGCCGATACCGCTTTTTTGCTTTGAAAAGTTGCTGCAGCCACCTGCGACAGTCTTTTGCAAATTTGAGTAAAAACTCTCTATTGAAATAGAAATCAAATTCATTTGTCTTTGTAAATAATTAAGCAAGGTGTCCCCGAATTGCGGTTGGTCTGCCCTTCGTCTTTTTGCCCCCCTGATAAAGTGTAATGTGACAGCCCCTGCCACGACCTCACCGGGTTCAGTTGGTATCCCCGGCCAGAGAACTGAAATTGGAGATACCGTTAAAGAGGCTCTCCGCTCTATGTGAAGGCTTCACTTCAGTGCTCTTGCACTTCGGGCACGTTGCGGGCTGTTCCTCATCTCCCCTTAAGACAACCTGCTTAAAGGTATGAGCACATTTCTGGCAATGGTATTCAATTGTTGGCATAGATCCTTTTAACCCGTTTTTCCCTTTAAATCAAACTGAATCCCACCGAAAACCGGGGGCCAATCCATTTGAAAATTCATCAGCGGAAAACGATTAATTTTCATGTGATTATTCGTTGTGACGCCTTTAAAAATTCATTTGTCTTTGTCAATAATTAAGCAAGGTGCCCCCGGAATCTGATTTTTACCGAAAGTTTAATACGGGCTTGTTTTGTGACGGCAAATAAAAGGCAGTTTGCCGCCCTCATGCGGTTCATGTGCCGCAATAGGTTTGATAGGGCTGCGCCGACGGCGGTGCCGGCAGGTGATAGCCGGCGGCTTCCGGCGGGTCCTCAAAGGGCTGGGACAGCACCTCCATCAGTTTTTCCATAACCGTGAAATCAGCCCGCTGAACGGCCGCTTCCAGGGCCTCTTCCACCCGGTGGTTTCGGGGAATGACCGCCGGGTTGGCGCTGTACATAAGCCTGCGGGATGCCTCCCACGAACCGGGCTGACGGCTGAGCCGGACCCGCCAGCGTTCATGCCATTCCTTGAAATCCCGGGCCTCGAACATGGCGGTTTCCGGCAGGGGATCGGATGCCAGAGCGCGGAAGGTGTTGGTAAAATCCGCGCCGTGCCGGTTGATCACATCGAGCAGATCCGCCGCGAGGGCGCCGTCATCCGCTTCCGTGGTCATCAGGCCCAGCTTGGCCCTCATGCCCGCCCGCCAGTAGTCGCGAAAGGCCTCCGGAAACCGGGAAAGTTTCTCTTTTGTCATTGCCGCGGCCGCTTCCGGTTCCTCGTCAATGAGCGGCAGCAGCGCCTCGGCAAACCGGGCAAGATTCCACTGGACGATCTGTGGCTGCCTGCCGTAGGCGTATCGGCCGTGGAAATCGATGGAACTGAAGACGGTATTCGGGTCGTAGGCGTCCATGAACGCGCAGGGGCCGTAATCAATGGTTTCACCGCAAAGGGACGTATTGTCGGTATTCATAACGCCATGGATGAAACCGATCAGCATCCATCGGGCGACAAGGGATGCCTGCCGGTCCGAAACCTCGGCAAGCAGTGCGAGATAAGGGTTCGCATACGCAGCCAGATGGGGAAAGTGCCGCTGGATTGTGTAATCAGCCAGCGCGCGGAGGTTGTCAAGGTCGCCCCTGGCCGCGGCATACTCGAAAGTGCCCACGCGAAGGTGACTCAATGCCGTTCGGGTGAGAATCGCCCCCTTCAGGGCGGTTTCCCGGTACACCGGCTCCCCGGTGGTAACAACCGCAAGGCTGCGGGTCGTGGGAACCCCTAAGGCATGGAGGGACTCGCTGATAATATACTCCCGAAGCATGGGCCCCAGTGCCGCGCGGCCGTCCCCCCTTCGTGAAAACGGGGTCATGCCGGACCCTTTGAGCTGGATATCAAAGCGCTCTCCTTCCGGTGTCACCTGCTCGCCGAGCAGTATCGCGCGCCCGTCGCCCAGCATGGTGAAAGAGCCGAACTGATGCCCCGCATAGGCCTGGGCAAGAGGCTCGGCCCCCTTGGGAAGCGTATTTCCGGAGAAGATGGCGGCGCCCTCCTCGCTGTTCAGGACATCGGCATTCAACCCGAGAATCCGTGCCAGCTCGGCGTTAAAAACCACGAGTTTCGGCCCGCGCACAGGCACCGGGTCGAGCCGGGCATAGAAAGCCTCCGGCAGCCGGGCATAGCTGTTGTCGAATCGCCACCCGGCATCCGGGGGTCCTTGTCTGTTGTTAGCCGTCATGGAATCCTCCTGCCTCATAAATAAAAAGACTAAAATCTAAATATTACGACGGGATGTCCGGAGGTCAAGACGGTACCCATGCAATCTGATGGGGTCACCTTGATTATTGATTAATGGAGATATTTAATCACAAGTCAAGGTTTGAACCGGCCGACGACCGCCGGTGCTGGATAGCCGGAGGCGGGGGGAACGGATTGAATCCTACTCAAATTCCGCCTTGAACGCTCGAAATTCCTCGGCCAATTGCCGCAGTTGTTCGGATAGCTCGCTGACCTGCTGCTCCAGTGCTTCTATGCGAGCGTTGTCGCCGTCGGAAACGGCCTGGACGTCGGGGGCGGCCACAGAAGCCTCGGCGGCGGACTCGGTCTCTTCGTCGACTTCGGCGAACAGGTGGGCGTAGCGATTTTCCTTGTGCCCGGGTCGGCGGGGCAATTGGGTAACAAAGGGCCCTTTTTCGTGTTCCATTAACTTTGTCAAGGTATACTCGACTGCCCGCACCCCCTGAAATTCAATCAATCGGGAAGCCCGGGTGCGCAACTCGCCCGGGGTCTGGGGGCCGCGCAGCAGCAGTTCGCAGATCAGGGCCAGCTGCCGCCTGGAAAAATCGGCGAAATCATTGAGGTTTTGTTCGTATTTCGGTGCGCGGCTTCCATGCGTCCGGACCTGCCAGACCAGGCGCTGCTCCCGGAGCGAATTTAGGGCGAGCTCCACTTCCGAAGAATCCAGACTCAAGACCGGGTTCCGGTTGTTTTTCTGGTTGCAGGCATTGACCAGGGCATTCAAGGTCAGCGGATAGTAGTCCGGCGTGGCCATCTGTTTTTCGATCAATGCCCCGAGAATTCGAGATTCAACGGGATTTAACGTTACTTCCATTTATTTTGTCCGTTTTCGGATTTACAATTCCCAACTGAGAATTCACCATTCATTATTGGCTTTTATTTCGTTACCGAAAAAAATTGCCAATTGTGAATTTTCGATCCGGCATCAGTGGGATCTCTGGTCGGACCAAGCTAATATTATGTATTTTGTTGGAAAACGTTCTAAAAATAAGCGTTTTTAGGGCTTAAAATGCCCTTTTGGGCGATAAAAATATGCCCTTAAGGATGCTTCTTTCTCATTATAAGTTTGAATTCTGATTTTAAAGTTAAACCACTGTTTTTGGTGCTAAAAAAATGTATTTAAAGCCTATATTTGTCTCTTTTTAGCATTTTATTGTTATTATATCAATCGTTTATCTTGGTCCGACCCAGAATCGTATTGTGTCCCCGAATTCAGAAATTGCGGAGTTACGGGTTTTTATTTCTATATTGCGTTCGTTGTGGCTGGAAATGAGCAGCTATCTCGCTCGGCATTTTGAAATTATTTGTTGTTTTGGGGTTAAAAAAGTGGGTTTAAGCCTTGAAGTTGGGGTTTTTGAGGGTTTAATAGGCATTAATCAGTATGTTAGCTTGGTCTAACTTGGAATCAAATTATATATTGTTTTTCTTAATTGCAAGCATATTCGGTAAACTTGTTGGCACTACATTTTCGGGATTTTCCAGAATTTAAATGTATTTTTAAGCAGTTAAATCTCCATCAAATGATGGAGTTGTCCAGCTTAAGTTTGAATAAAAAATTAATCGAAGTTGAATTGATTTTCTTTTTCATATCATCTTTTAGGCTCAGAGAAAAAGGGATAGACAACGATTTAAAGCTATGATATAAATGTTGAAAAATTATTAAGGAGTTCTGATTAAATGTCGCGAAATATCCTTCTTGTAGAACCCGGATTCAGCACAAAATTTCCTCCACTGGGATTGATGAAGATATCTGCTTATCACAAAGAATTAGATGATAAGGTGACATTTTATAAGGGAATGAAAGATGAAGCCTATTACCAATATTGGGACCGGATTTATGTCTCAAGCCTCTTTACCTTCCAGTGGAAAACAACGGTAGAAACTATTCTGTATTATAAAAAGATAGTTGGTGACGATTTATCAAAAATATTTGTAGGCGGAATCTTGGCAAGTCTTATGAAAAAAGAGCTTTGGAAGGCTACAGGTATATTGCCTTTAAAAGGACTTTTAAATGAACCAAGAATTTTAGATGAGGATAATGAACTTATTGTTGAAAATATGATTCCTGATTACGAATTATTTAATGAGTCGACACAAGAATATTCTCTAATTAAAGATAGTTATTTTGGATATGCCACTAGGGGATGTATAAGAAAATGTCAATTTTGTGGGGTGCCGATACTTGAGCCAGAATTTATAGATTATCAGGGCATAAAGCCATATGTTGAAGAAATAACCAAGAGATATGGTGAAAAAACACATCTTGTTTTATTTGACAATAATATATTAGCTTCAAAAAAATTTGAAAAAATAATAAATGACATAATCGAGCTGGGTTTTGAAAAAGGGGCAAAATTCACCTATACCAAAAATGGTAGAACAATCTCAAAGCAAAGATATGTAGATTTTAATCAGGGTACTGATGCCAGATTAATGAAAGAGAAGCATATAAAATTATTATCTAAAATTGCACTTCACCCGCTCCGTATTGCTTTTGACCATATATCCGATAGAGAAATTTATGAAAAGAAAATAAGACTTGCTGCAAAATATGAGATTCAGCATTTGTCTAATTACATTCTTTATAACTACGATGATACTCCTGAAGATTTATGGCAACGGCTTAAAATAAATATAGATTTGAATAAAGAACTCGATTTAGCAATTTATTCATTTCCCATGAAATATATTCCAATTTTTCATAAAGATAGAAGCTATGTCAGTGAACCTAACTGGAACTATCAGTTTATCCGTGGAGTTCAAAGAATCCTTAATGTTTTAAAAGGGTCGGTTATGACATCAGAAGTTTTTTTTTATAGGGCATTTGGAGAAAGTCCAGCAAAATTTCTTGAAATATTGCATATGCCAGAAAGTATATTAATGAACCGAGGCTTCGAACCAAAAAGCGAAGAAATTGAATGGCTAAACAAATTCAGAGCATTAACAAATAATGAAAAAAATGAATTATTAGATTTATTATGTACAAACAGAACAATAAAGAGCCTAAAAACCGCCACAGTTTATATTAAAAATAAAAAGTTGCGAAATATATTGCAACTCTATTTTCCGAAAGAAAAGACTGAACAGAATTTGAAATTATTTAAAAATTAATCATAATAAGGTATTTTGTATGATTCAGAAAAGTAGCAAAAAGTCTGCTTTTAAAGCTGGGATGTATCTCTTGGAAACTTTAACAGCAGGCATGTATAATAATCCGATGTCTATTTATCGTGAATATATTCAGAACGCTGCTGATTCGATTGATTTTGCATTGCGGGCTACAAAATCTAAAAATAAAAAAATTTATATTGATTTAGACCCGAAAGAAAAATCAATCAAGATTTACGATGAAGGTTTCGGAATATCGGCAGATCATGCTGAAGAAATTCTAAGCTCTATCGGTCTGAGTTCAAAAAAAGAACAAAGGTTACGCGGCTTTCGAGGAATTGGTCGTTTGGGGGGACTTGCCTTCTGTGAACGTGCAATATTTAGAACTAAGTCCAAAGGGGAAGGCATCGAATCAATACAGGAATGGGACTGTAATGCTCTTCGAAATTTTGTGTCTGGAACTCAGAAAAAGACTTCTTCTTTGAAGCAATTGTTTGATAATTGCACATATTTTTATCACGAAAACGGTAAAAGGAAGGGAATTAGCTATTTTGAAGTTAAATTAGAAGGAGTCCAAAGTTTCAGAAATCATTTAATGGACATCAAAAAGCTTCATGATTTTATAAGTTTTACAGCTCCAGTTCCATTCAATTATAATGAGTTGTCTTTTGCCAAAGATATCGATAAGTTTTTATCATCAAAAATAAATAATTTTAGTCATCATGAAATTATCTTGAACGGTGATCAAGTTTATAAACCATATAGCGATATGGTGAAATTAACATCTAAGGGACACGATTATATTGTTGGAGTTGAATTTTTCGAGATTAGGGCGAAGGGTTCTGTAGTCGCATATGGATGGTATGGAAAGCGGAAGGATCTTTTGGGTGCAATTACAAAAGGAGACTTAACATCAGGTATCAGAGTTAGAGTTGGAGATATCCAGATTGGTGATAATCACTTACTTGATAGCTGTTTTAGAGAGAATCGTTTTAATAGCTATATGATTGGCGAGATTCATGTTGATTCTCCAGAATTAATTCCTAATAGTCGGAGGGATAATTTTATTGACAATGAAATCAAAGAGATCTTTTATAATGAAATTGAGAGAAAATTAGGCATTCCATTATCAAAAGAAATCAGATATCAATCAGGGGTGAGAGCAAAAAATAACACTTTAGCTGATGGAAAAGTTGAGGGTTCATGCCATTCAAAAAGAGAAGATTCAAAGGTGAGCAAGAAAATGGGAAAAACAAAGACTGATGAAGTAAACTTTGATGATAATCCCTCAAAAAAAAATACAGAGCTTTTAAAGATATTTAAGAAAAGATGCAAAGATTGTCATATTTTTCAAGATATACTTAAAGAAAATATATAAACCCTCCCCTTTTGTTCATATAATATTAAATAATAACAATAAATTATAAACAATTAACCAGAAGGGGTAAATTGATCCATAACTTTAGCATGGATACCGCGCACAAAATCAGCTTGCTCTTTTGTGACAGGCCATTTTTCAGTGTGATGTGTAATATTTCTTATCTCATTTAAATCTACTAACCATTTAAGTTGCTTATCTTTTCCGCCATCTGATGTGAAGGAAAAATATTTTTTAAATAAGTTCCAATTCGCGCTGGCAATTGTTTTATAATCAATTAGGCAAATATATTGTTCTTTGTTTTTGACGCCACGCTCTTGGTCTTGCTTCTTCACGCATTCTCTTCTCACTGGTTCGGGGACACCTTCATACCACCATTCTTCATTATCATCTTTGAAGTTATCTTTTAAAACTTTTAGGATAACATTGAATAATCTATTTTGAATCTCATCAATCTTAGCCTGAGCTTCTTTTGTGCCTTCTTCATCCATGGTTTCAAGATATTTTTCAAGGTTGGGCGGTAAAAAATCACCAAATTCTGAATGTATAAAACTCATCATTCTTAACGAATTGTTTGTCACACCCTTTAATGCTTGTCTACTCCTAAAAAGAGCCATAGTTTCTTTTGAAGCGTTTTTAAAATAATCAACTACCGGTTCAATATATGTTTTAATGTAAGGGATTATCTCTTCGGGCTTCATTAAATAAAGCTCTAAATGTTCGTTCTTCTCAAGATGCCAAAAAATTCCTTTTAAGACTTTCATTAAAGCTCTAATCC
Organism: Desulfobacterales bacterium; assembly: GCA_034520365.1. NCBI lineage: Bacteria > Pseudomonadati > Thermodesulfobacteriota > Desulfobacteria > Desulfobacterales > Desulfobacterales bacterium. The sequence continues at coordinate 734,703 of JAXHNP010000007.1, forward strand.
CATTATTGGTGCATAGATACCCACCTTTTGCATCACCTAATTCCCAATGCGCAGGTATTTCATTTTTAAACAATGACAGATATTCAGATAATATCTCAACTGATTTATTTAGTGTATGTTCAAGGTATTTAATGTCTTTATCAATAAAAGGCCCGGGAGTAATAGTTTCACCCTTAATGTCGCCAAAGAATTTATTTTCTTTTAATCCCTCATGAAAGGAAGTTATCGACAAGCATCTGTAATAGCTTTTATCATTAGATGTCGTTTTAATTCTTCCATAAATTGGAGAACTTTTGCGCTGGTCTAATGCCATCACAATTCGTGAACGTAAGGCAGCAATTCTGTCTTCAAGCTTATCTGCTTCCCAGTTTAAGTTAGCATAAAGTTCAACAAGGAGACTTTTAGAAACCTTGACTTGTTCGCAATTAATATCAACAAAAAGCTCTGCTTCTTGAGTTGGAGATAAATTTTCATACGCTAGGACTGGTAATGTAGAATTTTCATCAGACTTAAATCTCTTGCTATGTGTATAGCCATAAAGTCTGTGCTGCCCATCAATCACCCAAGCAGAGGCATACATATCAGGCAATTGAAGTATTCCAAACGCTGATTCACCAATCTTTTCTTTTTTGTCAAACCTGACACCACTCTTGGATTTAATATTAATTACAATATTTGTGGGAAATTGTCCTCCATCATCTATGTATTCCGAAATTTTCTTTAATCTCGAAGGAACAAGCATTCTCTGATAAGTTTCAAGGTCTTCCATATCTCTGCTTGCTTTGTGGCTTATATAGGCAATTTTCATTAAATCAGCTGGTTTTATTAAAAAATTGTAAAAATTCTTATCACCCATTTTACCTTTCGTTGCTGGAACAGTTATGTCTAAGCCGCTTATTTTTTCTTTGGCAAATATATGTCCTAAAAATTGATACTTAGCTCCTTTTTTTAAATGATCCGTTAATTTTTTATAATAGTCGATTTCTTGATCTCTTAGAACTACAATTTTTTTTTCTGCAGCTTTAGCAAGGTCTGCTTCTCCCCATTCAATATTTCTTGTAGCTATTATCCATCTTACTTTTAGTTTTGGAGTTCTGCCATAGTGGGTGGACACAGAACGCGCGGTTTGAGGATGTATGCTGCTTATCTTCTCAATAAGACTACTCATATTTTTTTTCTTTGGGGTTTCGCAACGAGTACACTCTATAAATATTGCAGATTCCCTATCTTTTGCGAAAACATCAATTTGTCTTGGGCTTACGTCTTTCCCAACATTTACTGTAAATTGTCGTCCCTCGCTAAGTTCATCAAATTCCATTTTAGCCATTATTGACCACAATTCGTCTTCAAGCTGTTCATCCGCAGGCTTATCTTTTTTTAATCTATATGATTTCTTATTTTTCCTTAATATAGACCAACCTTCTTCAGCCTCGATATTTGCCTTTTGTTCAAGAATTTTTTTGTTTTTTCCATTAATAGTTTTTTCAATGTAACTCTTTTTGCGCTTGATGAGTTCTTTAGCAATCTTATCTTCGTCTATTAAGAGTGGGCTTAAATAATCACTCATAATTTTTGCCTCTTCCAGTTTATAGAAATTAAGGTAAAAAATTATTGGTAACGTTCAAAAGTGTTGGCATGGGCAACTTTCAATGTGATCAATCTCAATGGTGAAGTTACCTTCAATGGCGTTGCCCGGGTTTAATCCGAAAATAAGCATGCAATGCCTGATTGATTTCTTGGAAATTACGGCGGTATGTGTTGAGTATCATAAGATCGGCTCCGGTTTTTGCGCAAGAAGGCACTTACCAGAAAATACAGAAATTTTTTAATAACATACGAAAAATAATGAGGCAAAAGTTTAACGGAAAAAGGAGTTATCGGGTGGGCAAGCCAGTATCCTCAACCATGATTAAATCTGCATTCTATGGGGCATTCGGGATGTTTCATAGGAAGGCGGTTGTAAAGGCATTCCTGCCGAAGAATGAATTCTGCTTCTTTGGCGTACGGTTTGGGGGAAGAGTGGTGTCCCCCGTTTAAGGCGATCGCGCCGCGGCTATTTGAAATTAGTGAATGACCTGTTATATTTTCAATATATAATTTTTGTTTGGGCAGACATAAAAAAACATCTGATGTTGACTATTCTCCGCAGTACCGGAAAGGAAGCCGGATATGATCACCCTGCTGGCAAAGCTTTTAAAAGTGTTAAACGCGGAAGCCGCCCCCGGCCAGATCAGTGCCGCGTTCTGCCTGGCCCTGTTTCTTGCCTTTATGCCGTTTTTTACCCTGCAGCACGTGCTGCTGATTTTTCTGGTACTGGTCCTGCGCGTCAATCTTACCGGTTTTATCCTGGGCTGGCTTGTATTTGCCGCAGTCGCTTTTCTCCTTGACCCGTTATTCCACTGGCTGGGCATGGCGGTTTTATCTGCGGACGCCTTAGAGGGGTTCTGGCGCCTTCTTTATGACTCCGGATTCTGGCACCTCACCCGCTTTAACAACACGGTGGTCATGGGCGGCTTTATTGCGGCCCTGGTGCTTTTCCTTCCCCTGTATTTTGCGTCCAACGCCCTGATTCGGCGCTACCGCGAGCACTTCATGACCTGGCTGGAAAAGACCCGGCTTGCCCAGATGGTCAAGGGAAGCCGCATCTACTCGGCATACCGCACCGTATCCGGATGGAGGAACCCCGTATGAATCGATTGATCCGATGGCCCGGACTCGCCGCTTTTGTTGTAATCGCCGCCTTATGCGCGGCTGTCTGGTATCTCGTGGTTGACTATGCGGCAGAATACATGGTGGAACGCACCGGCACAAAGGCGGTGGGTGCGAAAGTTGAGCTTGCGTCGGCAGACCTGATACTTTTTCCTTTAGGCCTTCAATTAAACGGCCTTCAGGTCACCAACCCGAAGCAGCCCATGCGAAATGCACTTGTGGCCGAAAGGATTCGGATGACATTCAACCCGGGTCATCTGATCAAAGGTAAAACTGTTGTGGAGGATATGTCCGCGACAGGCCTTGCGTTTGATAAAGAACGGACAACTTCGGGCGCGCTTCCGGAGAGTGAAAAATTCTCTGAAAAAGGCGCTGAAATCCGCGAGAGGCTCCGCTCCAAGCTGGGCGAGTTTCCTTCTTTGGCGGCAAAAAACGCAAAAGAGATCCTGGAAAACGAGAAGCTGGCGACCATTGAAGAAGCAGAAGCGCTCAAGGCGGATATTGCCTCTGCAAGAGAAAATTTCAAGGCGCGGCTGGATGAGCTTCCGGATAAAGAAACCTTTCAGGAATACAAGGCGCGGATTAAAAAACTGCGGGCGGATTCCGGGCTGTCCGGCGGCGTGATGGGCGCTATTGGTAAAGTGGACGAGGTCCGGGAAATCAGGCAAGATATTAAAAAAGACCTTGAGGCGCTTCGCAGCGCAAGGGAGGATCTCTCCCGGATCCGGGCTGAGTTTCAAGAGCGCCTGAAAGATCTTAAAAATGCGCCGGCCCGGGACGCAGAGCGACTTACGGAAAAATATGCGCTCTCGCCCGAGGGCATCGGCAATATGTCCGCCCTTGTTTTCGGCCCCAGGTACGCGCAATGGGTGGAAACAAGCCTTATCTGGTACCAGCGGCTTTCGCCTTATCTCGCCGGGATGATGCGTGCCGGCGAAAAAGAGGAAAAACGCCGCCGGGGCGAGGGCATTGATGTGGAATTTGCCCCGCGCCGACAGATTCCTGAATACTGGATAAAAACAGCGGACCTGGCCATGGAAGTGGGCGGCGGCACTGCAACCGGGCAGTTTCAGGATTTTTCTTCCAATCAGCAGGTGCTTGGCCGGCCGCTTGTATTCGCCTTTTCAGGCTCCGGTCTGAAAGACGCCGGGACGCTGGCGGCAGAGGGACACCTGGATCGGACTAATCCAAAAAGCCCCGAAGATTTAGTAAAATTTAACTTAAAACAATACCCGCTGTCGGATTTTACGCTTCTGGACCGGCAGGACCTGGCGGTGCTTCTGGAGTCCGCCCGGGTGGGCAATGCAAATGGCAGCATACGGATCGCCGGAGAAAAGCTGGATGCTGATATTCAGGCGGTCTTTGACACCGCCGGTTTCAAGGTGAAATCCGATCAAGCGGATAACCTCCTTATCAGTGGCCTGACTGACACGCTGCAGAACATCCGCTCCTTTGACCTGTCCGCGGAGCTCGGCGGCACCATTGGAAAACCGGATGTGCGAATCGCATCAGACATAGACGATACCCTGAAAGCCGGTTTAAAACAAACCCTGGCAAAGCGCCAGGCTGAACTCAAAAGCGATATCAAGCGCGCTGTTGCCCGGCAGACTGACGATGCGGTGGAAAGCGCCGCATCCGGCATGGCCGGCCTGGATGCCATAAAAGAAGCGATTCAGGAACGCCTTGAAATGGGCTCATCCGTTCTGCCGGGATAATCATAGGGGGTTCAGTTATATTTAAAAACAGAAAATCTATCGGGGGATATGACATGAAGGTTAGAATCGATTATGATCTTTGTATGGGAGACGGCAATTGCCACAAGGTGTGTCCCGAAGTATTTGATTACGATGATGATCAGATGATAGGCATTGTCAGGGAAGAAACAGTTCCGGCTGAACATGAAGAAAGCGTAAAGAGGGCTGCTGATGAATGCGCCCCGGGCGCGATTGTCTTAGAAAAATAGCATTCTTGCTCCGGAGGGCGGGTTAAACAAATCGGGGGGACACCATATTAATTTTTCCTCCCATCGATAAAACTTTTATGGTGTCCCCCATTGATTGTAAATAAGCAGACTGAATTCTTATCCTCCAAAAAGGTCCGCGTGGGAGCCGGTTCGAACAAGCCAGAGATTTTCATCGTCGGTCTTATAAATAAGCAGCCAGTCCGGCTCAATGTGTATATCCCGGCAGTTTTTCCAGTTTCCTTTGATGGGGTGATCCTTGAACTCGCGGGGTATGGGTTGATGGGTCGCCAGCAATTCAATAATGGCCCGAAGTTTTGTTGTATCCTTGCCGCGTCTGACTGCAAGCGCGGCATCTTTCTCGAATTTGCTGGAGGTGTGAATTTTTCGATTAGCCATCAGATGCCAAGCTTGCGATAAAGATCAGCAGTACTGGCATGGGTCGTAAACTCGCCGCGCTCGACAGCTTGAATCGCCTCAATAGTATCAGCATTCGGCATCTCCTGACAGACGATAAACGAACGCATCAAATCGCGCACAATCTGTGCCGCAGGCCGATGCTGTGCAGCCGCTGCCGCCATGAATTGATCCCGCAGTTCCGGCTCCATCTTTATTGACATTTGAACTTCTTTATTGCTTTTAAGTGGTTTTACCATTGTTTTTACCTCTTTTCGTATTTATAGAAAAATTTAATACATATCTTATATATAGTCAACAGGTATCTAAAAGATACCTGCAATTCAAGGGACACAGAAACCCGGGGACATACCTATTTATTTTTTTTCGGTTTTCGTCCCGGTTTTTGGGCTTTAAAGGTCGGTTTAAAAGGCTTACAAGTTGATCAAGAGACCACGAAGGGCAGAGCGTAACTCCGGAAACACCATGTTAATTTTCCCTCCCATCGATAAAACTTGTATGGTGTCCCCCGATTTGCGATTTGAGGCTAAAAAGCATCAACCTGATTTTGAACACCCCGGTTTGAAAACATATTGAAAAAACAGTATAATACAAAACTACATCTTGGTCTTGGCACTACCATTGAAATGGGGTAGGGGTAGAGAAAAGACAGGCCCGCCTGCCCTCTACTTTACCCCGATTTTTGGAAAGATTCCTCGTCGCTGGCGCGCCTCGGAATGACAGGGGCGGAACGTTTTGGAATGATTCAGTATATATTAGAGTAAGATTAAGAGTAAGAGTAAGACGGAAAATAAGATTAAGACGGAAAAAAAAGGAGGTATGAGTTATGATTGCAGTGATTGCGAAGCTTCCGGTGATACCGGAGAAAAGGGAGGCGGCCCTGGCAGCGGCTAAAGAGTTGATGGCCGGGGTGGCAGATGAAGAGGGCACCATTAACTATTCCTTAAATATTGATGAACAGGATCCGGACACCTTTATTTTTATCGAACGCTACCAGGACATGGCTGCACTCACTGCCCACAGCGCCACCCCGCATTTTAAGGCATTTATGGAGAGGGCTGCGGAGTTTGCCGCCGAGGCGCCGGAGATAAGGGTGTTGACCGAGCTGGAGTCGATTTAGCGGTTTTTTTCTTAAATTGCCAAGCGCTTAATATTTGGTTATGATTTGTCCAGGGTGTGATTTTAAATACTTGGATAAGAGGAGCATGGGAAAATGGTGCTGACAGGCCGGTTTGCGGATAAGAAACTGACGGCGGCAGAGGCGGTTCAGAAAATCAAAAACGGTTCAAGCGTTTTTATCGGAACGGGCTGCGGCGAGCCCCAGGAGCTCATCCGGGCCATGGTGACGGATCAATCCGTTCAGGATATCGTCATCTATCAGATGCTTTCATCCACGCTATCCGAATACGTTCACGAGGAAGGTTTCTCGTCCCGGTTTTCCCTGAAGCTCTTTTTTATCAGCCCTTACATGCGGCAGGCCGCGTTTGAGGGAAAAATCGACTACCTGCCGGCCTATTTGTCCCAGATTCCGGAGCTGTTTTATTCCGGGCAGATCAACCTGGATGTGGCCCTGGTTCAGGTGAGTCCGCCGGATGAATACGGGTTCTGCTGCCTGGGCATTTCCGTGGATATCACCCTGGCCGGCCTGAAAATGGCCAAAACGGTGATTGCCCAGGTTAATCCGCGCATGCCCACCACCTGGGGGGACAGCCATATCCATGTGGATGAAATCGATTACCTGGTCTATCATGACGAGCCGATGGTGGAATTTATTCCCGCCATCAAGAATCAGCAGGTGGTGGAGCGGATCAGCCATTACGTAATTCAGCTGGTGGATGACGGGGCAACGCTCCAGGTGGGCTTCGGCCATCTGCCGGATGCCATTCTGCCCTATCTGAAAGGCAAAAAGGATCTGGGCATCCACACCCAGGTGATCACCGACGGCCTTTTGCCGCTGTTAAGGGAAAAGGTCATCACCAACCGGAAAAAGACGCTTCTGCCCAACCGGATTTTGGCCTCCCTGGTGATGGGCTCCAAAGAGCTTTATGAATATGTGGACAACAATCCCATGTTCTACTTCCGGGCCTCTGAGTTTGTGAATGATCCGAATGTAATTGCCCGAAACGATAACTTTATTTCACTCAGCTCCGCCCTGGAGGTGGATCTGACCGGCCAGATCTGCACGGACTCCAAGGGCTATCTTTTCTACAGCGGCATCGGCGACCAGGTGGATTTTGTGCGGGGCAGCAAGATGGCCAAAAACGGGTTCTCCATTATCGCGCTGCCGTCCACCGCCCAGAACGGGGAGGTCTCCCGGATTGTGTCACATTTGAGCGAAGGCGCGGGCATTGCCACCACCCGCGGCGATATCGATATCGTGGTCACAGAATACGGCATTGCCGAGCTTCACGGCAAAAGCATCTACCAGCGGGTCATGGAACTCACCCAGATCGCCCATCCCAAATTCCGGGAGGGGCTGATTGACGATGCCAAAAAACGGCACTACATTTTTCCGGATCAGGTGCCGCCCAGCCGGCAGGATCTGATTTTTCTGGAAAACTATAAATCCTACCTGGATCTCCCCAGCGGCAAATCCGTGGAATTCCGGCCCCTTCTGTCCTCGGACGAGTTCGCCATCCGGAACTTTTTTTACTCCCTGCGGGATCAGAGCATTTACTACCGGTTTTTCCATCAGAAACGGGTGTTTAAGCGGGAGATGCTCCAGAAGCAGTGGGCCACCGTGGATTACCGGAAAAACATGAGTATCGTGGGGCTCGTCCAGAAGGGCAAATACAAGGAAATCATTGCCATCGGCTCCTATTACGGCGAAGATGATACGGACCAGGCGGAAGTGGCGTTTCTGGTCCGGGAGGATTACCAGAGCATGGGCATCGGCCGCTACCTGCTGGATGTGCTCGAAGAAATCGCCAAACAGAATCAATACAAGGCATTTACCGCCACTGTGATGAGCGAGAATGTCGCCATGATCCATTTATTCAAAAAACACTATCCCAAGGCCCAGGTTAAGCACTACGGCCAGGAGTCTGAGTTCTATATGCCGTTTTAACCCTTCCCGGCTTCGACGCCGCCTTTTTTATCCCGGACGGTTTAGAGGTTGTCATTCCGAGGAGCGCGAGCGACGAGGAATCTTAAATATAAGATTTCTCGCTGCCGCTCGAAATGACAGTACCGAGGGATTTTGAAGACCTTATTGAGTTACTTTCTGCAAAAATACCGTCGCGGCGGATTAGGCCGCTGCTTATGAAACTGTCGAGAAAAAGTAAATTTTTACTTACGGTTAGAGGCAAAATTGGGATTGGAGCCAGTCATGCAGCCCTATCAGATAACATCGCCGGATGACATTGAACTGCTGCTGTCCGTGATGCCGCCGGATATTCGCGGGGCAGTCGATCAGATCAATCCCCAGGACGAATTGATCGAGATCGTTCTGGATCTGGGCCGGCCGCCGGAAGCCCGGTTTCCGGGCGGCATGAAGGTTTTGTCCGATGAAAATGTAACCCAGGCGGCCATCGACTATGTGGTGGAGCGGGTCGGCCGGTTCACCCGGGACAACCGGGCCGGCATCGAGCGGACCCTGCACCGGATATCGGCCATCAGGAACCGTCTGGGCGCCATTGTGGGGCTTACCTGCCGGGTGGGCCGCGCGATTTTCGGCACCGTGGATATCTTGCAGGATGTGATTGAAAGCGGCTCGTCTATTCTGCTGCTCGGCCCGCCGGGCGTGGGCAAAACCACCCTGCTGCGCGAATCCGCCCGGGTGCTGGCCGATGAGATGAACAAGCGGGTGGTGATTGTGGATACGTCAAATGAGATCGCCGGTGACGGGGATGTCCCGCATCCGGGCATCGGCCGGGCCCGGCGGATGCAGGTGCCGTCCACCGACCGCCAGCACGCGGTGATGATCGAGGCGGTGGAAAACCACATGCCCGAGGTGATCGTGATCGATGAAATCGGTACCGAGGCCGAAGCGCTGGCCGCGCGAACCATTGCGGAGCGCGGTGTGCAGCTGATCGCCACCGCCCACGGCCGAAGCCTTGAGAATCTCTTGCAGAACCCCACACTTGCGGATCTCCTGGGCGGGGTTCAGTCCGTGACCCTGTCCGACGAAGAGGCGCGGCGCCGGCGGACGCAGAAGTCGATCCTCGAGAGAAAAGCCCCGCCCACGTTCAATGTACTGGTTGAGATTCTGGACCGGGACCGCCTGGCGGTCAATTATGCCCTGGCAAACGTGGTGGATGCGCTGTTAAAAGGCACGCCGGCAACCCCGGAGCTAAGAATCCGCCATGACGACGGGCGGGTGGAGACCCGGGCCGGTGAGGGGCCGGCCGAACCGACGGGAATGGGGAAGGTGCCGGATTATGCGCCGTCCAAGGACCGGCCCCTGCGTATTTTTACCTACGGCGTGAGCCGCAAACGCCTGGAGCAGGCGATTCAAAAGTTTCGCGTGCCGGTTCAGCTGGTTGCCGATCTGGAGCGGGCGGACATGGTGCTTACCCTGAAATCCCAGGAAAAGCGAAAACCCCGGCAGCTGCTTGAGATTCAGAAAAAGGGGGTGCCCCTTCACGTGATCAAAAGCAATACCGTGACCCAGATTGAAAAATTCATGCAGAGCGTTTTCGGCGAAAACAACGGCGATACCGAGCCCGGGGAAAAACCGCAGGCGCTGTTTGAGGCCGAGGAAGCGGTCAGCCGGGTTTTTGAAAAAGGCCTTCCCATCGAATTAACCCCCCGCTCCCCCTATGTACGCCGCCTTCAGCACGAGATGATTGTCCGCTACGGGCTGATCACCGAAAGCCGGGGCCAGAAGAACAACCGACGCGTGGTGATATATCCGTTCTAACCGAACAGAGGTATTAAAGGGCATTGGTTTTCTGCATATTGGTCGGCACGGTGGCCGACCCTACGTAATTTCTGCGTCATATTGGTCGGCACGGTGGCCGACCCTACGCAATTTCTGCATTAACCCTCGTAGAAGGGCAGGCTAACGTACCTGCCTGAAGCCGACCCTACGTAATTTCTGCGTCATATTGGTCGGCACGGTGGCCGACCCTACGCAATTTCTGCGTTAACCCTCGTAGGGCAGGCCACCGTGCCTGCCTGAAGACAGATAAAACAAATTTACCGTGGCCTGTCCCATTGCAAACCGGTTTTTTATTGTTATTTTATTATGTAATCCCGGAATAATCGGTAATCGGTTCATTGCTTAGGGGCAAGGCGGTATGCGTTGATTCATTGCTTCAGTCGCTGGTGAAAATGGATGTCGCTTGGATGATGCGAGGCATCTTGTCCCTTATTGGATAGGATGCTTTTTTTGTTGGTCGATTGGCGGGATAAGTCAATTTGGAGGTGCATACATATGTATACGGAACATACGGAATATAGCAGGCAGGCGGACGGTTTTTCCCCAAATGAATCAGCGGAGCCGGGGATGGATGAATTTTCGGAAATGAGCGGCGAAGACCTGATGGCCGTTTATGAGCAGACATTCAAGGAATTTAAGACCGGTGAAATCGTCGAGGGGGAAGTGGTTGATATGGATAATGAGCGGGTGCTCATCGATATCGGCTACAAGACAGAGGGCGAAGTGCCGAAGGCGGAGTTCCTTGATAATAACAGAGAGTTTCATCTGAATATCGGTGATCGGGTCCAGGTGGTGCTGGTCCACAAAGATGAGGACGGCTATCCGGTGCTCTCCCGGCATGGGGTGGCACAGGTCCGGCGCCTGGATGAGCTGCAGAAGAAGTATGATTCCGGGGAAACCGTAACCGGTAAAATCGTTTCCCGGAAAAAGGGCGGTTTTATCGTGGATGTGGGCATATCCGCGTTTCTGCCGGCCTCCCAGCTGGATGTGAAGCGAATCAATGATTTTGATGCCTGGCTGGATACGGAGCAGGAGTTTAAGGTGCTGCAGTTTGACCGGAAAAGTGAAAATGTGGTGCTATCCCGGCGCGTGCTTTTGGAAGAGGCCTATCAGCGCGAAAAGGAAGCGGCCATCAAGCGTATCCACAAGGGCGATGTGATTGAAGGCACCATCAACAACATTACCGATTACGGCCTGTTTGTGGAGTTAGGCAGTATTGTCGGGCTGGTGCATGTCAGCAATTTGGGCTGGACAACCATGAAGCACCCGGCCAAATTATATGACGTGGGTGAGAAGGTTTCCGTTAAGGTCCTGGATGTGGATGAGAGCAGCATGAAGGTGACTTTAGGCACGAAGCAGCTGATGCCCAATCCCTGGGATACCCTTCATGAGCGCTATCCCGTGGGCTCGGTGATCGAGGGCAATGTCAAAAAGGTGACCGATTTCGGCATCTTTGTGGCCATTGAGGAAGGCATCAACGGCCTGGTTCATGTTTCCGACTTGTCCTGGACCGAGGAGATCAAGTCGGCGGCCCAGCATTATAAGCGGGGCGATACGGTGACCGCTAAAATCCTGGATATTGACCGGGAGAACCAGCGGGTCCGCCTGGGCGTTAAGCAGCTGTATCCGCATCCCTGGGAGGAAGTGGCCCGAACCTATCTGCCGGGTACCCCGGTAACCGGAAAAATCATTAACATCACCAGTTTCGGGCTTTTCACGGAAATAGATGAGGGCGTCCAGGGCCTGGTCCATGTTTCCGAAATTCCGGCTAAAAAGGGGGGGAACCCCCTTGAGCAGTTTGAGGTGGGACAAACCATCGAGGCCCGCGTTATCGAGGTGCTGCCAGAAGAAAAAAAGATAAGGCTCAGCTTAAAGCCGGAGCCGAAAGAAAAAAGCGAACTGGGCCAGATGCTGCGCGAGAAGTTTGCGGAAAAGGGAGCAGGCAGCTCGGAGTAGTCTGTTCCGCACTGGACTGCTCTGTGCTCCCCTGGTGGCTTTTTAATAAGCGGTTTATAGCGCCGCCAAGGCATTTTTGCCGAAAGTAACTAAAAAAGGCCCCCATAATCCGTCCATACTGTCATTTCGAGCGTCAGCGAGAAATCTTTAAGATTCCTTCGATACTGTCATTTCGAGCGGGAGCGAGAAATCTTTAAGATTCCTCGTCGCTGGCGCTCCTCGGAATGACAGAGGCGGAACGTTTTGGAATAACAACAAATATTTTTTGCTTTGCTGTTATCCCAAATCGCTTTTTTCCCTATGCCCTTAATCAGCAAACCTAAATGCCGGCCGGGCGGCCGGGCCGTCCGAATATTTGTCCCCGGGAAAAATCCGGGTCCCCATCTGGACGGGCCTGCCGATCAGATCCAGGGAAGCCCGGGACGGGTCCAGATCATAGAGATTGCCCATAATCCAGGGCCCTTCCTCAAGTTCCACCAGTACGATGATATAGGGGGCTTCACTTTCCCGCCCCTCGGCCGCCACGTAGACCGTGGTATAGGTTGTGATTTTTCCCTTGCCGCTTAATTCCGTCACGTCCAGATCAAAGCCCGTGCAGCTGCTGCAGCTCATCTGCGGCGGGCAGGTCACTGTGCCGCATTCTTTGCATTTCAAGCCCATGAGTTTATTCTTCATGAGCGCCTTATGATATTCTTTAAATGAAAGTTTGTATTCCATTTTTGCCCTCCTATGTTTCGTTAGACGCCTGTCTGCAGGATCAAGTTGCTGATAATGCCGTCGCCGCCCAGGGTGTCCACCAGCCCGGTTTTGGCGCCTTCCACCTGGCGCCCTTCGGCCGCCATATCCCCTCTTAACTGACGGACCACCTCACAGGTCTGGGAGGCGCCGGTGGCGCCGATGGGGTGTCCCTTGGCCTTTAATCCGCCGGAAATGTTGATGGGGATTTTCCCGTCGATCTTGGTCTCGCCCTTTTCCCAGAGTTCGCCGCCTTTGCCGTTTTCCGCAAAACCCATGTTTTCCGCCGCGATAATGCTGGCAATGCTGAAGCAGTCGTGGAGTTCGCAGAGGTCGATGTCCTCCGGGCCGATGCCGGCCATATCATAGGCCTGTTTGACTGAGAGCTCCCGGGCCCGAATCCGCGGCAGGAAAGGCGCCTGGGCACTCATTTTAGGGGAGGAGGCCTGGCCGATGCCGGTGATGTAGACCGGTTTGTCGGTAAGCTGTTTGGCTTTTTCTTCAGAGGCCAGCACCAGGACGGCCGCGCCGTCGGAGAAGGGACAGCAGTCTAAGAGCCTTAAGGGGGAGGCCACCACAAAGCCCTTGGACACCTGATCCATAGTGATTTCCTTGTGCTTGAACTGCGCGTGCGGGTTTTTGGTGCCGTAGAAATGGGACTGCACGGATATCATGGACATCTGCTCCCGGAGCCGTTCCATGGCAACCTCGTATTTGTATGCATAAAGATTGGCCAGCAGGGCGAAGTAAGCGGGAAACGTAATACCTGCCGGAAACTCATATTTAGCGTCGCTGCCCATGGCAAAGGTCCGGGTGGCGAGCGGCGTGCCCATGGCGGTGGCCTTTTCCGTGCCGCCCACCAGCACCACATCATAGAAGCCCGAGGCCACCCACATGAATGCGTCCCGGATGGCCAGGGTGGCGGACGCGCAGGCCCCCTCGAACCGGGTGGCGGGCACGTGATGGCAGCCCAGTTCATTGGCGATATAGGATTGAATCATGCCCTGGCCTTCGGCAAAGTCGCCGAACACGTTGCCGCAGTAAAGGGCCTGGATATCCTTCGGGACGACCGAAGCCTCCTGCATGGCCTCGGTCCCTGCCTCGCAAAACATTTCAACCTCTGTTTTCGGCGCATCGGACATAAAATCGGTATGCCCGGTGCCCACGATGGCAACTTTTCTCATGGTAGTCTCCTTTGAAGTTATTAAAAACATCCTTTAAGTCCACAAACCCTACACCCTTTTTATTTCGCCGGCATCCTGAGGGCGGAGTCCAGCCGGATGGTCTCGCCGTTTAGCACCGGATTGGCGATAATGGACTGAACCATCTGCGCAAATTCCGAGGGCTTGCCGAAGCGCGACGGAAACGGGAGCTGGGCTTCCAGGGACTCCCGGACCTTATCGCCCAGGGCCGCAAACATCGGGGTGTCAAACAGCCCGGGCGCGATGGTGATCACGCGGATGCCGTGATCGGCGAATTCCCTGGCAATGGGCAGCGTCATGCCGACAATTCCGGCTTTGGAGGCGGCATAGGCCACCTGGCCCACCTGGCCTTCAAAGGCGGCGACAGAGGCGGTGTTGATGACAATGCCGCGCTCGCCCTCTTCATTCGGGGTGTTCTCGATCATGTGCGGGGCGGCCAGCCGGATGACGTTGAAGGCACCCACCAGGTTGACCTGGATGGTTTTGGTGAATTTATTGAGATCCATGGGGCCTTTTTTGCCGACCACCTTGGCCGGGATGCCGATACCGGCGCAGTTGATGACCCCGTTGATCGCGCCGAACGCATCCATGGTTTTCTGAACGCCGGCCTGAACCGAGGTCTCATCCGAGACATCCGTGTGACAGTAGATGGCCGCATTTCCCAGTTCCTTTGCGAGCGCCTCGCCGTTTTCATCCGAGAGATCGAAAATGGCGGCATTTCCGCCGTCCGCCACCAGGCTGCGCACTGTGGCCTCGCCCAGTCCGGACGCGGCGCCGGTGACAATAAATGTGTTTCCCTTGACCTCCATTTTAAAGCCTCCTTTCCTCAAGTATTGCGTAATGATTCTATGCCTGATGCCATTAACTTAAGTTTTGAAGTGAGCGCGGCTGTCATTTCGAGCGGCAGCGAGAAATCTTTTAACTGGATAATTTTTAAGATTTCTCGTCGCTATCGCTCCTCGAAATGACATGCGGAAGGAGCTCAGTTAATGACACTTACTCTATCCTCTTTTCAACGCCGTCAAAAGCTCCGTTAACGGCCGCGTGTTGAGCACATCGTTTTTGGTCAGCCACCCGCGGCGGGCCTCGGTGACGCCGTTTCGGATGTAATTGAGGTTGTCCGTGCTGTGGGCGTCGGTTGAAATAACGATTTTAACCCCCCGCCCGGCCGCTGTTTTGCAATAATTATGCGGCAGATCCAGCCGGTCGGGCTGACTGTTTAATTCAATGGTAATGCCGCGCTGCCGGGCGGCGTCAATAATGGCCTCAAGGTCGACATCCATTGGCTCCCGCCGGTTGATGAGCCGGGCGGTGGCATGGCCCAGGATTTGAAAATAGGGGTTGTCCATGGCCCGGATGATCCGCTCGGTCTGTTTGGGCCCGGCCAGCCGCTGCTGGTAATGCACCGAACCGATGACCACGTCAAGTTCCTTTAAAACCGCATCCGGCAGGTCAAGACGCCCGTCCGCCAGAATGTCCACCTCTATGCCTTTGAGGATCGTAATGCCGTCTGTTTTCTCATTGATTTTGTCGATTTCGGCCATGTGGTCCCGGAGCTGCTTTTCATTGAGCCCGCCGGCCATGGCCACCTGCCTGGAATGCTCGGTAACGGCAAAATATTCGTAGCCGCGTTTTACGGCTGCCTCGGCCATCTCGGAAATGGTGTTTCGGCCGTCGCTTCTGAGGGTGTGCAGATGCAGATCCCCGCGGATGTCTGCGACGGTGATCAAATCCGGCAGGGCACCGGCTTGGGCCGCCTCGATTTCGCCCATGTTTTCCCGGAGTTCGGGCTCGATATAGGAAAGCCCCACGGTTTCATACACGGCTTCTTCGGTCTCGCCGGCGATTCGCTCCTCATTTCTGTACACGCCGTATTCGTTTATTTTTAAATCCCTTTCAACGGCCAGCTTGCGCACGGCCACGTTATGGGCTTTGGAGCCGGTAAAGTAATGGAGCGCCGCGCCGTAGCTCACCTGCGGTACAATCCGCAGATCCACCTGCAGCCCGGAGCGCAGGTGCACCGAGCTTTTGGTCTGCCCGTGGGCGTCGATCCGGGCGACGTCTTCGAACTCCACGAACGCCTTCATGATGTCGTCTTCATGGCCCCGCTTGCAGGTTACCAGCATGTCAAGGTCCCCCACGGTCTCCCTGCCGCGGCGGAAACTGCCGGCAATGGTGACCTGCTTGGCGCCTGCCTGGTTTCTGATGTGCTCGGCCAGAGCGGCGGCCACGGGTTCCGCATCGCTGTACAGGATCCGCTTGCCGGCATCTTTTTTCAGCTTGCCGATGGAGTTTAAGATTTTTTCCTGGCTTTTTCTGCCAAAACCCTCAAGTTCGGCGATTTTACCGGTTTGGGCGGCGGTTTTGAGCTCCTCCACGGTGGAAACGCCAAGTTTATGGTAGATGGCCGCCACTTTTTTGGGGCCCAGGGCCGGAATCGCCAGCAGATCGAGCAATGTGGGCGGGAGTTCGGTTTTTAGTTCCTGAAGGTCCTCAAGCTGGCCGGTCGCCACAATTTCTTTTATTTTTTCGGCAAGATCCTTGCCGATGCCCCGGAACCGGGTCAGATCGGCTTCGTCCTGCACCAGTTTGTGCATCTGTTCGCTCATGCCGTCTATGAACCGGGCGGCCTCCCGGTAGGCACGGACCCGGAACGGATTGACCCCCTTGACTTCCATGAGATCGGCCACCTGGTTGAAAATATCCCGGATTTCCTTGTTTTGGACGCTCATCTGCCAGCCCTTTGGGGTTCGATCAAAATTTTAATCTAATATATTATACCTCCACCGGCAACACGAAAAAGGTAGCGGAAACCATAGGGGGTTATCTATTGCACCTATGGCGTGACGGTAAATTTGTTCTAACCGCAAAATCCATACCCCCGGTCCTGTTAACGCTAAGGTTGGGATTCGTTTTCTTCGCTATCGGGATCGAAATCCAAATCGAAATCGCTATCGGGATCGGGATCGATGCTGTAGACTTCCTGATCCTCTCGAACTTGGTATCCTCTTCCGCCGAGACGGCTGAGCATCGCGGCCATACGGTCGAGTTCATCCTTGCGGTTCCGGCTTTCCATCTTGTCCAGCGCCTTGCCGACAACCAGCACATCTTGAATCGCCGCGCACTCAAGCGCGGAGCCACGAGCGATTTCGAAATAACGCCTTCGGTCGGCTTCCGCGGTCTTGCCATTACCTTCGGCGATATTGAGCGGTATCGACTGGCTGGCCCGAAGCCATTGATCCCGGGCGGGCCGATGGACTCCGTTCAGGCTGTCGGCCTTCTCGTAAACCCATGCAACGTAGCCTATTGAAAGGCGATAGACGTCCAGTTTTTCGTGTCCAAGGTTCATATTTTTTTCGATCCCGATCCCGATTTCGATTTCGATTTGGATACAGAACAAATTAGCCCTGCCTATGGCGCGACCGGGTATTGACATTTATTTTACATTCGTTATTTTTGACTACTTATGAATGGCGACTGGATACAACGACAGGCGGAAAAATCTCTTGAGCGGCTGATACCGCGGATACGGCCGGTAATGGGCCCGGAGGATGAGATCCATCAGCAGCTGTGGGAGGCTTTTGAAACCAGGCTGCGCCGGGAATGGGAACGTCTGTTCCGGCTTTTGGTGAATCTCTATGGGTGGCAGTATGATTTTTTCTATCATCTGGAGCAGATTCTCGCCACAGCCTTGCGGAGCTGGTCAGAGCGGCCGGATTATCTCAAGCGGCTGGACGCGGCCCGGGAAGAAAATCCCTTCTGGTTTCAATCCGAAGAGATGGTCGGCGGCGTGCTGTATGTGGATCTGTTCAGTGACAAGCTGGCCAGCTTGCCTGAGCATATCACCTATTTCAAGCAGACCGGGCTGACATACCTGCATCTGATGCCCCTTTTTGCCGTGCCGCACGGGTACAACGACGGCGGCTATGCGGTGAGCGACTACCGGGCGATCAATCCGGATATCGGGACCATGGAGGAATTGTCCGCGCTGGCCCGGATTCTTCATGACGAGGGGGTCAGCCTGGTGCTCGATTTTGTCATGAATCACACATCGGATGAGCACATCTGGGCCCAGCGGGCGAAATCCGGTGATTCGGATTTTCAGGAGTATTATTACACCTTTCCGGACAGAACGCTTCCGGATCAATACCAGCGGCATCTGCGGGATATCTTTCCGGATAGCCGGCGCGGCAGTTTTACCTGGAATCCGGACATGGGCCGGTGGGTATGGACCACCTTCCAGAGCTTTCAGTGGGATTTAAACTATGCCAATCCGGCCGTGTTCCGGGCAATGGCCGAGGAAATGCTGTTTCTGGCCAATGTGGGCGTACAAGTGCTTCGGCTGGACGCGGTGGCCTTTATCTGGAAGCGGCTGGGCACGGACTGCGAAAACCAGCCGGAAGCCCACATGATTATCCAGGCGTTCAACGCCCTGGCCCGGATCGCCGCGCCGTCTCTTTTGTTTAAATCCGAGGCCATCGTGCATCCGGATGAGGTGATCCGCTATATCGGTCCGGAGGAATGCCAGTTGTCCTATAATCCGCTTTTGATGGCGCTTCTCTGGGAAGCCCTGGCCACCCGGGAGGTCAAGCTTTTAAATAATGCCATGAAGAAGCGGATTCGGATCCACCCGGAATGCGCCTGGGTCAATTATCTGCGCTGCCATGATGATATCGGATGGACCTTTGATGATGCGGATGCCCGGGAGGTGGGCATTGACCCGAAAGGCCACCGGCAGTTTCTAAATGAGTTCTATACCGGCCGGTTTCCCGACTCCTTTGCCCGGGGCATGCCGTTTCAATACAATCCGGATACGGGGGATCTGCGGATTTCCGGCACCCTGGCCTCCCTGGCGGGGCTTGAAGCCGCACTGGATGCCGGGGATGATGGGCTGATTGAGGCTACCGTGCGGCGGATCAACCTGCTGCGCAGTATCATGCTGAGCGCCGGCGGTATTCCCCTGATCTATCTGGGTGATGAATGGGGTATGTTAAACGATTATACGTTTCTGTCCGACCCGGCCAAAGCCGCAGACAGCCGGTGGGTGCACCGTTCGCGCCAGCGGTGGGCATCCGGAAAGGATTTGAACAATGCGGAAGCCCTGGAATGGCGGTTTTACAATGAACTGTGCCACCTGATCGGGATTCGCAAAAAACTGCCGGCGCTTAGAAATGGCTATATGGAGGTGTTTGACACCGGAAACGTCCATTTGTTCGGTTTCATCCGGGAGTATGTCGGCCAGCGGCTGGTGGTGATCAATAATTTTTCGGAATTTGAGCAGCCCCTGCCGCAGTCTCAGCTAAATACCGCCACTGCAGCTACGCAGTTCGTGGATCGGGTGACCGGCCATTCCTTCCCAAACGGCGAGGGGCTTACACTGTCGCCCTATCAGTTTTTGTGGCTGGAGTGCCTGCCCGCCTGACCTTCCTTGCTTGTTATATAGTTTTTTTGCAATGCGAATCAGCAGGGGTTAGATTTTGATTGATTTTACTGTCAATTTAGGTTTTTGATCCGGAACGGATTTTCAAACACCGGAGGCTTTTAGATTGAAGGGAGGTGGGGCATGATGGAATTTCTGGAATTTTCGGTTTTGGGCAATTCAATAACCCTGTGGGCTGCAGCCCTGGCCACCCTGCTCGTTTTGAACCTCGTGTTTAACGTGCTGAAGCGATGGATAGTCAAACGCTTCGAGGCCGGCCGGATGTTTATCAGAACCAATATTTCCGGGGTGCTGGCGGAGATCTTCCAGCGGACCAAGCGGATTGTGCTGTTTCTGCTGGCCCTGCTTCTGGCCTCCCTTTGGCTGGAGCTGCCTGCTCAGGCCATGGTGCTTATTGAATCCGTGGCCTTTGCGGCCGTGCTCCTTCAAATCGGTCTTTGGGGCCATTATCTCGTTTACGCCGGGCTTAAGGAGTATGTGGGCCGAAGGGTGGAGGATCCTTTGACCAGTTCCGGGGTCACGGTGATGACCCTGTTCGGCCGGTTTGTGCTGTGGTCGGCGGTTTTGCTGGTGATTATGGAAAATATCGGGGTCAATGTCACCACCCTGATCGCCGGTCTGGGCGTCGGCGGTATTGCCATCGGCCTGGCCACCCAGAATATTTTAAGCGACCTGTTCGCCAGCCTCTCCATTCTTTTGGATAAGCCGTTTGAAGTCGGGAACTTCATTATTGTCGGGGATCATCTGGGAACGGTGGAGAAAATCGGTCTGAAAACCACCCGGCTGCGCAGCCTGGGCGGGGAGCTGCTGGTTTTCGGCAACAGTGATCTCCTTTCCAGCCGAATCCGCAATTATGCGAATTTCTGGGAGCGGCGCGTGGTTTTTTCATTCGGGGTACTCTATGATACCCCGTCGGAGAAGCTTAAAAAAATACCGGAAACAGTTCGACGGATTATCGAGAATGTTGAGCAAACCCGGTTTGATCGGGCCCATTTCAAGGAGTTCGGGGATTTTTCATTGAATTTTGAGGTGGTCTACTACGTGCTGAGCCCGGATTACGCGGTTTATATGGATATCCAGGAAAAGATCAACCTGGGGATTTTTGAGGCGTTTGAAACCGAAGGTATCGGGTTTGCCTTCCCCACCCGGACGATTCATATTGCCAGCGAGCCGTCCCGGAATGTGGCCGAACCCAGTTGAAAAGGATGAGGAAGAGGAAGCATATGCCGGATAATAAATCCATCCCGCCGATACTGGCTCATGAAGTCCGAGCCGTCTGCATTTTCGATTAAGGACCTGAAAAATTCCCCGGACGGCACCGCCTGCGGGGAACGGGGTGCGGTTGCCGAATCCGAATGGCAGACCGTTTTAAAGATGGCCGGTATTTTTGACCCGTTGGCCTGACATGTCATTTGGTTCTTTTTTTGTCAAGCCGTCTCAATCCAATGAAAAGGTTGGGTTGAGCTTGCGAAACCCAGCATTTTGGCTAATTCTATAAAGCAATAAAAAAGGGTGCCGGAAAGGGCACCCTTTGAATTTAATAAGAGTATAATAAGAATTTTACATCTACATCTCTGCCTGTTCCGGGTGGAACATGTTGACATCCTTCAAGTCATCGCCCAAGTACTCCCGTTCATTCGGCCCGAGGATGCCCATGGCCAGGCACAGGATGGTCCAGAGGTGGACGGCGTGGTATTTGCCCTCAAAATGCTCGGTCAAGTCGTGGATCTGCGCATGGCAGTTATGGCAGGCTGTGATGCAGTAGTCCGCGTCCGTAGCCACGATCTGATCGTGTTTGACTTTGCCGAATGACCGGCGCTGCTCGGTATAGCCGGCCTGAAGCGTCCCGCCGCCGCCGCCGCAGCAGAAGTTGTTGGATTTATTCGGGGTCATGTCGATGAAGTTTTCCTCGCCGACCGCCGTCTTGAGCACAAAGCGGATGTCGTCGGCCGCCGCGTCCCCGTAAGTTTTGCGGATGATCTGGCAGGGGTCCTGCACGGTGAATTTGACCTGGAGATCCTTGTTCCAGTCCGAGTTGACTTCAAGCCGGCCCTCCCGGATCCATTTGGCGTAATATTGATAGATGGTGGCAATTTCCATGTCGCCCTTGTCGATGTTGTATTTTCTCAGTCCTTCCAGGACTGCAAAGGTGACGTGCCCTCATTCGGTGTTGAGGTACGTTTTGCACCCCAACTCCTTTGCCTGATTGATGGATGTTTGCACAATATGTTTCCAGCCCTCGTCATCGGCAAGGAACATGCAGTAGTTTTCACCGCCCCAGCCCTTGCTGCCGTAAGTCCAGTCAACCCCGGCCTTGTGAAGAATCTTCCACAGGGGAAGCAGTTCATCCGGCTCTGTGACCGGTTCCCGGGAATTCTGGTTCAGGAAGAATTCTGCGCCCTGCTTGTCAATGGGTGCTTGCATATCCTTGAACTCGGGCTGCGCTTCCCGGTATTCTTCGAGCAGGTCTCCCACAACAAACTCAAAATCTTCGGGTGATGCGCCCATGGCGCTGCATGAGTCGTTTCTTAAGGCCATGTCGCAGGAACCCAGAATTCCCTTGGGCCGCTTTTCCCGGGGCCAGCTTTGCCGGGCAAAAAAGACCAGCCGCGGAATGTCGATTTTCATCGGGCAGACATAGATGCAGCGCTGGCACATGGTGCAGTGCCAGACCCAGTCTGTGGTGGTGACCTCTTCGTCAAGCCCTAAGGCCGCCATCCGAAGAAATTTCCGGGGATCCATGCCGTCTAAGCCGGTGGCCGGGCATCCCGAAGAGCATGCCCCGCAGGTCAGGCAAAGGTTTAGATTGCCTCCTTCCGGTAGGACTTCCTTTACCTTATCAATAAAGGTGCTTTGTTTTTTCCCGCCTAATTTGATTGCCGCCTCTCCCATATGGTTTTCCTCCAATTATTCTGTAGATCCGTCTGTCGATCCGGCTGATAAGTTCCGAAAAACAGTAACTTTCAGCATAAGGTGTTATAAATTTAATCTCATTGAACAAAAAGGTCAATGGCCTTTTTATCCGATTCGGCGCTCCATTTCAACAGCGATTTTTGCAAAATCCGGGGCCATGTTTGATGCCAGGGTCACAAATTCGAGCCGGTTTTTATCAATACCCGTCTCCTCAAGCATCCGGTAGGCATTGGCGATCCGCCACCGGGCAAATGTGGTGCCGGTCTCGGATTTGCAGTTGCCCGGGTGGCAGGCCATCACCAGAACCCCGTCAGCCCCCTCGATCAGCGCGGTCAATACGTAGTGGATATCGACCTTTCCGGCACATGGCACGCGGATCATGCGAAGCCCGTCCGGCACCTGGTATTGAAAAAGCGCGGCGGTTTTGCCGGCTTCAAGGGATGAGTTCTCGCAGCAGAAGGCGATGATCTTCGGCGCCCCGTTTTTCACCGCCGATACCGCGGTCCGGATTTGCTCCGTGATTTCATCATCCGCATATCCGGTGACCTGAATGGCCTCCTGCGGGCATTCGCTGGCGCATATGCCGCAGGCCTGGCAGGCGACCGGCGAAATCACCGCCTTGTCATCCCAATAGATGGCCCCGTGCGGGCAGCAGCGGAAGCAGGTAAGGCAGGTGACGCACTTCTCCCGGTCCACCACGGCCCGGAATCTGGGAACTTCCCGGGTGCCGTCGCCCAGAAGCTGTTTGAGCTGCATCACGGTGTTTTCCACATCCGTCCAGGCATCGGAGAGGTTTTGGATGTCCCGGCTGGAGCCCACCACATAGATGCCCTCCCGGTTTGAGTTGACCGGGAAGCGGTGAATATTGTCGGTTTGCAGAAACCCCATAGGGCCCAGGTCGATCCGCAGGATCTCCGCCAGTTCGGGATTTATCTGGTTGGCGGTCATGGCCTCTTCGACCACCACAAAATCCGGGTCAAGTTCAATATCCGAGCGGACCACCGGATCATGGAATCCGATCACCGGTGCATCCCCCTGCTGCACAATGGACGGGGCCGCGTTTAATTTGAAATAAATGGCCCCTTTGTCCCGGCCCTCTTTGTAAAGGCGCTCCAGGTTATCGCCGGCCACTTTGATGTCGTTGATGTATACATAGGGGGTGGCGCCGGAGCCGGAGGCTTCAGCAACAGCCAGGACCCCGTCAAGGATCCGCTTCATGAGCAGGGGGTTGCCCTCCTGGGCAAACCCCGCCAAAAATGCCACGGCCGCCTGGTCGCCTTTCAGTTTGTTTTGAAATTCCGCATCAGTAAGTTTTTCTTCAAAATCGGACAGGGTGAGCACTTTATCGGACAGCTCAAGGCCGTAAATATGGTTCAGCGGGGCGGAGACGATATCCGTGGCCACGACCACCGCGCCGACCGTTTTCTCCAGTGCTTCGCCTTGGCTGGTGAGCCGGATGGTAAAATCCCCGGTCACCCCGGCGGCCTCATTGATATCCGCCTCGGGCAGAAATTCGATCCGCTCATCTGCAGCAACCGCGTCCTTTAATTCCTTGAGCTGGTTTTCCATGGGGGCGGCAATCCCCAGCAGCGAGAACCGGTTTAGGTTATCGGCCTCCTCCTGATCGGCCAGGATGACATGAAAGCCGTTTTCTGCAATGGCCCGGGCCGCTTTAAGCCCCGTATAACCTCCGCCGATGACCATTACATCCGTTGCAATCTCAATTTTTTCAGTTTCTTGGGTGTTTTTTGCGGTTGTCATTTGGTCACCCCCAGGTATTTCAGCACTTCCCCCGCCGCCTGGCCGGCATGGGCCATTGAACCGGCAATGGTATTCGGGCCGCTGGCGGTGCCGGCAACAAAAATGCCGTTTTGTGAAGTGATTGATTGGTTGAGCGCCTCCGCATGGGCGAAGAATCCATCTGTGTCCAGTTCAATGCCTAAGAGGTCTGAGAGGCTTTGATTGTCCGAATTCGGCATAATTCCGGTAGACAGCACCACCAGGTCAAAGGTTTCCATGGCTGGTGCGCCCTGGGCTTCATCAAAAATCCGAAGCGTCATGCGGTCGTTTTCTTCCGGAAAGATATCCACCGGAATGCTGCGGATGAACCGGAAGTCCGACTTACAGACCTGGTAGAAGGCCGGGAAGTTTTTACCAATATTCTGAATGTCCATGTAGAAGATGGTGATGTCCATATCCGGTGATTTGTGTTTAGCCGATCGCGCGGAGCGCAAAGCATAGGGGCAGCAGACCCGGGAGCACCACAAGTGCCCCAGCCGTTCATCGCGGCTGCCCACGCATTGGATAAAGGCCACTTTTTCGGGGACCTGCTTGTCCGTGGGGCGGAGAATCATTCCGTGTTCGCGTTTGATCTGCTCCATCTCCAGGCCGCTGACCACATTCGGGTAATCCGCATACCGGTAGGTGGGTTTCTCGTTCGGATCAAAAGGCTCAAATCCGGTGGCCACGATTACGGCATCCACGCTAAGGGATGCCGATTGCGCCGCGGCATCCACTGAAATCGCCCCTTCGGGGCATACGGAGGCAAAGAAATCGCGGTGCTGCTGAACGCCTTCTTCCGTAATCACGTATAACGGGTGATTGTTTTTGCTGTATCCCCGCAGCACCAGTCCTTCCGCCGGCGCCTGGGTGAAGCAGAGGCCGCAATTGGTGCATTTTTTTGGGTCGATATAGCGGGGGGCCGTTTTAAGGGTGGCCGAGAACTTGTGGTTGTCCGAATTGATCGCTTCAACCGTGGTTTTGGGGTGCAGTTGAATGGTCGGTGTTTCAGTGACGGCCTTCAGGGTTTTCTCAACGGCACAGGCACCGCACTGGAGGCATTCATCCGTGGCTTTACAGGTGTAACCGATGGCATAGCCGCCCATAAAGCCGGTTTTTTCGACCAAATGGACGTTCACACCGAATTCGGCCAGCTCTGTGGCGGCCGTCAGGCCGGCGATGCCTCCGCCCATGATCATGACTTGTTTGGGTTCCATTTTCTATTGAATTCTCCTTTTTGTCCTTGGCGGCGGCAGTATGGACGGATCTTGCCATTCATGCGTCGCAGATATCATGGGTTGCCGGGTTAAACCTCGGGTCTTGGCAGCATGCCCGCCATCTCGGCGATTTCGGGCACGCGGTGCTCCCACTCGATGGCCATCAGGTGGATGCCGGAGATCCCTTCCATCTCCTTAAATTCCTGGATCTGCTCGCAGGCGATGGCAATGCCTTCTTTGCCCTGTTTTTTCTTTTCCACGCCTTTGAGCCGGTTGATGATTTCATCCGGCACATCCATGCCCGGCACCTTGCTCTTCATGTATCGGGCCATACCAAGGCTTTTCATGGGCGTAATCCCGGCCAGGATGTAGACCTTTTCGGTCAGTCCCATATCCCTCGCCCGTTTGACCCATTCGCGCATCTTCTCCATATTATAGATGCACTGGGTCTGGATGAAATCCGCGCCCGCGTTGATTTTTTTGGCCAGCCGGTAGACGCGCCACTCAAAGGGCTCGGCAAACGGGTTGGCGGCTGCGCCGATAAACATCCGCGGCGGGTCATCGATCTCCTGGCCGTTTAAGAACTTTCCCTCCTCCCGCATGGTGGAGACGGTTTGAATGAGCTGCATGGAGTCAATGTCGAAAACGCCCTTGCACTGGGGGTGATCCCCGAACTGCTGGTGGTCGCCGGACAGGCAGAGCATATTACGGATGCCCATGGCGTAGGCGCCGAGAATATCGGCCTGCATGGCCAGGCGGTTTCGGTCCCGGCAGACCATCTGGTAGTTGGGTTCCAGGCCTTCCTGAAGGGCCAGGAGGCTCGCCGCCCAGCTTGACATCCGGACCACGGCGGTCTGGTTGTCCGTGATATTGACGGAATCCACCACGCCTTTCAGCGGTTCGGCCTTTTTGCGAATGGTCTCGATATTGGCCCCGCGCGGGGGGCCCAGCTCTCCGGTAAACGCAAAGTGACCGGCTTCCAGTATTTTTTCAAGTTTACTTCCAGATTTCATGGCTATATCCTTTTTCTTTATCGAATCTGTCTGGTGTTGGGTGCTATTTTGTTGATTCGTGGCGCTCCTCGTAACCGGGCTGAATCAGCGTCTGGGGTTTTTGATTCCGCCAGTCGTTGGCCGGACAGATTTCGATGATTTTATCAAGTCGTCCCTGTCTGGCCAGCCGTTCATAAATCATCTGCCAGGCACAGGGCTGGTCATTATGGATCTCGCAGCTGCCGTCGTTGGTGCCGCCGCAGGGACCGTTAAAAAGGCTTTTGGCGCACATGGTGACCGGGCAGATGCCGGCGGTCATGCCGAGCACACAGCTGCCGCAGGCTTTACACCGTTCTTCGTACCATCCCACATCCTGGTTGACGCCGATAAAGGTGGTGTCCACTGCGGGGAAAACCGGCGTGTCCGGAAATCGCTCGGCCAGAAACTGGATGCCGGCGCCGCAGGCCATGGACAGGAGGGCGTCATATTCCGGCACGAGATTGTCGAGTTCATCCAGAAATTCCCGGTCGCACTGGCGCTGGACAGTGGCCTCACCGAATTCAGCGGAATCGGGTTCGGATTTCTGGCTGAGTTTCAGTTCAGCCGCCAGCACGCCGACTTCCTTTTCACCGCCGGTCAGGCATACCGCCACACATGTGCCGCATCCCACGACAAGGATTTTTTTGTAGCCCTGGATCAGGCTTTTAATTTCATCAAATGGTTTACGCTTGGCCACGATCATGAGGTCGTCCTCCTCAATACACTTTTTCAGCGGTTTGCCGGAAAAATTTTGCCCGCCGGTAAGCCGCGTTCACAGGTGGTTTGGCAGGCCCTTTTGAAAAGGGCCGCCAAGTTTGCTAACTTATAAAAATCATAATAAAAATTCAAAAATAAAAGATTAAATATATGACACGATTGTTTTGACAAAGTCAAGCAAAGTTCATGGCAAAATATTCATAATATGTGCCGGATAAACGGGATCTTGTTTAAGTTGCGGCAGTTATGGGTATATACCCACAAATAAAAAACATCCATTTCAGCGGGCATGGTTTTATGCAATTGACAGTCCACGATAAATTTGTTCTATCTATTTTTCAGGCGGGCACGGTGGCGCGCCCTACGCGACAATGCCGACATTTTGTAGGGTCGGCCACCGTGCCGACCTTACATGCGATAAGCCCCATGGTTATGGGGTTTCTCGCCAGAACAAATTCGCCGTGATTGACAGTCGGGTCATGCTGACATAGATTATGACAATTTTTATGGCTTCGTAAAAAGAAATTAATAGCGTCGCGGCGGCGGAAACCGATTTTTGGGAGACGCCCAATTTAGGTCAGATTAAGTGATCTAAAAGTAACCCACCCGGAGCCGCCCGGTACCGAGCTATAAATAACTTTAAAGGCACTGAGGCTGAGGCACTGAGGCACTCAGGCACTAAGGCACTAAGTTTGTATAACATTGAGCTGTGAACCGTGAACTGTGAACCGTGAACGACTTAAAGCATAAAGTTTTGATTTCCTTAACCTTAAACCGTATACCTTACACCTTAAACCGTTAAGTTACTATTGGTCCCGAGAAACAGATATGATAACAAGTATGGCCGCATACATAAAAATTGGCCCGGCCAGGATGGTGCGGATGTTTTTTTTGACCGCTCTGATCGTTTTCTGGCTATGCGCTGTCGGGGTATGCCAGGCGGCCGGGCCGCCGCTTGAGGGCGGTGTTGAGCAGATTCTGCCTGAGCCCGAGGATGCGGACTATCCGGTTTATCTGTATTTTGTTGACAAGGGCAATGCGCATCTGGTCAGTGAGGCCAGAAATATACGTAACAATACCGATCCGCAGGCTTACTGCCGCCGGATCGTCCAAGCGCTTATAAACGGACCGGACGCTGAACTGGTGCGCACCATCCCGTCGGATACCCGGCTGCGTGCGGTTTATATAACATCCGATCATACCGCTTATGTGGACTTGGGCGCAGGGGTGGCAAACAGCCATTCTGGCGGGGTCCGCACGGAGCTGATGACGGTCTATTCGATTGTTAATACGCTGATATTGAATGTTTCTGCCGTGGACCGCGTGAAGCTGCTCATTGACGGGCAGGAAGCCGATACCCTGGCCGGGCATATCGATATCCGATTTCCATTAAACGCAGATATGTTGTTGGTACGATGAAACCAAGCAGAAAAATTGATAAAATTCGAAACATTGGCATTGTCGCCCATATTGATGCGGGCAAGACAACCGTGACCGAGCGGGTGCTTTTCTACAGCGGCCGTTCGCACAAAATCGGCGAGGTCCACAACGGGGAAGCGGTTATGGACTGGATGCCGGATGAGCAGGAACGGGGCATCACCATCACGTCCGCGGTGACCGCCTGCCGCTGGAAGGACTGGGAGATTCAGATTATTGATACGCCCGGGCATGTCGACTTTACCATTGAGGTGGAGCGCTCCCTGCGGGTCCTTGACGGCGCGGTCGGCGTGTTCTGCGCGGTCGGCGGGGTGGAGCCCCAGTCCGAAACCGTGTGGCACCAGGCGGATAAGTATCTGGTGCCGAAAATCGCCTTTATTAACAAGATGGACCGGGTGGGTGCGGATTTTTTCAATGTGGTGGAGATGATAACGGAGCGGTTAAATGCCAGCCCGCTACTGATCCAGCTGCCGGTGGGCAGTGAGGACCATTTCCGGGGGGTAATCGATCTGTTGAAGATGCAGCAGATGACCTGGGAGACCAGTGACCCCAGGACCCCGATTCATACCACGGATATTGACCCGGAGTTCATGGAGTCGGCCGCGGCGTACCGGGAAAAATTGGTCGAGCAGGTGGCTGAAACCGATGACGCCATTATGGAGGCATTTCTCGAGGAGCGGGAAATTCCCGTGCAGGAGCTTGTTGCCGCCATCCGCCGCGCCACCCTGAATCTTTCCCTGGTCCCGGTGTTGTGCGGGGCCGCGTTGCGCAACAAGGGCATTCAGCCGCTTTTGGATGCGGTCATCGACTTTTTGCCAAGCCCGGTGGAGGCGCCTCCCATCGAGGGCATCCATCCGGACACCGAGGAACCCCTCTCGTTTTCCGCCAAAGAGAAGGGACCGCTGGTGGCGCTTATTTTCAAGGTCTCGATGTTTGAGGGCCGCAAACTTTCCTTTGTCCGGGTCTACAGCGGTTATCTGAAGGCGGGCAGCGAGGTTTACAACCCCACCCTTAAACGCAAAGAGAAAATCTCCCGAATTTTAAAGATGCATGCCAACAAGCGGGAGCGGCTGGATGAAGCCGGTCCGGGCAGTATCGTCGGCGTGGTGGGCCTGAAAGATTCCGGCACCGGCCAGACCCTCTGCCAGGCGGATGAGCCGGCGCTGCTGGAGGCCATCGAGTATTACAAGCCGGTGATCTCCGTCTCCGTGGAACCCAAGACCCACGATGACCAGGAGAAGCTCGATCACACGCTTTCCAAGTTAATGGATGAGGACCCCACCCTTCATGTCAAGCAGGACGAGGATACCGGCCAGACCATATTGTCCGGCATGGGCGAACTCCACCTGGATATTGTCATCAGCCGGATGAAGCGGGAGTACAACACCAATGTGAATGTGGGCAAACCCCAGGTGGTATACCGGGAAACCATGGCGCGGGAGGCGGCCGGATCCGCGGAGTTCGACCGGGAAATCGCCGGCGCCCGGCATTATGCCCAAGTGCAGCTCACCGTAAAACCCCTTTCCCGGGGCAGCGGGACGGCGTTTCGCTCCAAGGTCTCAGATGCGCAAATACCGGATATCTACATTCCCGCGGTTTCCCAGGGCGTCCACGATGCCATGGAATACGGTGAGCTGATGGGGTATCCGGTGGTTGACGTGGAGGTGGTCTTAACCGGCGGGAGTTTCAAGGAACATTTGTCGTCGGAATTGGCGTATAAGGTGTGCGCGACCATGGCCTGCCGGGAGGCCTTCAGCAATGGAGAGCCCTATCTGCTGGAGCCCATCATGGACACCGAAGTATTCGTGCCGGAGGATTTTATGGGCGAGGTGATCGGGGATTTAAACGCCCGGGGCGGCAAAATTGACTCGATTTCCGCCAAAGGCGAGATTCAGGTCATCTCCGCCAGTGTGCCGCTTTCCAGGATGTTCGGCTACTCCACCGCCCTCCGATCCGCCTCCCAGGGCCGCGGCAATTTTACCATGAAGTTCTCGCATTTTGATAAGGTGTAAGGTTACAATTTATCCAATAAGCCTTTGATCTTTTTGACTTTCTCCGGATCGGTGATGGTTTTCAGCGCCTGTTTGAAATGGAAGGCGGCATTTTTCGGGTCCTTTTTGCCCATATGGTAGAGGCCTAAATAATAATGGGCATTGCCCGGATCATCCTGTTCCGAGTAGCTTTTGCCCAAGTAATAGAGCGCCGGCAGATAATCCGGGTGCGCGTCGGCCAGGCGGGAAAAGGTGTCCGTGGCAGCTTCCGTCCGGCCCATGGCCAGCTGGGTCCGGCCGAGATACAGCCGGCTGTCCGGCCCGTTTTTTACCTCTTGGGCGGCTTTTTTAAGAAATTCCAGCGCCTTTTCATAGTCACCGTTTAAAAAGTAAACCCTGCCCAAGTCTTCCGTCATATAGGGGTCACTGGCATAGGCATGGTAGGCAGTTTCCAGATGCTCCGCCGCCGCCCTGGGGTTGCCGTTTCGCTCAAGGGCCAGGCCGTAGCCGTAATGGGCCATGGGATCCTCCGGCTGGGTTTTGACCGAATGCTGGAATTGCCGCAGGGACTCCCGCGGATTGCCGTAAAGGGCGGAGACCCGGATGCGGGCGCGTTTGAATTCATAAGTGTTCTTTGGCGGCGGGGCCGGCTTGTTTGACAAAGTGTTGTTCAGATAGGTCAGCCGGTCCTCCGTGGCCGGGTGGGTCCGCAGGTAGGTGGGGATCTGATCCGTGCCGAACCATTCCTGGGAGCGGATGGTTTTCAGCAGGGAGAGCATGCTGTGCAGATCATAGCCCGCTTTTTGAAGATACTCGCGGCCGATTTGGTCCGCCTGCATTTCTTTTTCCCGGGTGTAGGCAAGGGCGGCGGATTCGCCGGCTGCCATGGAGCCGATGGTGATGGCGCTGCCCACGGCGGAAGCCCCCCCAAGCCCCACCAGGATGCCTGCCACAACGCCCGCCAGCGTACCCAGGCTGGTCTTTTTGGAGGATTCGATCATCTCCGAAATATGCCGGCAGGAAGCATGGGCAATTTCATGGGCCAGGAGCGCGGCAAGCTCGCCCTCGTGGTCCAGGGCTTCAAACAGGCCGCTGAATACGAAGATATGCCCGGCCGGGCCGGCAAAGGCGTTATAGGTGTCCTGCTCGATCACATAGAAGTGATAGGTAAACGGCTGCTGCGGAAGCTCGGCCACCACGCGCCGGCCGATCTTGTTGATATAGTCGGCAATGGCCGGGTCTTTGATGATTTTATACTGCTGGTTAACCGCCTGAAGGAATTCCCTGGCCAGTTCATTTTCCTCCTGCACGGTGATGGCGGAAACTCCGGCGGGCATTGAAACGGTGATGAAAAACGCGATGGCAATGCCAATCGCAATCGGTTGGCGAAATTTTATCATTTAATTCCTGTATGGTTGTCATGTTCGGCAAATTTGCCGGATTTCTTACAACTATAATATATGTCAGCTCTATCAGCTTTTCAAATGGCATTTTTTATGCTAAAAGGCACTATTATGACACATATTATCTGTATCGCAAATCAAAAAGGGGGGGTCGGTAAAACCACCACGGCGATCAACCTCTCCGCCGCACTGGCTGTAGCCGGGGCCAGGACCCTGCTTGTGGACTGTGATCCCCAGGCCAATGCCACCACCGGTATGGGCATCGACAAGGCCTCCATCGACCGGAACCTCTACCAAGGGGTGATCGGTCAGTCCGAGGTCTCAGACATTATTGTCGATACCGATGTAAAGGGCCTTTCCATGATTCCCTCCCGGGTGGAGTTGATCGGGTTTGAGGTTGAAATGATGGCGGATG
Source organism: Desulfobacterales bacterium (assembly GCA_034520365.1). NCBI lineage: Bacteria > Pseudomonadati > Thermodesulfobacteriota > Desulfobacteria > Desulfobacterales > Desulfobacterales bacterium. The sequence continues at coordinate 766,907 of JAXHNP010000007.1, forward strand.
ACCATCGGGAAAAGGTGCTGCGTTCCCTTTTGTCGCGCTGTGCCGACGGATATGATTATATCATTCTGGATTGTCCGCCCTCCTTGAGCCTTTTGACCCTGAACGCCATGGTTGCCTCAGATTCGGTGCTCATTCCGCTGCAGAGCGAGTTCTATGCACTGGAAGGGCTTGGCCAGCTGCTCCAGACCATCAAGCGGATCAAACAGGGAATGAACCCAGCCTTGAAAATCGAAGGCATCCTTCTGACCATGTTTGACCGACGGACCAATCTGGCCAGACAGGTGGCGGAGAACGCGGAAACCTATTTCAAGGACATGGTGTTTAAAACCCGCATTCCGCGAACGGTTCGGCTGGGGGAGGCGCCCAGCTACGGTAAACCGATTATTTTTTATGATCCCGCATCACCCGGATCTGAAAGCTATAAAGCGCTGGCCGCAGAGATCATGAACGGCCATAAAAGCGGCAAATAACCACGATTTTTGGGGATGGAATGATCATGCCGAAGGGAAAAACAGAGGCGGAGGATAACGCCGGAAAGCGCAAAAAAAGCCGCCAGAGCGGACTGGGCAAAGGATTGGATGCCCTTTTTCCGGATATTGGCGATGCAGATGACCAGGCACCGGTCAGTTATTTTGAATGCGATATCGACAGCATTCATCCGAATCCCTATCAGCCGCGCCGGGAATTTGCGGAAAAGGAAATGGCGGATCTGGCTGAATCCATCGGGACCCAAGGCGTTCTGCAGCCGCTTTTGGTCAGGGAATCAAAAGGGGGCTATGAGTTGATCGCCGGCGAACGCCGGCTGCGGGCGGCGCGCATGGCGGGCGTATACAAGGTGCCCGTTGTTTTAAAAGACATCAGCAACGCCGGATTGATCGAGATTTCCATCATTGAAAATATCCAGCGGGAAAACCTAAACCCCATGGAAGAGGCTGAGGCATATCAGCGGCTGATGACCGAATTTGAGCTTACCCAGGAAAATATCGCGGAGCGGGTGGGCAAAAGCCGGTCAGCAATCGCCAACTTTCTGCGCATCAACCATCTGCCGGATGAAATCAAGGCGGCGATCCGCGGGGGAAAGCTCTCCATGGGCCATGCCCGGACGCTTCTGGGGGCGGAAAATGCCGCCATCCAGCGCAAGGCCTTTAAGCTGGTGCTGTCCAGGGATCTTTCGGTCCGGGAGACCGAAAAGCTGATTCACCGGTTAAACGCCCAGGCCCAGCCCAAGCCGGAGCCCTCCAAGCGCCCCGAGGATATCTATTTTTCAAGTCTTGAAGAGGACTTGTCGCACCGCTTCGGCACCAAGGTCCAGATCCGCCGGCGGGGCCAGAAGGGCCGGGTGGAGATTGAATTCTACAGTAATGAAGACCTGGACCGGCTTCTGAATCTGCTTAAAACCGAGTAACTTATGACGGCTTCGCAAAAAGTCCAATATCTTTGTTGCGCTGCATCCCTCGGAATTTCACGTACGAGTCAGTACGCTGCATTCCTCGGGATTTGCGCGCCGCGATCTTGAACTTTTTTCTTTGCCGTCCCGGAATCGATTTTTTACGAGTCCATCAACTTATGGCACTTCATATCATCGTCGACGGTTATAATCTGATTCGGCAATCCCGCGCGATGGGCCCGATGGATCAAGAGGATCTGGAACTCGGCCGCCAGACGCTTTTGGAACGGCTGGCGGCGTATAAACGGATGAAGGGGCATCAGATCACCGTGGTGTTTGACGGGGCGGCCCAGTATTCGGTATTTGATCGGACGGACCGGGAAAAGGGCATTAATGTTAGATTCTCCCGGCACGGGGAGTCAGCGGATGCCGTGATCAAGCGCATGGCAAAGCGGGAGGGACAAAAAGCCCTGGTGGTGAGCTCGGACCGGGAAGTCACCGGGTTCTCCGAATCCAACGGGGCAGCCGTTATTGACTCTCTGGAGTTTGAACAGAAGCTGGAGATGGCGGAATATATGAACGTAAAGGGGCTTTCCCCGGAAGCGGAAGAGGATGCCGGAGGCAGGCTGGATACCCGCAAAAAGGGGCCGGGCAAGAAGCCGCCCAAGCAGAAGCGGAAGCATCAGCGTAAGATCCGCAAATTATGACAGAGTGTTAAGCGATTTATACCGCCGCTGTTGTATGAGTAACTTTTTCCGCGTGGAATAATCTATGACTCAATGTCATTTACTTTAGCCTTCCGCCGCTGTCATTTCGAGGAACGACAGTGACGAGAAATCTTAAAAAGCCATGCAAATAAAAGATTCCTCGCTGTCGCTCGGAATGACAACCGAGCCGACTTTCAGTCTTAAGTTAATGGCATTGATCCATGACTTGCATTCGATAGAATTATTCCTATTTTTAAAAATTAAGCATTTTTAAAGAAAAGCCAGAGCAGGGGGCTATGGTTAAAATCTGCATTATTGACGGTCAGGGCGGGGGCATCGGGGCAACGGTCATCAAGCGCCTGCGGGATTTTTTTGAGGAGCAGGTCGATATCATTGCGTTAGGCACCAATGCCATTGCCACGGCCCAGATGCTCAAAGCCCGTGCCAACCGGGGGGCATCCGGGGAAAACGCGATTGTCCAGACGGTCTCCCGGGTGGATATGATCATCGGGCCGGTGGGCATTATCATGGCCAATGCCATGATGGGCGAGGTGACACCCCGGATGGCTGAGGCGGTGGCCTCAAGTGCGGCCAAAAAATATCTGATCCCCTTGTCCCAGGAAAATGCGGAGATCATCGGAACCGCATCGATTCCGCTGCCCCACCTGATCGAGGAACTGATTGAAATTTATTTAAAACCGGCATTAGCCCGGTAGCAATCAAATATATAAGGATAGAACTATGTGCGAAGCCAGTGCATACATGATCGATGGCGACCAGCAGGAGCTGATCATGGAAGCCGTAGATACCGTTGAACCCGAAGAGGGCGGTTACCGGTTAATCAATATTTTCGGTGAACAAAAATTCGTCAGGGCCGCAATTTACTCTCTGGCCCTGGTGGATCATAAGATTTTTTTCAAAAAAACGCCCCAGTAGATGAAAATCACGATTGCCAGGACCGCTGGTTTCTGCATGGGTGTGCGGCGGGCGGTGGAAATGGCCCTGGACGCCTCAAACAAATCCCGGGCGCCCATATATACTTATGGCCCGCTGATTCATAATCCCCAGGTGCTTTCCATTCTGGCACAGAAGGGGATTACGGTCATTGACGAAATCCCCGAATCCGGCGACGGCATTGTGCTTGTTCGCGCCCACGGCATCCCGCCGACGCAGCGGCAGGCCCTCTCAGATGCCGGATTTCAGGTGATTGACGCCACCTGCCCCCGGGTGATCAAGGTTCAGTCCATTATCGCCAAGCACGCCAAGCAGGGATATGCGTCCATCATTATCGGCGACCGCGAGCATCCGGAGGTCAAAGGCCTGCTGGGCTATGCCGGCGGCGAGGGGTATACCGCGGACAGCATCGAGGCCCTGGATCAGCTGCCGGATTTTGATAAAGCGATCATCGTCGCCCAAACCACCCAGAATACCAAATTTTTCGAACAGGTCCGCGAGTGGGTCAGGCAGAGCCATCCCCATTACAAGGTTTTTAATACCATCTGCGACTCCACGGAGAACCGTCAGGCCGAAGTCCATTCGATGACGGCATCGGTGGATGCGGTGGTGGTGGTGGGCGGCCGGGACTCCGGCAACACCCGGCGGCTTTATGACATTGCCGCCTCAACCGGAAAACCCGCCCAGCATATTGAAACCGAAGCGGAACTCGATATCCGGCAGCTGGAAAACTGCCGGCATGTGGGTATTACCGCCGGGGCTTCCACGCCGAACTGGATCATCAAGCGGGTTTACCGGGCCCTTGAAAACCAGTTGATGCGAAAGGGGCAGCGCTTTCGGCGATGGGCCTTTCAGGTACAGCGTTATCTGCTGCTCTCCAATATTTATCTTGCGCTTGGCGCCGGCTGCCTGACCTATGCGGCAGTGGCCCTGCTGAAAATCACCCCCGCGCTTTCGGATTTCCTGATCGCCATGCTCTATCTATTGTGCATGCATACCTTCAACAACCTGATCGATATCTCCACGGACCGCTACAGTGATCCGGACCGGGCCACATTTTATCAGGCCAATCGGATGTGGCTGTCCGCACTGACCTTTGCCGCAGGTGCAGGCGTGCTTTTGCTGGCCTATGCCAGAGGGCCGTTTCTTTTTATTCTGCTTTTTTTTATGGGATGCCTGGGCATTGTTTACAACGTCAGCCTGGTGCCCCAGGGCGTGGGCGCCCGGCGGAAGAGCAAAATTCGGGACATACCCGGTTCAAAAACCGTGTTGGTGGGCCTGGCCTGGGGAATTGTGACCACGCTGCTGCCGGCCCTGCATCACGGAAGCGGTATTCAGCTGTCGACCACGGCCGTGTTTTTCTGGATTTTCTGCCTGGTCTTTGTGCAGACCGCTTTCTTTGACATCATGGATATGCAGGGAAGCCGGATTGTGGGTAAGGAGACCATACCGATTCTGCTGGGCGAAAAACGGACCATGCGGCTGTTAAAGATTCTGTCCGGCGCCATGGCGGTTTTTATCTGGGCCGCCAGTGCCGCGGGATTGGTCGCTTTGCCCGGGCTGCTGATCGGCTGGAGCCCGCTCATGATGATGATTTTTCTCTATATCCATGAACACGGCGAGTTTTCGCCGGGATTTCGCCAGAGTTTTTTAATGGAGAGCCATTTCATTCTGGCCGGCCTCCTGGCCGTGATCGGCTCGCTCATCTTTATCTGATATCTAAATTGAGCGTTCCAATTCAGGTGATGGTGGGTTCCGTGCCGGTCCGGAGTCTTTGGATGTTGTCTTTGTGCCGGATAATGATGAGCAGCGCGATAACTCCCGCGCATCCCGCAAGCCCCCATGCGTTTTCAACCAGCATCACGGCGATGGGCAGGGAAACCGCCGCGGCCATGGAGCCCACGGAAACCCGGTTTGAGAGAAGGGCCAGGAACATAAACACGGCGAAAGCAATTAAAAGGGATATGGGCGAAATAACCGAAAAACAGCCGGCCGCGGTGGCCACACCCTTGCCGCCGGTTTTAAATTTAAGATATACCGGAAACAGGTGCCCGCAGCAGGCGCCTATGGCGGTCAATCCCATCGCCGGCAGAACTTGGGGTGTGGAAAATACCGCGCCAGCCAGATATACCGGCAGCGCGCCTTTTAAAACATCCAGGCACAGGGTGGCCAGCCCCAGCGGCCAGCCGCCGGCCCGGCGGGCATTGGTGGCGCCGATGTTGCCGCTGCCGATTCGGCGCAGATCCATTCCCTTCAGCGTTTTTACCAGAATCAGGCCAAACGGGACGGCGCCCAGCAGATAGGCGATGCCGACAATGCCGGCCAATTTTGTCAAAAAGATAAAATCCATAGTATATATATATCATAATTTATTCTCCGGCATAATACAAATGAACAGCACATAAAGGCACGGTGAATTTGTTCTGGCGAACAACCCCATAACCATGGGGTTGTTCGCATTTAAGGTCGGCACGGTGGCCGACCCTACAAAATGTCGGCATTGTCGCGTAGGGCGGGCCACCGTGCCCGCCTGAAAAATTGATAGAACAAATTCACCGTGCATATAAAGGCCGCCCCTACATTGGGTGATGCCAATATTATAGAAATACCAATGAGTTATCTTAACAGCAGAGACAATGTAGCGGAAGCCTTTAGGCTTCCATAATGCATGGCAAAATCAAATTTGAAGAAGTCTGTAGGAAAGATCATGGAGCCTATCGAAATCCCCATTGACGGCACGCTTGACTTGCATACGTTCCGGCCGGCGGAAGTTAAAGACCTGTTGGATGACTATATCGCCGCCTGCCTGGAAAAAGAGATCTATTCCCTTCGCATCATCCACGGCAAAGGCCAGGGGGTGTTGAAAAAGCGGGTGCACAGTATACTGAAAAAAGATAACCGGGTCGCCCGGTTTGCCGATGCGGAAGCGACGGGCGGGGGCTGGGGGGCAACGATTGTTGAGCTAAAAAAGCCTTAATTGATTTTCTTAAGCGGCGCCCGGGTTTCAGGATGGCGCGTGGCATGCCCATCCTGAAACCTTGACGGCTTCGCAAAAAGTCCTTTGATGCGACGGGCGCTAATGCCCCGCTGCCAGCAAACCGCTTGCGGCCAGGAGCAGGACGGCGGCTTCAATGCCTGCCAGCGTGGCATAGACATAGTCGTTCTTTTTTACCAATGTGGGGATGATCGCGATGTAGCAGATAATGGTCACCGCGGCCAGAAAGGCGATACCCAGGAAGTTCAGAAAATCCCCGTATCCCAGCAGTTTTGCCCATCCCCAGCCGGACTCAATGCCGGCGATTTGCAGATAGTCGCTGGAGCTCATCTGCCAGTATTTCGGCAGCTCCTCCATCGGGATGCGAAGCGGCATAATTCCGGTGACATAGATGACAAAGGTGATAAGAAGGGCGAGCAGCCCGAGGTACATGCCTTTCTCGAGCACATTGGCATAAAGGAGCTGTTCTTTACTGGCTTTTTCCAGATCGATTTCAACTTGAGCCATTTGATGCCTCCTGTAATTTATTCTTGATCGCTATCCGATTCCGAGTCCTTTAAGAAGTGCCTTGATGCCGGCAAACGCCAGAATCGCGATGACCATCCAGCGGATCATATTCGGCTTGGCGATTTTTAGCAACCGAACGCCGACGAATGATCCCAGCATAATGCCCACCACCGAGGGGACCACCATCAGCGGGATGACGCAGCCTTTGTTCAAATAAACCCAGGCAGCGGAGGTGTCGGTAATTGAGAGCAGGAATTTGCTGGTGGCCACACTGATTTTAAGCGGCGCCCCCATGACGAGGTTTAAAACCGGCACATTGGCCCAGCCGGCACCTAAGCCGAACATGCCCGCCATGAGGCCGACACCGATAAAAAGCAGCAGGCCAATCGGCGTTCTGTGAATCTTCCAGTCAATGTCCTTGCCCAGACTGTCTTCGTAATAGACGCCGTAAATCCTTAAAACCGAAGACAGCTTGTCAGATTGCTGGATATCAGGAAAAGTGGATTTTTTGGCGGTCAGCATCAAAATACAGATAAAAATGATGACCACGCCGAGAAAGATCTGGACGAGATTGGTGGGCAGCGCCAGGCCGACCATGGCCCCCACGATCGCGCATGAAGAGGCGATGAGCGCCACCGGAATGGCCAGGCGAAGACTGGCCAGGCTGGATTTTAAAAGCCCGGGGCCGGCAGCCAGGGCGCCGGTCAGTGCCACGAGCAGGCCCGCGCCCCTGACAAAATCCAGATGAAACGGGAAAAAACCGCTGATAATGGGGACATACAGCACCCCGCCGCCAACGCCGCCCAAAACCGCGAATATGCCCATTATAAACGTCACAACGAACAGCACCACCGGCCAGAACCACCAGGCATGTTCAGCTATGGGGTCAGCGGCGGCAGTGCCCTCCGCGGCCTCCGTGGCAAGCGCCGGGTCGTTAAAGATTAGGAATAACAAAGCCGTGCAGAGAAGTACGAATAGGATTCCGCCCCATTTTTTCATCGACACCTCCTCAAATAAAACCGTATTTTCCTGAAGCACCGGTTTCTCCCGGCACTGCGATCTGCAACCATTCTGAACTTATACTTCAAGTTAAATCGGTTACATGAGATTTGGTGATGTGTCAAACATAAATAAGCCCCATAAATAAGCCCCATGACAAAATCGGAACCCGGCACGGTAAATTTGTTCTATCTATTTTTCAGGCGGGCACGGTGGCCCGCCCTACGCGACAATGCCGACATTTTGTAGGGTCGGCCACCGTGCCGACCTCACATGCGAGAAACCCCATGGTTATGGGGTTTCTCGCCAGAATAAATTCACCGTGGGAACCCGGCCGAATTCCGTTGTGCATAATAAATATGGGTGTTATGGGGTAGCCCGTATGGAACGTATGGACCCGAAAATATTTTCAACCCTGTTTTTTTCGATTTTTGCCACCCTTACCGGGGTGGGCATTGTTGTACCGCTTTTGCCGGTGTATGCCCATGACCTGGGTGCGAGCGGCCTATACATCGCCCTTATCTTCGGCGGTTTTTCCCTGACCCGGACCTTTTTTCTGCCCTGGTTCGGCCGCTGGTCGGACCGAAAGGGACGGAAGCCGTTTATCACGCTCGGATTGTTCGGATATTTCCTGGTGGCCGCTGCATTTATCATGGCCACCCGCATTGAAACCCTGATTACGATCCGTATCATCCAGGGGATTGCCTCGGCCATGATTATGCCGGTCGCCCAAGCCTATGTGGGCGATATCACGCCTACCGGCAAAGAAGGGCTGTCCATGGGGATGTTTAATATGTCCGTGTTCCTGGGCTTAAGCCTGGGCCCGCTTTTGGGCGGGGTGATCAAGGATTTTTTCAGCCTCCAGGTGGCCTTTGCCTGCATGGGCGGACTGGCCTTGACGGCCTTTTTTCTGACGTTTTTCTGCTTGCCGCCGCGAGCCGGGGAGTATATCGTGGTCAGTGGCTATCAGCCCCGCCCCTGGCGCCAGCTGCTGGTTGACCGGATGATTCTGAGCCTCTTTGTTTTCCGGCTCGTTTATGCCACGTGTATCGGCATCATCTGGGGGTTTCTGCCGGTTTACGGGGATATCCGCTTTTCCCTTTCCGGCTCTGCCATTGGCATCCTGGTCATGCTGGGCGTTTTTGTAAGCGGCCTGCTCCATATTCCCATGGGCTGGATTGCCGATCGGATGGATAAACGGCGGCTGGTGATGCTCGGCGGTTTGATTGCGGCGGGCGGCACGCTGCTTTTGGCTTTGGCCCAGGGGTTCTGGGATCTTTTTGCCGCCAATATGATATTCGGCGTGGGCGGGGGGATATCAATGCCGGCGCTCATGGCGCTGGCGGTCATTGCCGGCAACCGTCGGCAGGCCATGGGCTCGGTGATGTCTCTGGTCACCGTGGCCCACAGCCTGGGCATGCTTTTCGGCTCGCTTTGCGGCGGTATTATAATGGATACGATTGAGCTGCAGTTTGCCTTTTCCGTTGGGGCGGTAATCATGCTGATCGGGGTGTGTTTTTTCCTGGTCAGCACCCGGACAAATAGTGGTTGATGGAAGGTTGGGTATGCAAGTCCGTTTATCTGCCGATTATGCGGTGATCTCGGGGGATTTTATCGGGTTCTCCCCCTTGTCGGCCGAAACTCGTCAAAAACTTTATCACCTGGTACTTGAGGGCGGGCGCCGGTTAAACCAGGTGTTTGGGGCGGCCATGCCCGAGCCGGTGGATGTTTTCCGGGGGGACGGCTGGCAGATGCTTGTTGCCGAACCGGCTGCGGCACTTCGGGCCGGGCTCTATTTTCGGGCATTTATCCGGGCGCATGCCCCGGTGCGCGAGACGGATGTGCGGATGGCCATAGGGGTCGGGCCGGTGGATTATGTGCCGGCGGGAAATATTTCCGGCGGGGACGGGGCGGCCTTCAGGCGATCCGGAAAACTCCTTGAATCCATGGCCGCACCGGGGTCAGGCACTCTGCGCTTTGCCATGGACGGCCAGGCCGCAACCCGCGCCATAGACGGCATGCTTTTTTTGGCCGGCGCCATTGCCGGGCGCTGGACCCCGAATCAGGCCAGGGCGGTAATGGGTGCTTTGGCCGGTATGACCCAGCAGCAGATAGCTGCCGGCTGGAACAAGCCGATTTCCTATCAGGCCGTGGGCATGCACCTCAAACGCGCCGGGTGGGGGGAAATAAGGTATGCGGTGGACGTATTCGAAAATTTGATCCGGGGAAGGCTTAAATCTTAGCGGGCTGGCCGATCAGATCGTTCAGCTCTTGTTATTCTAACACCATCTTCCGGCTGACCGGGGTCATGACCAGGCGGCAGCCGATATAATTGCCCTTGAAATCCGGTGACACATTGCCCCGGTAGGCGCAGCGCACCTCATGGGCGGAGTTGGACCAGCTGCCGCCCCGGATAACCCTTCGCCCGGATTGGTTTCTGATGACCGGGTTTTTTCGGTCATGTCTTTTATAGGCATCTTCCAGGTAGACATCCAGGCACCATTCATAAATGTTTCCGCTCATATCGTATAGTCCCAGCTGATTGGGCTGTTTTTGGCCCACCGGCTGGGTGGTCATGCTGCTGTTGCCGTAATGCCAGGCAAGTTTGTCCAGATCCTGGCCGCCGGAAAATTTATGCGCTTTGCCGCAGCTCCGGGCGGCATACTCCCATTCCGCCTCGGTGGGCAGCCGGAAATGGTATCGCCCTTTGTTTGTCGAGGCAAGTTTCTGGATGAATTCATGGGTATCATGCCAGGATACCTGCTCAACCGGGTGCGCATCCCCTGTCTTGAACCAGGCCGGATTATTCGCCTTGACCATTTTCCAGAGGGAAGAGGACATAACCTTTTTCCACTGCATCTGGGTGACCGGATAACGGGCCATCCAGAACCCGTCGATATAAACTTCATGCACCGGGAATTCATCCCGGTTGCCCTCTGAATCCCAGTTGCCGCAGCCCATTCGGTAGGCTCCGGACGGGATCCAGACAAATTCCATTCCGGTTACCGGTTCCACCCAGATATCCCCGGCCTTATGCATGTCCGAGCGCTTGGTGTCCTTATTTTTGGATCGCCTCGATTGGGGCCTGAGTTTTTGCGTCTTTTTAGCCGGCTTGGCGGTAGATGCGTCCTCTGAGGCGGGCCTTTCCTTATTCGGGGCAGCTTTACCGTTCAGCCGGTTTAAAATGGCCTCAAAATCCGCGGGCCGGTCCTTTGGGGCGTAATTGACGCATTCCCGGATCAAGCGCTGGATGGGCTCTGGCATGTCCTTTCGGGGAAATTCCAGTCCATCGGATTTTACCCGGCGGATACGTTCGTTAAAATCCGTATTTTCATAGGGAAGTGCGCCGAACCAGATAAAGTAGGAGACAAACCCATAGGAATAGACCAGGCTGGCAATGCCCGTGCTTTCACTGCGAATGAGTATCTCCGGGGCGGACCAGTTGGGCGTAAACTGGGCATTGGGCGATGCTGAAATGCTGCTTACGCGCTGCAGACCTCCGAGATCGCCTATCAGCAGCTGGTTGGCGTTGTTTAGCAGAAGGTTGGAGGGCTTTAGATCCTTTACAATAAATGATTCCACGCGGCTGTGCGAGAGCCGCTTTAATATTTCCGCCAGATCCCGCATCAGTTTTTGGCATGTGTCCGGGGCCAGGGGGTAATGGTCGAGCACGTAATGCAGGAGGTTGTCCGGGCAGTACTCCATTAAAAGAACCAGATAGGCTTTGGCCTCCTGTTTGGATACCTGCTTGTCCACCAGGTGAAAATCATGAATTTCAACTACGCCGTCGCCTTTGATTTTGCTGTAATAGGCCTGCACGGCATGAAAATCATGGGATATTTTGGAATCCAGATCCTTGGTGGTTTTATAGTTGATGGAGCGCTCCACCATGATCGGCACCACCTTGACGGCGCGTTCCTTCAGGTTGTCGCGGACATGATAGACAACGCCATTGACCCCTTCGCCAATGCGGCTGATAATTTCATAGGTGGGCAGGCATTTTTTGATGATATCTTCCATTCTGTCCGCTCCGCCTATCCTGCCGCCTGAAAAATGGGCGTCAATTTGATCAAAAATTTTTCAGTTATCATCTCTGTATTATAAAAACTGGACAATAATAAAGCTGGTATTATCAATCAGGCCCTTTTCAGAAACTTCAGACAACAGCTTTCTGCCGCTTTTGACAGGACTTGGCATTAAAATGTCATGCATTTCCGTCTCCATCATTTGATCGCTTAATCCGTCGCTGCAGAGCAGAAAGGTGGCGGGTGCTTGATAGGCCTCTGAGTGCACAAACACCGCATGATTTTCCCACGCGTCGACAAACAGAGGGCCGATCCCGAAATCCACCAGGTTCCGATAGGGGTGGTGTCTGGCGGTTTGCTGGAGAATCAGGTAGTTATCAATCAGCTCCTGCACCACCGAATGATCATGCGAGATATAATGGGCCGCACTTTTATCCAGCTTGTATACCCGGCTGTCCCCGGTGTTAAACACATGGATCATCTCATGGGTGGCAAACAGCCCGGCCAGGGTTGTGCCGGAATTGGCCGGCAGTTGATGACTGGCGGCATTCTGGATGTTTCTCATTATCACCGGGATGTCCCGGGTTTCAAAGTCGTTTGCCTGGTATTTGGCTTTAAGCTGTTTGCAGACAAAATGGCTGGCCCGATCACCGGCCTGGTGTCCGCCAAGCCCGTCGCAAACCGCAAATATCAGGGATTGCGCTTCCGCTTCACTTTCTTTTTCAATCGCATCGGATTGAAAGATGTCCTGGACGGCCAGCAGGCAGTCTTCCTGGGTATTGCGCGGCCCCTGCCGCATGGCTGAGTATATACGGGCTTTCATATGGATAATCTATAAAATTTTTTTGAGTTCGATTATATTGGCAAATCCAAAAGAATTATTCAACCGGCATTTTGGCGCCTTACCAGCGCATCCCGGACAGCCGGATATATAGAAAGGCCGTGGTTTTCATGCCTTGCTCTGCCAGGCTTTCTGCTTTTCCTTCTCCTTAAACGTTTTAATGGTGTAGCGTTTGGCAAACTCCGGATGGGAAAGATAGGTGAGCGAATGGTTGAGCAAATTATCCAGCATGGCCTGAAAGATATCGTCCTTTTCGCGTTCGTCAATAAAATGCCGGATTTTATTCTGCTCAAACACCAGGCTGTCGCCGATCAGTTCTTTGACCGCCGAGGGGGTCGGAAGCCCCGCTTCCGCATCGGTTAACGCCTCATCCACCGGGATGTGGATGCGGGCGGTCAGTTTAACCAGCCAGCGGTCGCCAGCCAGCGGCCGCGAGGCATCATAGATTTCCAGCCGGAGGTTGTTTTCAAGCGGTATTTCTTTGATAAGCTGTTCTTCCATATAAAAAAGTCCTTTAAAATAGGTTCAACTGTTTCTGCGTGGCCGGTTTGGGTTTGGCCGCGCTTTCTTCCACCTGCAGCAGCCGGGCGTCAATATCGGTTAAAAAGGGCGAGGGTCGCCTTTCTTCTTTTTTCCCGTAGATCCGCCGGTTTTTGGCCCGGGATAAAAAAAGCATGGTTTTGGCCCGGGTCATGGCCACATAGAACAGGCGGCGCTCCTCTGCCGGCTCGCTCACATGGCCCCCGGCATGCCGGAGCGGTATGTAGCCGTCTTCACACCCGGCGATAAAAACGACCGGAAATTCAAGCCCTTTGGCCGCATGCAGGGTAAGCAGCGAGACCTTCTGGCTACGGCTGTCATGGCTGTCCGGATCGGTTTGAAGCGCGGCGGATTCAATAAAAGCGGCGGTATCATCCCCGAATTGGGCGGCTGACGCAAGGAGCCGGGAAAACGCCTCTTTTGCATGGGCATCCACTCGGCATAAAGACTGAAAGCCCGGCTTCTCTTCTAAATACTGAAGTTTTTGGGAAACGGTAAGCCCCGAACTCTCCCGGGCGCAGGCCGCAAGGCGCGTAAAAAATGTGTTCAGCCGGTCCTGGCTGGCGGCAGTAAGTTCCGGGACGGGAATTCTTTCCGCTTCTGTCAGCAGACCGTTTAGCGTCAGGTGGTTGGCATATCCCCAGTTTTTGACCGCTTTGATGGCTTCTGCCGTCAAATCCGGTGCCAGCGCGCCGGCCGTCTGCTCAAAATCCGTATAGGTGGCCAGGCCTTCCAGGAGCTTCAGGCAGGCCATGAGTTCCTGGATTCCTTTGCGGCGAAACAGGTTTTCCTTGGTGGCGATTTGGACCGGAATGCCCGCCTGCGTAAGGGTCTCAGCGATGATATCGCCCTGGGCGCGGGTTCTGAAAAGCACGGCAAAATCGGAGAAGGCATTATAATCACCATGCCGGCGGGCTTCATGGCCGCCGAAATCATCAAAATCAAACCCGGTGCCGCCCACCATCTGCTCAATGGTCTTGCCGATAAAAACCGCCTCGGCTTTCTCAGATGCGGCATTAAAAAGCCGGATGGTTTCCGGGCCGGAAATGCCGGAGGTCACCCGGCCGGTCTGATCGTTTAAACTGTGATTTTGGATCACCTGATGCGAAGCCTCAAGGATTGTCTCCGCCGAGCGGTAGTTCCGGGTTAAGCGGATTTGGGCGGCCCCTGGAAAGTCGGTCGTAAAGTGGGTAAAGAATTTAACGTCCGAACCCCGGAATCCGTATATGGACTGGTCCGGATCGCCGATGACGCAGATATTTCCCTCCGCCCGGGTAAGCGCCCCGATGATGCGGTACTGGCCATGGTTTAAATCCTGGTATTCATCCACAAACACATAGGGAAACCGCTGCTGGTAAGCCTCCCGGACAGTCCTGTCGCTTTCCAGAATCCCCACGGTTTTAAAAATCAGGTCCTCATAGTCGCAGACCTGCTGGGTGGCCAGCAGGTCTTGATAGGCCTGGTAGACCCTGGCCAGTTGATCGGCATCAAGAATGCCGGCAGTAGCGGACAGGTCATCCCAGGGGCTTAAGATCTGCTGCTTGGCGCAGACAATCTGGTCACTGACGGCAATGGCCCGGCCCTTTATATCAGCGTCCGTCTGTTTGACCTGCGCCATGGCCTCCCGGACCAGCTGCAGCCGGTCGTAATCATCAATAATGGAGAATTCACCGGAAATCCCGGTTTCTTTTAAAAACCGATGGCAGAAGGCGTGAAAGGTGGCAGCCAGCGGCTGCTTCGCATCTTTTCCGAGAAACGCGGCGAGCCGCTCGCTCATTTCCGCAGCCGCCTTGTGGGTAAACGTCACCGCCAGGATCTGGTGCGGCCGGGCGGTTTCGGTTTGAATCAAGCGGGCGATACGGCAGGTGATTGTGCGGGTTTTTCCCGTGCCGGGGCCGGCCACGATCATCAGCGGCCCCGTGCCATGGTTGACCGCCTTCATCTGTTCTGGATTCAAGCCGGCCAGAAAATCTGTATCCGCAGCGTTTTCGAGGTTTTTCGCCGCCGGCGGGGCATTTAATGACGCACCTGCCGGCTCATTTTTTTCTGTTTTTTTTTTGCCTGGCGTCCGGCCGGCGGTTGTTTTTTTGGAAGGCGCCTTGGGCACCTGAAAAAGCGCCTGCTGACCGATGAGCCGGTCGCGCTCTTCCGGGGTAAAGACTTTGATCTCCCCGTACTGGCCGTCAAATCCGGGGAAGATATGCACGCTGCCGGCCCGCATCCGCCGGATCCCTTCGGTTAAAAGCGGAATCCCGGCTTCGTCAACCGCATCCACCGGCAGGGTATGCAGCACCGCGAGTTCCGGACCCAGGGCTTCAAGCACAGTTTGATAATAGGAGAGGACCTTTTTGGTTTTCGGCCCTGTGCCCACGATTTCAGAGAGGATTTCCGCCAGCGGGATCACGCTGTAATAGGGATGCGTCTTTTCCGGCTTTTCGCCCTCCGGCCGGGTGGCCAGCGCCTCGACGCGGTGGAGCACCCCCAGGGTCAGCGGGTGGCCGCATACCGGGCAGATGCCGTTTAAGGCGATCGCCTCTTTGGGGGGGAGGTTGAGATGACATTTGCGGTGGCCGTCCTGGTGGTATTTGCCCTCCTGGGGGAAAAATTCGATGGTGCCGCCGAAAGCCTCCAAATCCCCGGTTTCAATGGCCGCTTTAATTGCCGGATAGCTGAGCTCCGAGTTGAACAGGTTGGCCTCCCGGCCGAGATTGGCCGGAGAATGGGCGTCTGAATTGGAAACCAGGGTCAGCCCGTCAATATTTCCCACCCGCCAGTTCATGGGCGGATCTGATGAAAGGCCGGTTTCAACCGCATGGATATGCGGGGTTAAATCCTCAAAGCACTCCCCGACCGTGTCAAAGCCTGATTTTGAGCCGAACATGGAAAACCACGGGGTCCAGATATGGGCGGGGATCAGGAAGCCCTCGTCTGATGTTTCAAGGAGAATTTCAAGGAGATCCCGGCTGTCCAGGCCCAAAATGGGCCGGCCGTCTGAGCGGATATTGCCGATTTGTTCGAGCCGGCTGTTAAACCGGGCGGCCCCGGTCAAATCCGGCAGGAAAATCAGGTTGTGGGTTTTACGGGTCACCCCGTTTTTTTTGTAGATGTTGCTGATCTCGCAGGAAAGCATGAACCGTACAGGAAACCGGTCTTTTACCATGACCTGGTTTTCGCATGCCGCTTCCAGATCCTCACGGAGCTTGAAAAGTCCGGGTTCCGCCGGAACAAGGCGTTCCTGGATTTCTTCAAACCATCCGGGGTGCGTAAAATCCCCGGTGCCCACCACGGTGATCCCCTTTTCCCTGGCGGCGATATAGAGGTTTTCAAAATTTAAGTTTTTGGCGGTGGCCCGGGAAAACCGGGAGTGGATATGCAGATCAGCGATGAAATACATGGTGACGCTTCCTGATTTTCATTTAATTTCAAATATCTGAATAGACATCAGGTTCCATTCATATCAATTCCGGCCGATTTTTTACAGGAAAAAATACTTGCCTGGACAGCGGCTCGCGGTTTATGAGAAGGGGATATTTTATTTCGAAAAACTTGCTTCTTTGGGCTATCTCAGAGATAAAAATGGGTGTGCCTTGGCATTTTGTATGTAAAATTTCAAATTCCAGGCACCAAATCTCAAAAAAATTTATTTTAAAGGTTTATCTTTATGGGTTTATTGTCCGCTACCATGTCTCTCGCCCGCTACCGGGTGGAGGGCCGTATTCCGGACCCGTTTCTTGAAACGGTGCGGGATCGGCTGAAAAATCACGCCATCCGCGAAATTGACAATGATCCGGCCGAGAAAAGCGTCGGCTGGACCTGCTTTGAGAATCCGTTTCAGCCGGATTTTGACAATGTCAACCTGGTATTCGGCACCTATCTGGTCTTCTCTTTGCGCATCGATAAAAAACAGATTCCCGCCAAGGTGCTTAAAAAACATTTGGACATGGCGGTGATAAAGCGGCTTAAGCAGTCCGAGCGCAGCAGTTTGACCAAAAACGAAAAGCAGGAACTCCGCGACGAGGTGGCCCGGCGTCTTTATGTCAGAATCCCGGCCACCCCTAACGTCTACGAGGTGATCTGGAACTATGAGGGGCAGGCGCTCTGGTTTTTTTCCACGCAGAAGGCAGCCAACGAGGAGCTGGAATCAATTTTTGCAAAGACCTTTAAGCTCTCCATTATCCGGATGTTTCCCTTCACCGAGGCGGAGATAACCTGCGGATTGACGGATGAACAGAAGGACCTGCTCTATAAGGCGGCACCGACGTTTTTCCAGGGAGGTTCAAATGCTTGATGTGGCCGTGGCATACAATCGGTATAAATACCTGGGCAATGAGTTTCTGACCTGGCTATGGTTCATGATGGAAACAGACCGCTCCGGTCTGGCATTTCCGGAGACGGAAAGCACAGCCCTTGAGATCGGCAACCGGATTGTGCTGGAAAACCACCGGCAGAACCGTGATGAAACCATTACCATCAAAGGGGACGGGGCCGGGCTTGAGGAAGGGGTGCTCGCCCTTAAAAAGGGGGCGCTGGTTACCGAGATCAGTTTGATCATGAAGGCCCCCGAGGCGGAGTGGCGGTTCCAGCTCAAAGGCGAAAGCTTAAATATCACCGGGCTAAAGCCGCCGGAGAAGAATCCGGCCGAGAAAAGCGAGGATATCGAAGAGCGGGTGCTTGAGCAGATCGCGCATGTGGAGCGGGCCGCGGATCTGGTGCATCAATTGTATCAGCAGTTCATTCAAAAGCGGCTCTCAGAGGACTGGGCGGAAACGACTGTGCCGGGTATTACGCGGTGGATTGATCAGTCGGCCTCATAGCTCCTGGATCAGGTGGGAGATAAGAATCCGGCAGCCGATAAGTATCAGAATTACGCCGCCCGCGAGTTCCATGCGGGAGCCAAGCTTTCGGCCGAAAAATTTGCCGGCCTGGATGCCGAGGACAGAGAGTCCGGCGGTGATGACGCCGATAATGACGCACGGATACCAGATGTTGACCTCCAGCATGGCAAGACTTAAGCCCACGGCCAGGGCGTCGATGCTGGTGGCTACAGAGAGGATCACGAGGCTTGCGCCCCGGGAGGGATCGTCTTTAAATGCGTCCGTGTCGGTCTCAAATGCGCCTTTGATCATCCGGATGCCCACGAACAGCAGCAGGCCAAAAGCCACCCAATGGTCGACGGCGGAAATCAGCGCGGCGATGTAAACGCCCGCATACCAGCCGATTACCGGCATCATGGCCTGAAACAGGCCGAAGTGAAAGGACAGGCGGAATATGGCGCGTTTGCCGCCGAGCCTGCCGGATGTGCCGGCGGCAATGGAGACGGCAAAGGCATCCATGGCGAGACCGACGGCGATTAAAATAATTTCAATAAGACCCATAAACGTTTTTTACGCTATCGCGTTTTTCAGTTCAATCGCAAAAAACAAAGGTTAAAAGAAGGTTAAAAGGAGGACGACCATGAAGGAAGTTGTCATTGTATCCGCCTGCCGGACGGCCATCGGGGCTTTCGGCGGCACCCTGAAGGATATGAACGGGGCGCATCTCGGCAGTATCGCCATGAAAGAGGCGGTTGACCGGGCGGGCATTGAATCGGGCATTATTGATGATATCCGCTTCGGCTGCTGTATGGAGCCGGTTGACACCTTAAATGTGACCCGGGTTTCGGCGCTTCTGGCGGGCATCCCGGATACTGTTCCGGCGGTAACCATCAACCGGGTGTGCATCTCCGGCATGGAGTCCGTGCTCTCCGGCATGGCCATGATCCAGGCGGGGATGGCGGATGTGATTCTGGCCGGCGGGATGGAGCACATGTCCGGCGCCCCCTATGTACTGCCCAATGCCCGCTGGGGCTGCCGGCTGCAGGATGACGTGATGGTGGATGCGCTGATCCGCGGGCTGCACTGCGGTTCCCACGTCATCCCGCATCCGGAGGACGGGCCGGTGGATGAGACCCAGCCGCCGCTTTCCTATTTTGTGGGAAAACCCTACATCATGGGCCACACAGCGGAATTCATCGCCCAGAAACACGATATCTCAAGGGAGGAAATGGATGAGGTGGCATTGCGGAGTCACAACAATGCGGAGCGGGCCAACAAGGAAGGCGATTTTGCCGATGAGGTGGTGCCGGTATCCGTGCCGCGGAAGAAAAAGGACCCGCTTGTCTTTGACAAGGACGAGCATTTCCGTCCCGGTCTGACCATGGAGGATCTCAAGAAGCTGCCGCCCGCATTTGTGCCCAAAATCGGCAAGGTGACCGCCGGCAATTCCAGCGGGATTAATGACGGGGCCGCCGCCATGGTGATCATGTCCGCGGAAAAGGCAAAGGAGCTTGGCCTTAAGCCCCTGGCACGCATCAAGGCCACCGGCAAAGGCGCCTGCCATCCTTCGGTGATGGGACTTTCCCCGGTGCCCGCGGTGAAGGACCTGCTGACAAAAAGCGATTACAAGCTGGACGACTTTGAGCTGATCGAACTTAACGAAGCCTTTGCCGCCCAGTATCTGGGCTGTGAAAAGGAGCTGGGGTTAAACCGCGAAGTCGTGAACGTGAACGGCTCCGGCATCGGCCTGGGCCATCCGGTGGGCTGCACCGGCGCCCGGATTATGGTGTCCTTGATGTATGCCATGAAAAAACAGGGAAAATCCCTGGGCATGGCCACGCTTTGCGGCGGGGGTGGTGTGTCCATGGCGTCAGTAATTGAAATGATGTAATAGGTATTTGCTGCCGCCGCAGGCCGTATGGGCTTGCGGCGGCAGATTTTTACAAAGGCGCGTTTACCTTGGCCGGATGACATCGATAAAGCAGGTGTCATCATCGTCATCCCCGGAGTCAAAGGTCGGGAAATCCCGGTGGGCGAATGTGTAAAAGACCTCGATCATGGAAAGGAAATTCCCATCAAGCTGGGGCTCCCCATTCGGACCGGCCAGAATACTGCCGGACTGGCCCAGCGGGAACATGCTTTCAATCCGTCGCGGGCCGGATCCGCCCATTTCAACGCAGTGCGCGTAGGTGGAGCGGGAGGCAAACGGGATGGTGTGAACGACCTCGCCCAGCAGTTCATGCTTGAATTCAATCACCCCGCGCTTATTTACGCCCCATGAACGTCCGCCGAGTTTATCCAGGGCTCTATCCAGAGCGGTGACGATAATCCCTTCCGCGGTTTCAACGTTATCCGGGGTCCCCACATTATCGAACCAGCTGTGGTTGTTTGAAATCGCGCTGTCCGGATTCAGGCCGTGGAGGATGACGTTAAACAGCACCGTGGGGTTTTTCCATTTCTCCGGGTTTTCCGTATCCGCATCATATACGTTGTTGTCGTTTTCCGCCGCCTCCGGATCATAGACCCCGGAGTTTTCGTTACCCAGCTCATCCGTAAATGTGAGATCAATTACCTCCTGGATCCAGATGTTGGCGAGCATCCAGGCGTCTGATCGGTCTTTGCCGTCCATCCATTTGTCTTTTCCGCCTTTCACAAAATGGCCGTCAAATCCGTCCATGATCGCCAAAGCCCGGGTTCTTTCAGATGTTTGGTTTTTGTTGACCGCATCCCGGAAATAGGTTTCAACAAAGGCCCAGGGATTGCCGCCGTCCCGGATGGAGTCCGTGGTGGCGATATTCAATGCCAGATCCCGGATTTCTTCAAATGTCAGATTGTCGTGGCTTTCCAGGTACTCCTCGATCACGTGGGCCCGGTGAAAGGGGCCGAAGAAATAGCTCATGTTGTTTAGCGAATTGGGGTAATCCGGGCTCGACTTGTTGTTCCAGCCGCAGTAGAAGCCCTGTTCTGTATTTCTGTCCGTGGAAAGCGGCTTAAGCTCGTCCGCGTTCCATTCCGCCTGGGGCCCCAGCATGCCCTGCGGAAAGCGGTAGTCGAATCCATCGGGCCGCTCCGGATCCATGCCGGACATCCAGTAGGCGATGTTGCCGTCTTGGTCCGCATAGCAGAAATGCTGGCTGACCGCGACGTTTCTCAAGGCCGCCCCGAATTCGTCCATGCTCTGGGCCCGCGCCAGGTTGAGGAAGGCCTTGATGGTTTCAAACTCCTTGCCCCAGTGCGAATAGCGCCAGGCAATCAGGGGATCATCTTCTGCGGGATTATAGCCTGCCGGATCATAGGGCCGCGGGGAGATAATCGGCCCGTGGTCGGAGCGGAAAACCGGGTATTCAACATTTTCCTGGCCGGCCACTTTTATGGTTTCCGTGCGATGAAAGGTAACTTCCGCCGGCGTCTCAAAATAATAGTCCACGGTATGGGCATGTCCCACCTGCATGGACCAGGCATGATGCGGGGTGCGGCCGATGACGATGCCCGGCAGGCCGGGTATGGCCATGCCGGAAATGTTTAAGCCGGCCGCCTCTATGGAGCCCTCCATGACGATGGAAGGAACGGAGAATCCCATCTGCGGGCCGGAATAAATAATCGGCCGGCCGGAGGCGGTTTTGTCTTTGTCGACCACCCAGGCATAGGAGCCCATCTTAACATAGGCGTTTATTTGTTTGAGCGTCTCCACCCGGTTCGCCCAAAGATTATCCATGGGCTCGCTGATTTTCTGAACATTGGCGATTGCCTTTTCCTTTTCAGCCGGAGTTGAAGGAGCGTTGGCAACCTTGCGGGTTTCGGCGGCTTTTGGGCCGGCTGCCGCGGTTGTATTGGTATTGGCCTTGGATTCCGGGATATAGGTCTGGGCATCCGGATCATTTTTCCAGCGCAGATCATTAAACATCTGCATTCCCAAATTTTCTCCGAATGCGGTCTGCAGATACTGGATTAACCGGGCATTATCAAGCTGCCCCCTCGACTGGGCGCCCGGATCGAACTGACGCAGCAATGCGGCCTCCCAGGCCAGGATATCTTCCGGGGTCCACTGGTCCGGCACCAGGGGGCCGCCCAATCCAAGCTTTTGACCCAGCCCATGAAATTCAATGGGCAGCTGGGTCAGGTCGGCTGAGACCTCGTTAATCCGCTGGTTAACCCCGTCCACATAGCCCTGGATCATCTCCCGGGTTTCCGCATCCAGGGCATCAAAGCCCTCGCTCAGCTCCGTGTCGCTGTAGCCGGTGACCCGAACCAGAATATCCTGGTTGAGAAATTTATTGTTTTCACCAGCCCCGAGAATTTCAGCCAGTGTCCCATTAGCGGACCGCCGGTATTTCTCCATCTGCCAGAGCCGGTCCGTGGCCACGGCATAGCCCATCTCTTTGAATACATCATAGATGCTGTCCGACTCATGGCCCTTGATAAACCAGACCCCTTTGTCATCCCGGGCGGTCGTGACCTCGGCCACAGACGTCGCGGGCAGAGCGATAACCGCTGCCAGTAAAATTACCAGTAACCAATGAATGCGTTTCATTGTACCTCCTATGTGTTTAATTGTGAATTTGAAACGACCAATAAAACCCGGATTTTTCGGTTTTTATTCGGATTTTGTGTCTGATGGGAAAATAATCTGTTAGCATAAGAAGCGATGGCTTGATATTTGCGGGTTAAATAGCCGCATAAATGAGGCAATGGCATGGCGTCGATAAATCCGAAATTGTGTTTATACATATAAACTGAGTTTAATTGTAACACGAAATCTTTATCCGCAACAACCATCAAAATCTATGGGGAAACCCAAAGATGATTATTTTTTTGCCTTTTTGCGATTGCGCGGCATAATTTAAAGGATACGCAGATCTACTGAATTATTTTGGGGCCGGTGCCGGCGGGACGCTGAAAGGCGGTCCGGTTATTTTAACAGGGTTATGAATTTGTTGTGTCATTCCAATCATATGCGGCTTGGGGGCTTTGTTTGCTGTCTTTGTTTTCGCGGCGTACTGGTCCTTGGACTGTTTGCCGTTCTGCTGACGGGCTGCTCGCGGGTTAAACCCACGGCTTCGGAAAACAGGGCGGCATACGTGGTTTTGCTTCATGGCCTGGGGCGGGGACCGTCTTCCATGGATTCGATTGCCGCTTGCTTGGCCGAAGCCGGATATACGGTGGTAAACGCTAAATACCCCTCCACCCGGTATCCGGTTAAACAAATCGCTGAAACGCATATACCCGAGATAATGGGGCGATGCCGGGAGAACGAACATAAAAAAATCCATTTTGTCACCCATTCAATGGGAGGTATTGTCCTCCGCCAATATTTACAGGCCCATCAATTGCCCCCGGGCAGCCGTATCGTAATGATCAGTCCGCCCAACCAGGGAAGCGAACTGGTGGATGTCTTCGGCGGCTGGTTCTTTTTTGAATGGATTTACGGGCCGGCGGGCAAAACCCTCGGCACCGGCCCGCAAAGCCTGCCCAAGCGGCTTGCGCCAGTAGATGCCGAAATCGGGATTATTGCGGGCAGCCGGAGTTTTAATCCGATCGGTTCATGGATTATTCCTGGAAAAGATGACGGCCGGGTGGCTGTCGAAAGCACAATACTGCCGGGGATGAATGATTTTCTGGTGCTGCCGCGCACCCATAACTTTATTGCGGAAAGTGCTGAGGTATGCCGCCAGGTGGCCGCATTTCTTGAAACGGGTCGATTTAAACGCAGCCGGCAGGCATCTGAAAGGGAGGGGCAGTAATTGATGGTACGGGGGGCAGGAGAAGGCAGCCTTTGCCCGACGGGGCGATTGCTGTTCGGGCGATCCATATTGTCTTATTTGGTTTGGCTGGGGCTGTTCCTATTCAGTTTACTGATGCCGGCCCCGGGTGTTGCTGAATCCAATCCGGAATCCGGGCCTTATCAGCTGGACCTGGGGGTTCGGCTCCAGCATTTTAAGTGGTCTGAATACGGTGCCGGCGGCATTCAGCTGGTTGAGGAAACCGGGCTTCTGTATGGGCTGAAGCAGGAACTGGCCTATCGCAAGGGGATGTTCGGCTGGCGGCAGGGGGCTTCGCTTTTTTACGGGGAGGTGGATTATGAGGGCTATACCTGGACGCTTCTGCCGATTCAAACCGATGTGACTTATATCGGGGGCGCTGCGTTTTTTGATCTTGAGCCGGGATATCAGTGGCCGTCCGGCCTTCTGATAAAAGGCATTGCCGGGTTGGGCGGCCGGCTGTGGCTGCGGGATCTGGATGATACCCGGACTGAGCTGGGCACCCGGGTGGGCGGCGTGGAGGAATGGTGGTGGACAATCTGCGGACGCATCGGCGCCGGCGCGGTTTATCCAGTGCAACGATTCGGCCGGTTTTTTCTGACCGCGGGCATCAAATGGCCGATTTATACGCGAAACGAGGCCATCTTTTTTGTGCAGGGAAGCCCGGATATCGATCTGGAACCGGAACCGGACATTTCGCCGTTTGCCCACATCGGATGGCGGTGGCGGCAGCTTAAATTTCGGATTTTTTATGAATCCCTTCGGTTTAAGGCCTCTGACCGGGTGGAAAGCGGCGGGTATGATCTCTATCAGCCCGAATCCGAGGCGGATATGATCGGCGCGGATCTGTCCTGGATATTTAGTTTCTGATGGCTTCGTAAAAACGGCTTATTCCGCCGCTACGGCATTTTTGCAGAAAGTAACTAAAAAAGGCCTTCAAAATTCGTCCATACTGTCATTTCGAGCGACAGCGAGAAATCTTTAAATAAAGATTCCTCGTCACTTTCGTTCCTCGGAATGACAGTGGCAAAACTATTTGGAATAAAAACATATTTTGTTGAGTTCCTTGAAAGAAAGGCAGGGAAACATGATTCATGAGGCCCGAATACGCCACTTGATCGGGGTCCCGCCCCGGGACGGATCCTATGTTTTGTACTGGATGCAGCAGGCCCAGCGCACGGAATACAATCACGCCCTGGCCTTTGCCGCTCAAACCGCGGATGAACTGGACCTTCCGCTTGTTGTCGGATTTGTGCTGACCCCGGATTTTCCGGAGGCCAATCTGCGCCACTACCAGTTTATGCTGGAAGGCATCCGGGATGTCCAGGCAGGCCTTGACAGGGCGGATATCCCCTTTGTCCTTCGGATGGGCGAAATGGTCGCCTCTGTTGTCAAGCTGGCCGAAAAGGCGGCCTGGGTGGTAACGGATGTCGGGTATTTAAGAATTCAACGCGAGTGGCGGGATAAAGTGGCCAAAGCGATCACCTGTCCGTTTACCGCGGTGGAGACGGATGTGATCGTCCCGGTGGCCGTGGCCTCGGAAAAAGAGGAAACCGCCGCCCGCACATTGCGGCCCAAAGTTTTAAAGCGGAAAGATGAATTTTTTGATCCGGTTCCCGCTCCCCGCGGCCGCGGCCTTCCGGCGGCGCTGCCGGATGGCATTTCCGAGGCGGTTGATCCGGCCCGGCTGCTTTCCGAAATATCGGTAGATGCCGGTGTTTCCCCGGTATCTGCATTTAAGGGCGGCCAGCAGGCGGCAAAGGTCCTTTTGAACCGGTTTATCGGGGAAAAACTGACGGATTATGAAACCCTGGCCCGGGATCCGGTGGCCCAATGCCAGTCGGATTTGAGTCCCTATCTTCATTTCGGGCAGATTTCGCCGATAGCCGTATACCAGGAAGTGAGCCGTGCGGATGCGCCGGATACCGCTAAATGGGCATTTCTTGAACAGCTCCTGGTCCGGCGGGAGCTTGGCATCAATTTTGTTTACCACAATCCGGGCTATGACAGCTATGAATCCGCCGTGCCGCAGTGGGCACAGAAAAGCCTGAAAGCCCATCAGTCAGATCCCCGCCCCTATGTCTATACCCGGGATCAGTTTGAGGCGGCTGAAACCCATGACCCTTACTGGAATGCCGCGCAGATGGAGATGATGGTAACCGGGAAGATGCACAATTACATGCGCATGTACTGGGGAAAAAAAATTATCGAATGGACCAAAGATCCGGCCGAGGCCTTTGACATCATGCTCTATTTAAACAACAAATACGAACTGGACGGCCGGGATGCGAACAGCTTCACCGGTGTGGCCTGGTGTTTCGGCAAACACGACCGGCCGTGGCAGGAGCGGGAAATTTTCGGCAAGGTCCGCTACATGAATGCCAGGGGGCTTGAGCGAAAGTTTAAAATCGCACAGTATGTAGACCGGGTGAATTCGCTTTGATTGTTAAAATTTACCCGGACTGCCGCATTTTGAGCGACCGCATCCGGTTGATGGCGGCGGCCAGATCCAGAGCCCGGAATTCGGCGATCTCGCCGGTGATGTAGGGGGTTAAGGCGTCCAGCCCCTGGGCATTGATATCCGCAAGAACCTGTTCGACCAGCTCTTTTAAGGATCGGCGGCCGTCAATATGTCCTGCGGCATAATGGATGGCATGCCCCAGGGCGGTAATCTGGGAGATATCCACCAGCTGTTCCAGATCGGAAATGTCAATATTGTCGCTGCCGAACTGGATTTCATTAATCCCGCGGGCGGCGATTTTTAGTTTGTTATTGCCTTTGTATGGATTAAAGCTTTCCGGAAGCGGCGTGCGGTGCCGGATGTCGCCGAATTGTCCGCCCCCCTCATTCCAGCGGTCCGTGCCGGTTTCCATGGCGATGGCCCGGGCCGCGGCGGTGACATCATAGGGCTGGTACTCGGTCATCTGGATCACATGATCGGCCATAGTGAAATAATCGCCTGAGCCGCCCATGACCAGGACCGTGGATATGTTTTTATCCGAAAAAAGCTGCCGCACTTTGTCGATAAACGGGGTGATGGGCTCCTGCGCTTTTTTGACCAGCTGCTGCATGCGATGGTCCCGGATCATGAAATTGGTGGCAGACGTGTCCTCATCCAAAAGGATGGCCTCGGCGCCCGCCTCAATGGCCTCGGCAATATTTGCCGCCTGGGAGGTGCTGCCGCTGGCGTTTTCGGTGGAAAATGCGGCGGTTTCCTTTTGAAAGGGCAGATTGTTGATAAACGGCGAAATATCGGTTTTTTCGATATTCCGGCCGTCACAGGCCCTGATTTTTTGCGTATTTTCTATGGTTACGGCAAGTTCCCGGCCGTCGCCCGGGATATGGTTGTAAATGCCCAGTTCAATGGCGGCCAAAAGCGTTGATTTGCCGTGATAGCCGCCGCCCACGATCAGGGTGACGCCGGCCGGGATGCCCATGCCGGATACGCTGCCGGCGTTGGGAAGCTCAAGCGTAACCCGGTAAGTCTCAGGCGATTGAAAGGCGATGGCCTCCTTGGCCGGCATGGGGCGGGAATCAATGCCGCTTCGCCGGGGGAGCAGGCTGCCGTCTGCCACAAAGGCGATCAGGCCGTGCCCGGGCAAGAGGGATCTGGCCGTATCCGCATCTTCGGCGGTTTGGATATGCCGGTCGAGCGCCTCCATGTCCAGGTTTCTGCTGAAAAGCGACTGATTAACGATTCGGGGCAGCTCGTCAAAGAACATGGCCTCCGCGTCATTTCCGGCGATTTTTCGGCCATGGGCCGGAAGCCCGATCCGGAACCGGGCCTCCACATAGGTGTCGGTGATCACCATGGCGGTGCGCTCAAGGATTTCCTGGCCCGGTCCGTCAATGGTGATCAAGCCGCCCTTGCCGGTGCCCCGGCGGCCTTTGGAAATTTTTCGGCAGGAGGCAAAAAACCGGCGGGTCAAAAAATCACAGGCCGCCACCTGCCGGCTTTTATTTTGGGTGACAGCCGGCGCAAAGCCCGCGGATTGGCGATCCACGCGCACCCGGGCGCGGCTTGGCGAAGCAAAAGGGTCGCCCTGAATGTGGTCAAGCATTAATTGGTAATTCGGGAATTGATAGCTGCCTTTGATGTCCTTGTAGGCCTTGTAGCCTTTGCCGTTAATTCGCCGGAGCTGGGATTTTAACTCGTTTTCCGGTAACATGCTTCTTCACGGTTTAAGGTATCGGGTATAAGGTGTAAGGTCAATGAAATCAAGAATTTATGGTCGGCACGGTAGCCGGCCCTACGATGGATCGGGTTTTTCCCCATTCGTAGGGCGGGCCACCGTGCCCGCCTGAAAAATAGATAGAACAAATTTATCGTGCCTCAGTGCCTTTAAAGTTATTTCTAAGCAAATTAAATAATTATCAATATTAAGTACTTGCTTGATGTATTGTTTCGGTATTTTCAACCAGGGATTTAACAATATCTAAAAGCGGCGGCTTTAGCTGCCGCCATTTGGGATTTAAGGCTCTGGATTCATACCAGGTGAAATCAACCGCCACATACTGTTCGGGAATGGTGTGCTGGTTGTTGGACCCGTAGGTGACCTCCGGGTAATACTCCACATAGAGCATCCGGTGCGGGTCGATATCAAATTCGCGGGTCACGTTGGTGGCAATGTGGCCGGCGCAGCTCCGGATGGACATTTTGCTCTCCGCCACGTCAGTGACAATAATCACATAGGGGCGGAGAAACGGAACCGAATGCCCCTCGCCGCGCGAGCGGTCGTAAATGCGCAGCCAGCATTTGCCGCTGGCCAGCTTCAATTTGCCGCCCCAGCCCTGCCAGGAGTATATGTCGTTATAAATGAGCGCTGCCATAACAACAATAAACTAATCAGCAATGGGTGCCAACGCAACAGGAATCAGTCTTTTCTTGACATCCGCACTAAAATGTGTGCATCCCAAATTGATTTGCAGGGGGATTTATCGGACTCAATCTAACAAGGAATACAAATAGATGACGGAATCAGGCGGGGACGCCGCGACCTATCGGCTGACTGTTGATGAGAAGGAAATTGTACTTCTGGGCACCGCGCATGTATCCCGGGAAAGCGCGGAGGCCGCGGAGGCTTTGATTGAAGCGGAACAGCCGGATTCCGTGTGTGTGGAGTTATGCCCCTCCCGGTATCAGGCCATTACTCAGCAGAAGCAGTGGCAGGAGATGGATATCGTCAAGGTAATCAAGGAGAAAAAGGCCTTTCTCTTGTTTGCCAACTTTCTGCTGGCCTCGTTTCAGAAACGGATCGGGGATAAATTGGGCATCAAGCCGGGCGAGGAGATGATCCGGGCCATCAATGCCGGGGAAGCGGCCGGATCGGAGATTTGCCTCGCGGACCGCGATATTCGCGTGACGCTTTCCCGCACCTGGCGAAGTACCGGGGCGTGGAGCAAGCTGAAATTGCTCTTCCAGCTTCTGCTTTCCATGGGCGGCGTGGATGAGATTGACGAGGCGGATATCGAGAAGATGAAGCAGAGGGATATGCTGGAGTCCATCCTGTCAGAACTGGAAAAGAGCCATCCTTCGCTTCGGAAAATCTTGATCGATGAGCGGGACCGGTATCTGGCCCATAAGATCCGCCATGCGCCGGGCAAAAAGACCGTGGCCGTGATGGGCGCCGGCCATGTGCCCGGGATTCAGAAATATATCGCAGAAG
This sequence comes from Desulfobacterales bacterium, assembly GCA_034520365.1. Lineage (NCBI taxonomy): Bacteria > Pseudomonadati > Thermodesulfobacteriota > Desulfobacteria > Desulfobacterales > Desulfobacterales bacterium. The sequence goes on from JAXHNP010000007.1 coordinate 796,101, forward strand.
ATATTGATATCGCCCCGCTTGAGACGGTGCCCCCTAAGGGACGGGGCGCGGGTGTTTTCAAATGGCTGATTCCCGCGGCTATTCTGCTGCTGATTGTCACGGGGTTTTTTTTCGGCGGTGCGGAAAAGGGGAAAGACATGATTTCCTGGTGGGTGGCGGTCAACGGCATTTTTGCCGGTCTGGGCGCCATTATTGCCCTGGCCCACCCCCTCACCATATTGGCGACCATTGTGGCCGCGCCGCTTACTTCTTTAAACCCCATGATTGCCGCCGGCTGGGTGGCCGGTCTGGTGGAGGCGTTTGTCAGAAAGCCCAAAGTCAAGGATTTTGAAAATCTGTCCGATGATATCCTGTCTGTGCGGGGATTCTGGAAAAATAACGTCACCCGCATCCTGCTTATCGTTGTCCTCGCCAACCTGGGCAGCGGCATCGGCACCTTTCTGGCGCTGCCTTTGATGCTCAAAGTGCTCGGCACTTGAGAGATTATTTGAAAACATCATTTTCTATAACTTTTACCACCGTCCGTTGCCGGGTCTCGCCGTTTTTTAAGGTGTAAGTCATTTTGACCGGCACCAGGCGGTTTTCGGCAAAAAGCGCGATGCATGCCGGATAGAGTTCCCATTCCAGGGTCAGCCCCTTTTTCTTGATGCTCTCGATGGTGTCGGTCGCATCGATCGGAAATGCCCGCTGTCCGATGATCGGGCCGGTATCCTCGCCGTAATCGATGAAATGCACCGTACAGCCCCCCACCTTGCAGCCATAGCGGAACGTATCCCCGTAGCCGTCAGTGCCGGGAAATGCCGGGAGAAGGGCGGGGTGGATGTTCATGATTTTGGGCCGCATATGATCGGTGTTGACCCGGTCGATGAAATAGGGGCTTAAATTCCGCATGAAGCCCGCCAGCACCAGCAGATCAAACGGGTGGTCGGCCATTTGCGAAAGCAGTTCAGCCTCTGCCAGGGCCCGGGTGGCAAAATAGGTGGCCACTCTCTCGGGCTTCGCCTCCTTTGGAAACAGTGACTGGCGGGAAATGATCTCGCCGCCGTCATAGTCATCCGGCAGCCGCATGGGATCCGGATTCTGCTTGAAATCCCGGATAATTTTTGAATAATCGACCACAAATGCGGGGATGCCCCGCTTTTCGGCCTTTTCCAGCCCTTTGGCCCCGGGGTTGTCTGTGCCCACAAATACCACTTTCCCCTTTATTTGGCCGGTTTCACAGGCCATTAAAATGGCTTCCAGGTTGGAGCCGGTGCCGGAAATCAGCGCGCCGATGCGAATGGGGGAGGTTGGGGTCATGGGCTATTCCTCATCAATGGCTTCCATAATGCTCTCCGCCTTTTGGGCGGAGAGGTTAAACGGGTGTTGGCTGCCGGATGAGACCGCCGGATAGGTATTATCTTCCTCTGCCGCCTTCTCAAAAATGGACAGTGTATGGGTTTCCGGCCCGGTCAAAGTGACTTCATATATCGGATCGGTAAAATCGGATTTTTCCCGGTCATTGATGAAGCTTTTGCATTTGAGCCCCGAGAGGCTGTTTAAGAGATCCTCCACTTGGGATGCTTCCACTTCATTGCCTTTGGTATCCTGCCAGACCGGTTTTTCCGGTGTATCTTCCTTTGTTTTTTCCGTTTTTTCGGATGCGTTAGAAGAAACGTCGACCTCGGCTTCGGTCTGCGTGCGGGCGATTTTCAGCTGCCTGTCCGTATCGTTTATTTCAACGGCCTGAATTTCATCGGCTTTTAATGCCAGCACGGTTTTGTCCCGCAGGTCGGCCAATCGCTGGTCAAAATTGCGGCGGAAATTGTTTCGGGCATGGTAGACGTTCGGGTTATCCGGGAGTTTGACGAACGTATGCCGGTTCGACGGGGCGGCTTTGCCGACGGCAAAGGTCCGGACCGTCTCACCCCCCGCCCAGGCCTTGACCATTATTTTTTTATCAGGAGACAGCTCGTAGCGGGTATAGCTTTTTGATTCCGACACCAGGGCGGTTAACTGGAAATCCTTTAAGGTATCGATCATTTTATCAATTTTCTTGCCCGCCGCCTTGTAGCCCTGCGGCTTGATAACCCATTGGCCGGCCTCTTTTTTGAGCTCAATGGTCTCATCCGGGGTTTTAATTTCCAGCCGGCTGATTTCCTTTTCCGAAAGATCCGGCATCTCCGGCAGCTGATAAAGGGTCCGGTCGGACTGATGGAGCAGCAGGTACATTATCAGGACAATCGCAACCGCAATCAGAATGATATATTCTTTTTTGGACTTCATGGTTTGCCTCTCCTATTTTTCTTCAGCCTTGAAACATCATCTGGATTCGTTTTCTGCGGACCCGGCGGCGCCGCCAGGCAATCAGCCCGAAGAGCACCACCAGCACCGGGAGGCCGGCGATGTTTATGATTTTAACGCCGGTTTTGGTCACTGCCGGGGTTTCATCCAGCGGATTGAACCGCTGGGTTTTGCCGCGCATGGCGGCGATATCGCTGCGGTGGTTTAATACATCGATGACATTTAAGAGAAACGTGGTGTTCGGGCTCTGGGCCTCCTGATCCACAAGGTTGTCCTTTAAAAGGGCGGATGAGCCGATGATGGCCAGCTTGGCCGGCCGGCCGGCGGCCTCGAACTCCTGGGCGCTTTCGATTTTGGAAAGGTCAATTTCCGGATCGCCCGGACCTTCTTTTGCTTCAGAGGGCTTGTCAGCGTTTTCATCGCCTGCGGATGCCTCTTTTTCAGATTCATCCGCATCCCTGGCCGGAATCGGTTTTCCTTCAAAATAGCTCTTGAATTCGCCTTCAACCAGGTAGGCCAGGGGATAGGACTTGAATTCTTCATTTGCCTGGGGCGGCTGCATGAAAATCGGGTTTAAATTGGTCTTGCCGGATTTTAGCCAGGACTGCTTGGATGAGGCGAACAGTTCATGCGCCTGTAAGCCCTGGTTTTTGATCTGCTCGTCCACCAACTCCAGCGGCGAATTCTGCAGGGTGATCATCCCCTTGATGCTTTTCATGAAATCAAGCTCGCTATTGATGTTCTGGTGCTGAATCACCGGCGCGTAGTAGATGGGCCGCTCGCCGCCGCCGGCCTGGGCGGGCAGGGTCTGCTTGTAGCAGTTTTTGTCCATGACAAAGGCATCGCGCAGCCTGACCCCGTAATGGGCCAGAAGCTTTTTTAATCCCGAATCAAAGGGCTCATACCCCGGCTGGTTGAAATTGAACTGCTGCTGTTGCTGCGGCTGTTCGCTCTCTTTGTAGGCATCCGTAAAAATCGCCAGGTTGGTGCCCCGCATCAGGGCCTGATCGAGCTTAAAGAGCTCGTAATCGGAAAATTTTTTCGTGGGCTGGGCGATGACCAGGCAGTTTAAACTTTCCGGAATCGGCTCCTCGGACAGGTTGATCGGCTTGACCGCATAGCTCTCCGATAAATGCATGTTAAAGTTGCGGAGGCTCTCGCCCTGCTGCTGATTCATCCCCATCCCCCCCGCAAGGGAAGGCGCCCCGTGACTGGCCAGGTAGCCGATATTTTCATTGATGCCGATCAGGGTTTCAATGTTTTCATTGATGATTTCATTTAAATTCTCCGTATCAATAAGCTCATAGCGGGTGCCGATGATGGGCATCCGGACCACATCCATGAGCCGGACTTGCTTGACCCTGTCTTTGTGTTCCATAACAAGCCCGATGGCGCCGCGGCCGGCACGGATATTTTCTTCAGGAATATCCGGCCATTTAAGGCTCATCACATTGTACTTATCAAGGGTTTGATCCAGTTCATCGCCCTGGCCCGGATCCACGTAGTCATAGGCCAGCTGGTTGTAGTTTTTGTCATTTAACGCCGCCACGGCTTCCTTGATCTTTTCCGGCAGCTGCGGCAGCTGCTTGAGGCCCATATACGGGGCGACCGTCTCAAGGGAGGAGGACATGATGAGTTTGATGTTCACCTTCTCCTCCAGGCCTGCCAGCTTGCTGATTTTGTTGTTTAACTTGTTGATCGCGGTGGTCAGTTCATACTCGATCTGCTCGGTTGAGGTGAGCGCGGGAATTTTTTCAATCAGATCCCCGTGGATCAGTACAAGGCCCATGTAGGCTTTTTTAAATTTGATTTCATCCTGCTCCACGGTTCGGATTTCAACCGGCCGGATGCCGTAGTTTTCAGCCAGCTCCTGATTCTCCCGGGCCTCCTGGGTGACGCCTTCCTCCCTGGGGCTCACGTTATAGAAGCGGTAATTAAAGTACTCATTGGCATGAATGGCGTATTCCTCCAGAAGATCCCGGAGGTAGCGCTGGGTGTTGTTGTGCGGGGCCGGGAGGTTTTCGGTGAAAAACACCTTGATGGTCATGGGTTCGGAAATCGTTGCCACCGCCTGCTTGCTCGCCCTGGACAGGGAGTAGATGTTGTTTTCCGTGAGATCAATCCGAAAAAACAGGGTGATCCCAACCACATTGATCAGGATGATCACCGCCGCGTAGATGAGAAACTTGATATATTTTTCCGCCCGGTTCATAGATCACTCCTATACTATTCTTTTTGCATCAGCACCAGATAGGTGGCGTAGAGGCCGATAAAGATGACGCTTAGAAAATAAATCAGATCCCGGGAGTCGATGATCCCTTTGGAAATGTTTGAGAAATGAAAATCCGCCCCCAGATACTCCACGACGCTTAAAATCGCTTCCGGAAAGAAAAACAGCATCTTGTCAACCAGCGTGAGGGCAAAGCAGATGGCGGCGCCCACGATAAAGGCGACAATCTGGTTGTGGGTGACCGCCGAGGCAAACAGGCCGATGGCGGAAAACGCCCCGCCTAAGAGAATCGCGCCTATGTAGCCGCCGATTACCGGTCCCCAGTCAAGCTCGCCCAGAAACGAAATCGAGATGGGGTAGGCGATGGTGGGCAGCAGCATGGCAGCGGCCATAACCACCCCGGCCAGGAATTTACCGACAATTATGTCCCCGAATGTAATGGGCATGGTCCTTAGCAGCTCGTATGAGCCTTTGCTCAGCTCCTCGGCAAAGAGCCGCATGGTTACCGCCGGAATCACAAACGAGAAGATCAGGGGCAGCAGGTTGAAAAAATTCCGAAGACTGGCCTGGTTGTAGAGAAAGAAGGTGGAAAAGAAAAACCAGCCCGTCACCACGAGAAAAATGGTGATCACGATGTAGGCGATCGGCGTGACAAAGTAATCCTTTAATTCTTTTTGCAGGATGTATGTAGCTTGCCGCATTTCAGTTCTCCCTAAAAAGAGTATTAAAATTTCCCTTTTTTAAAATTTGGAACGCTCAAGTTAGGTCCTTGTTGATTTGCCGGGTCAGATCGCTGAAGATGGTTTCAAGCGTTCGGGTCTCCTGGTAAAATTCAAGCAGCACCCAGTCCGTGTTCTTGATGGCTTTATAAATGTCTTCGCGCCGGTCGGATTCAGACCGGCAGGCGATTTTAACAGACAGGCGCCCGTCATCGGTCTGCTCGATTTTTTCCACCGAATCCACGCCCTCTATCGGCTTTAAGGTCTGGCTGACCGTATCAAATCCGGCGTTTTCCAGGGTTATCTGGATGGTGGATTCCCGGCCGGCGGACTGCTTGAGGGTTTCCGTCTCTCCGTCTGCCACGATTTTACCCTGATTGATAATCACGATCCGGTCGCAGGTGGCTTCCGCCTCGCTTAAGATATGGGTGGAAAAAATAATGGTTTTTTCTTCGCCGATTTTGCGGATGATTTTTCGGATCTCAACGATCTGGTTGGGGTCTAAGCCCTGGGTGGGCTCATCCAGGATAAGAATCTCGGGATCGCGCATCATGGCATGGGCCAGCCCCACCCGCTGATTGAGCCCCTTGGAGAGCTCGCCGATGGACTTGTGCATCACATGGTTTAAGCCGCAGAGATCAGCCAGGTATTTAATCCGGGTGTGGCGTTCAGTGTTTGGAATGCCGCGGATTTTGGCCACATAGTCCAGATAGTCATAGACCAGGAGATCCTTGTAAAAAGGGGAGGATTCCGGCAGGTAGCCGATCATCTGCTTGATTTCCAGCAGGTGATCGCTGATGTTTAGATCATTTATCGCGATGGTGCCGGAGGTGGGCGGAAAATAGCCGGTGAGCATTTTAAGCGTGGTGGTTTTTCCCGCGCCGTTTGGGCCCAGGAGCCCGAGGATTTCACCCTTTTGGATATCTATGGAGATTCCGTCCACCGCACAGAAGCCATCGTAGAATTTGGTCAGGTTGTCGACATGAATCATGCCCCTCTCCTTTGCTCATACCGTTATGCTTGGAACGTAGTGTTGAGTTTTATATCAATGTCATTAACTTTAGCCTTCAGCCGCTGTCATTTCGAGGAACGACAGTGACGAGAAATCTTATAAAATCATCCAATTATAAGATTTCTCGCTGGCGCTCGAAATGACAACCGAGCCTATTTTTAATCTTAAGTTAATAGCGTTGAGTTTTATATAGCTTTTAAAGTCCGTCATATACCACTATTTAAAAGTCTATGGAAATGGATGCATGTTTGAATTCTCTCCTGTCGTTTACTGGCAGGGGGGAGAATTCAGAGGGAGTTCATGGCAACCGCCTCACCGTGTATGTCCAATCGGTCAAAGGATTACCAATTAACAAGTGAAAATAGATATTGAATATATATTTGTCAATATTCGATTGATTATAGGTTTTGGTGTTAGGTATTAGCTTGGCGGCTTATTAAAAATCTGTTCTGCTCATCCGGCTTGATCTTGTTTTTGGAATGTCCTATATCCCCGGACAATAAATATAGATAAAGGATAATTTGAATGGAAGCATTTGACCGACTCGTAAAAATTATGGAAACCCTGCGGGCCCCGGGTGGCTGCCCCTGGGATGCGGAGCAGACACATCAAAGCCTGGTTAAAAACCTGATTGAAGAAGCCTATGAACTGGCGGAGGCGATCGATAAGGATGACCCGGAAGCCGTTATGGAGGAGCTTGGGGATGTGCTTTTGCAGGTGGTGTTTCACAGCACCCTGGCCAAAGAGGCGGAGCGGTTTGAAGTCACGGATGTGATCAACTATTTGTGCGATAAGCTGGTTTACCGGCATCCGCATGTCTTCGGCGACACGCAGGTCAGCGGTGCAAGGGATGTGATCCGCAACTGGGACCGGCTGAAGCGCAAAGAAAACGGCAAGCAAAAGCGCGAATCCATTCTGTCCGGCGTGCCTGAGCGCCTGCCGGCGCTTTTGTATGCGCTAAAGATTCAATCCACCGCCAGCCGGGTGGGGTTTGACTGGGAGCATCCGGCCCAGGTCCGGGAAAAAATCGATGAAGAGCTGGCTGAGCTCTCTGCGGCCATGGACGGGGAAAGCAGCCGGGATATGGCCGAGGAAATCGGGGATATCCTGTTTTCCGTCGTCAATCTGGCCAGAAAACTGGATATCGACCCGGAGGCGGCGTTGCGGCGTTCCAACCGGAAATTCGCCCACCGGTTTTATGCGATTGAAAAAACCGCGGCGCAGGCCGGCAAACGGCTGTCCGAAATGCCGATGGATGAAAAGGAGGCGATCTGGCAGGCAGCCAAGACGGATGATGCGGATTAGGTTACGATATTTCCTCTAAGTAACTTCACGGGTATTAGGTTTTGGGTATTAGGTATTAGGTTAATGAAATCAAGAATTTATGGTCGGCACGGTGGCCGACCCTACGATGAATCGGGTTTTTCCCCATTCGTAGGGCGGGCCACCGTGCCCGCCTGAAAAATAGATAGAACAAATTTACCGTGCCTCAGTGCCTTTAAAGTTATTTATACGCTCGGTCCCGGGCGCACGGCCCGGGGGGAATACTTCCAAAGAACTTGCGGTTCTCCTTTTCCGGGTTTTCTTGAAGGCTTAAAAGTGTTAAATTTAAAAACTGATTATTTTGGGTAAGCACAAAAATTTTTAACAGACTTTACGCGCGAACTAAATGAAAATACTTGTTACCGGCGGAGCGGGCTATATCGGAAGTCATACCTGCCTTTTGCTGCTTGAGGCAGGCTATGATGTGTGCGTGGTGGATAACTTATCCAACAGCAAGCGGGTTCCGTTAGAGCGCATCCAGGAAATCACCGGCCGCAATCTGGAATTTGCCTGCACCGACTTGACGCATAAAAAAGCGCTGGCACAAGTATTTGAGGCCCATTCGTTTGATGCGGTGATTCATTTTGCAGGGTTTAAGGCGGTCGGTGAATCGGTTTTAATGCCCTTAAAATATTACTGGAATAACATCGCTGGCACCCTGGTATTATTGGAGTTAATGAATGCCTATGGGGTGCAAAACATTGTATTCAGTTCCTCGGCCACGGTTTACGGTGAGCCCGATAGGGTGCCCATCAAAGAAACTTTTCCGGTCTGTCCGACAAACCCCTATGGGCAAACCAAGCTCCATATTGAAAATATTCTGCGCGATCTTTATACGGCCGATCAGAACTGGAATATCGCCATTCTCAGATATTTTAATCCGGTCGGCGCCCATCCCAGCGGAATGATCGGCGAAGACCCCAATGATATTCCCAATAATCTGATGCCGTTTATCAGCCAGGTGGCGGTGGGCAAACTGCCGGAGTTGTCCGTATACGGCAACGATTATCCGACCCCTGACGGCACAGGGGTCAGGGATTATATCCATGTAATGGATCTGGCTGCCGGCCATATCTGCGCACTGAATAAACTTAAGAAAAACCCGGGGCTGGTAACTTATAACCTGGGGACCGGCCGAGGTTATAGCGTGCTTGAAATGATTTCAGCCTTTGAAAAAATGTCCGGTCAACCGATACCTTATAAAATCACGGCCCGCCGGGAAGGCGATATTGCGACCTGCTACGCGGATCCGTCGCTTGCCGAGGCGGAGATGGGCTGGAAAGCGGAACTGGATATTAATGCCATGTGCCGGGATACCTGGCGCTGGCAGTCCAAGAATCCGGATGGGTATATTTAGAAGTATTCCCCCCGGGCCGTGCGCCCGGGACCGAGCCTATAAATAACTTTAAAGGCACGGAGGCACGGTAAATTTGTTCTATCTATTTTTCAGGCGGGCACGGTGGCCCGCCCTACGAATGGGGAAAAACCCGATTCATCGTAGGGTCGGCCACCGTGCCGACCATAACTTTTTGATTTCATTAACCTAATACCTAATGCCCAAAACCTAAAACCTAATACCTATTACCTAATACCCAAAACCTAGTCCCAAGTTATAATGTTAAAGATTTTGGTCAATATAGTTTAAGGAAGCAACATGTATCTCGAACATTATCGGCTCACACAGAAACCGTTTCAGATTAATACGGACCCCGAGTTTCTCTGGCTTGGCGAGAAGCACCGGGAAGCCTTGGCCACACTTCAATACGGACTTTTGGAAAATAAAAGTTTTTTGCTTTTAACCGGTGATGTAGGGGTCGGAAAAACCACTATTGTCAATGCATTTCTCCAGATGCTTGATAAGAATGACCAGGTAGCGGTGATTCACAATCCGGTTTTCGAGCCGCTTGATTTTTTTAATTACCTGGCGAAACTGTATGGATTGTCAGCGGCGTTTGAAACAAAGGGAGATTTCCTTAACGCTTTTAATGATTTTTTATCTAATGCCTACTACCAGGGTAGACGTGTGGTATTGATCATTGATGAATGTCAATTGTTAAGCCCGGCACTAATGGAAGAGATCCGGCTTTTTTCAAATATTGAAAAAAAGGGCACAAAGCTCATCAACATATTTTTTGTCGGTCAGCTTGAGTTCAATGATATTCTCCTTCGCCCTGAAAACAGGGCCATCAGGCAGCGAATCGAGGTAAATTTTAATATTTTGCCGCTATCGCTGAAGGAGACGCAAAAATATATTGAATACCGTCTATCTTTTGCCGGGGCGACCAGAAAAATTTTTAAAGCAAGTGCGATACGAAAAATTTATCGATTCTCCAAAGGGTATCCGCGATTAATAAATATCATTGCCGATCGCGCGCTATTGACCGGCTTCATCAAGTCCGCCAGAAAAATAAAAAAGGGTATTGTCAAAGAATGTGTTAAAGAAATTGATCTTTCCAGTTCAAATAGAAAAACGCAAAATTATGACAATTCAACGTCATATAAATCAGTATCGGAAAAAAATGATAGCCCGGTTAACCAAGAAACTACTTTAAAAGATGCGAATCCAAAAACAGAGGCGGTAAAGGCCTTTGAAAAGTTTGCATCGATTGATGAAAAAAAATTCCGCGAAAAAATGGATGATTTGAATATAAAACGGTCAAATGGTGTTCGTCTTTTATTAAACAGAATTCACCAAGGAGCTTTGGATCCCAATGAATTGATTTCATCTGGCGATTCTGAATCGAAAAATATATTCTCAAGAGAACTCATCACTGAACTGGAGCGGATTCGACATGAGGTAAACGATGAAAGTATTAGGCCGCTTCTTGATTTGTTAGTTAATTTAAATAAATCTGAGATTTAATATCGGTCGACATTCTCTTTGAAAACGATTTGCTTTAGGATTGTGGTATCAGATTTCGATGTTGAAAAAAATTTATACCTTTTAGAGCGCTTGCTCCTCTTTTATTTGATTTTGTTCAGCAATTTTTGCGCATCAGCGTATTCCGGGAAATCCTTTCCTAGTTCAAGGCATTTTTTTAATTCTTCTTTTGCTCTGGCTGTCTGCCCGTCAGCATAGAGCGCCAGTGCCAGATGGTAGCGCAGGATGGGTATGTCGGGCTGTTTTTCCGTGGCCATGCTGAACTGGGTTAGCGCCAGCTTATAGGCGCCCCGCTTGTAATGCACCCATCCGAGGGTATCGATAATATAGGGATCGTCCGGTGCGTTTTCTTTGGCCGAGAGCGCCAAACGCAAAGCCTCACCAAGATCCCCCCCGGGGCTGTTGGCCATCAGCCATGCAAGATTATTGGCGGCGGCGGCGAAGTCGGGTTCCAATTCAAGCACTTTTGAGTAAGCCTTTTTGGCGCCCTCGCGGTCGCCTGCCTCTTCAAGAAGGGTTCCCAGGGCCATGTAGCCCTCGGCAAAATCGGGTTTTTTCCGGGTAACTTGTATGTATTTCTCGGTCGCCTGGTCGATTTCTCCCTTTCCAGCCAAAATTTTTGCTGCCATGGTATAGGCGCGCGGATTTTCCGGATCAATTGCTTTGGCTTTTTCAGCCAGTTTTAGCGCTTCGTCCGGAGAGTTGCCGTATGAATTCAGCAAATCTGCGAGCAGTAACATATGGTGTGGATTGTTTGGGGATTTTTGAAGCTGCTGTTGAACTGTGGCGATGGCTTGATCGGTTTTCCCCTGTTGGATGAGCAGTTTGCTGAGGGCTGCCAATGCCGGATTGAAATCCGGATCTAAATTCAGTATTTTTTCAAGCTCGTCCCGGGCTTCCGAAATATTGTTCTGCGCCAACTCGGCTTTTGCTTTAATGTGGAGTATTTCAACATTTTCAGGTGCAAGGGAGGCCATTTTTTCGAGTAAATTTTTTGCGTTCTCAATTTCTCCAAGGGATAAAAAGGATTTCGCAAGAATCATTCCGGCACGGAGATGGCCAGGCGCCTGCTGCAAAGCCTCTGCCGCATTGCTTTTGGCCCCCTCAAAATCTTGTTTTAAAAACCTATTCTGGGCCAGCAGGGTTCGTGCATCAGCGTCGTCCGGCGCATATTTAACTGCCTGTTTAGCTGCATCCAATGACAGCGCAATCTCTCCCTTGTTAAGATGGGCCAGGCTTTTGAGATAATAAGCCTCCGGCCACCCCGGGGATTTTTCTATAAGCCGCTCAAGGATGCTCAGCGCATCTTCGGGTTTTTTCTCGCGTATAAGGAGTTTGGCCTTGACAAGGCTTGCCATGGAATGCTGGGGGCTATCGGATAAGACCGTTTGAATGGCTTTTTGGGCCAGTTCAAAATTTCCGCTCTCATAATGAAAATCCGCCAGCATGGCTTTAAGATCCTCAGGGGATTCCGATTTGCTGATAGCTTCTTTATAGGCTTTTTCCGCTTTTTCCGGAGAGTTGGTTGTGCGGTAAAACTCGGCCAAAAGTGCTTGGATTTTATCTGAATCCGGAAAATTGTCAATCGCCGCGAGAATGCTTTGCTCCGCTTCCAAATGACGGCCTTTGTTCAAATAAAATTTGGCCAGGTTCACATAGCTTGTCGGATCGTCAGGTTTTTCTTCTATCAGGGATTTAAGGATTTTCTCTGCTTTGGAATCTTTTCCCTGGGTGAGATAGAACGCTGCAAGTTCTTTCAGGTACTTGGCATCTGAGTTAAGTTCCGCCGCTTTCTTAAATTCCTTTTCCGCCTCACTGATCCGGTTTGCGGAGCTCAATATCCGGGCGTGAATGACACGATAGGGGCTATTGTCGGGGCTCAATTCCAGAGCTTTCCGGATGGCCTTCTCAGCAGCATCAATATTTTTTTCCCTGGCTTCTATCTGTGCAAGCAGGGCATAGGCATCTGACAATTCTTTATCCACAGATAGAATCTTTTCAATATTTTCCCGGCTTTTATTAAGATTTTCGCCCAGAAAGTAAATTTCTGCGGTTTTTAAGAGGGCATCTGTATTTTCCGGGTCGAGGCTGGCAGCCCGTTTAAGTTCCCCCAGAGCCTTTCCCGGCTGTATGTCTTTCAAATAAGCAAGGCCCAGATGATAGCGCGCATCGGCATATTTCGGGTCAATCTTTACAGCATTGCGAAATTCTATAATGGCTGCTTTGTGGTTTTCGGCGTTTAAATATTCAAGGCCTTTTTGGTAATGATCAGCCTTTTTTTCTTCTATATCGGCACATGCGCCAGCAAATAGAATGCACACAAGCAAGGAAAGATTGACGCTGATAAATTTGCTTTTACTCTTCATATGGTATCCTAAATTATTGTTTTTGAGTCAATTTAGCATTTGTAAATTCATTTTAATTCTATTATAATATTTTTTCAAGTCAATTAGAACGCCTACGAGCTCGGCAAAAATGTCAATCCAATAAGACGGAGTGGGGTGTATGGTTTTTTCGCGGAATAAGGCGTTGAAGTATGTCTGTTTTGGTGAGGGAATGTTGAGTATGCGGCTTGTCTTTATTTCAATTTTTCTGGCCGCGGCAATTTTTTTGGGTAATGCTTCGGTTCTTGAGGCGCAAGCGCAAAATTCAAAGCCCGGCGATGATGTTTATGAGTTTGGTGTCGGCGATGTATTGAATGTTTTTGTCTATGAGGAGCCCGATATTTCCCAGGCTGTTACGGTGCGCAGCGATGGCAGAATTTCTCTGCCATTGATAGGCGATTTAGTAGCAGCGGGGGAAACCCCGGAAGCGCTTGCAGAAAAGATTACCCGAAAACTCAAAAAATTTATCGAGGTGGCGGATGTAACGGTGATCCTTGCTGAAGCCAGAGAAGAGGTTTATTATATCGTAGGGCAGGTTGAAGAGCCGGGTCGATACAGCTTAGATCGCCAGGTTACAGTGCTTCAGGCCATCGCCAATGCAGGGGGGTTTCTTGAATGGGCCAAGAAGTCAAGAATTATGATCGTAGGCGCCCCCAATACATCTGAAAAATTGACTTATTTTAACTATGAGGATTTTTTGGATGGCAAAAATACAAAGCAGAATATTGAGATCAAACCGGGCGACACAATTGTTGTCCCGTAAAACCAATTCAAATAAAAGGCAAGAATGAGTGCCCAGCAATCACAGCTAGATATTTTAGGTAAGTACCTGAATCTGTTAATCAGAGGGCATAAGCTGATTATTGTTTGTCTTCTTTTGGCTGTTACCGCCGCTATTCCCTACTATATAAGTATTCCGGACATTTATCAGTCAAGCGCGTCAATTATCTACCAGGAACAGAATATCAATCCCACCCGGTCCGCACCCCGCCAGGAAATGCGGTTTGAAGAGATGGTCAATACGGTGACGCAGCAGGTGTTAAGCAGAAAAAATCTCGAGGATATTATTAAGCAATTCAGTTTGTATCCCAGTATGCAGAAGGAATTCCCCTTGGAAAACATCATGGAGCGACTGCGCGAAAACGATGTTGAAGTCAATGTGGACCGGGGAAGGGGAAATGTCTTCAGTGTTTCGTTTAAATACAATGATCCCCAGAAGGCCCAACAGGTAACCAATGCCCTGGCGTCAAAATTTATAGAAGAAAACCTGCGGATGCGCGAGGAGCAGGCTAGAGAAAGAGCCAGCTATATCCAGGATGAGCTCCGCATGTCCAAGGAAAAGCTTCATGAAAAAGAAGCCCAGATGCGGGATTATAAACTGAAACATTATAATGAGATGCCCCAGCAGCGGGAATCCAATATGAATCGACTCAATGCGCTGCAGGAGCAGCTTCAGGCGATTCAATCGAATATTCATAATCTTGAGCAAACCCGTCTGCTTATTTCCGAGCAGCTTGAACTCAGAAGGAATATGATGGCCGAGGGGACGGGCTCAGGGGCTTCAGGCGCCGATTCCGAAGGGCAGGGAGCCGCCGCTCAACTTGCAGAGGCGCGCAGCAGGCGGCAGGAATTGCTGGCTAGATATACGAGAGAGCATCCCAGCGTAAAACGCATTGAAAAACGGATCAGCAGCCTTGAATCAGAGATTGAGGGGCAATTTGGGGCTCAGGGCGAGAGTGATGAGAGCCCTGAGGTTGAGGCCGGGGATTCGCGAATACGGGAATTGACGCTTCAACTCAAAGAAATCGATCTGGATCTCGAGAACTTGAGAAAAGAGAGCAAAAATATTCGCGAGCAGATTGGAACTTATCAGGAATGGATAGATGCAGCCCCGGTGCGGGAGGCGGAATGGGCCGCTTTGACAAGGGATTATGATGAACTGAGAAGTTATCACGATGAACTCCTTTCGCAGAGCCTGGCCGCCGAGGCGGCCGAGGGTCTTGAAAAGCGGCAGCAGGGCAGCCGGTTTAAGATCGTCGATTCCGCATTTTTGCCCAATACGCCGGTTAAGGGCCCTTTTCCCAAAATTTTATTGGTCTCCATTGCGCTTGGGTTGGCAGTTGGCGGCGGAATATTGATGGGCACGGATTTTTTGAATCCTGCTTTCAAAGACCGGCAGGAAGTCGAGGCTTTTTTGCAGATTCCTGTGGCCGCTGTGCTTCCCTTGATTGTCACGGAATCGGAAAAAAGGCGTAACAGGATAAAAAATATTGTCTGGTATTGTTCTTTCGCCATTTGGCTTTTTGCCCTGATCGGGGCGGCAGTTTATTTTCAGAGCCAGGGGGCACTAATTATTTAAATTTTGAAATTGTTTGCCAGGAGCACAAGCATGGGCAAATTGACAAAGGCCTTTGAAAAATCTTTTCCCCGGAAAAATCAAGTCGAAAGCCCCGGCGGGCGCCACCTGTCTGTCCTTGATAAGATATCAGATCAGGCCTTCGCTAAAGTGGACCCGGTGCATATGGCCCATAGCCGGGCTACCTGGGATGAGCGGCTGCAGATTTCCACCGCCCCCGAATCCCAAATTTTTGAAAGCTTCCGCCGGCTTCGGGCCCGCCTGTTATACTCAGAGCATCAGCCCAGAACGATTCTGGTAACCAGTGTGATGCCCGGAGAAGGCAAGGGGTTTGTTTGTGCTAATTTGGGCGTTGCGCTTTCACAGGATATGGAGCATCAGGCCTTAATGCTGGACTGCGATTTTCGGCGCCCTACTCTTGCCTGGCTTTTCGGCATTTCCAATGAAACCGGGCTTGTCGATTACTTGCAGGAGGATATTGATTTATCCCTTCTTGTCAGAAAGACAGCTCAGCCCAAGCTTTCATTGATTCCCTGCGGAAAGCCGCCAAAGAATCCATCGGAGCTGTTGAGTTCCGGCAAGATGATCGGGCTTATTAGTGAGCTCTCTGAGCATTATCCGGATCGCATGGTGCTTTTTGACAGCCCCCCTAACATAGTCGCCTCTGAAACAAGTGTTCTGGCAAATCACGTGGATGGTTTGATCCTGGTCATCCGCCACGGGATAGCCAAAAAAGAACAGGTAAAAAAGTTTGTGGAAGCCGTAGGCCCGGACAAAATTGTCGGGCTTGTATATAACGCCTGTCCTGAGGATAAGTTCACCGCGTTTATTAATAAAAAAATGTATTACGGGTATAGCCGTTACAAATATTATTAGGGTTTTGGGGAAATGTTATGAAGTTGGTACCTATCGCCTTGAGGATTCTAAGGAGCTTTGGGTATTAGGTTTTGGGTATTAGGTGTTAGGTTAAAAAAATCAAAAACTTAGCGCCTTACTGTCTCGGATTTTTTCCTATGCCGTATTTATTTAGTAAGTACTATCCATGGAGAAACCTGCTGTTCGTTTTTGGGGAATCGGGGATCATTTTTCTCATCATCAACAGCGTTTTTCTGTTCTGGGTCGGTTTTTTAGAATTTCAAAGCCAGTTCTCGCTTTATTTGCTGCGGGCGCTGGTTGTCACCTTTGTCTTCCAGCTGGTTTTTTATTATTCGGATCTTTACGATCTGCATGTTATCCCTCGCCTCCCGGACCACTTTTTAAATGTGATTCAGGCATTCGGCCTGGGGTGTATTGTATTGGCCTTAATTTATTTTCTTTTTCCATTTCTGACCATGCCCAGCCGGATTTTTGTGTCCGGATTGGCCGGTGTTGGTTTGGCGGTTTTTTTTTGGCGGTTTTTATATTTCAAGATTCTTGAAAAACGGATGTTTGTCCAGCCTGTGGCTTTGATCGGGGCCGGCGAATTCGCAGAAGAAATAATATCGGCAATAGACGGACAAAAGGATTGCGGCTTTAAAATCGAGGCCTTGTTTGCGGCAGACGGGAATCCCCGCAGCAGGAATATAGGAAGACCCATATTTTCGGATTTTAAAGAACTGACAAAGCTTTGTACCAATAGAAAAATAGGAAAAATCGTAGTCGCCTTGGACGAAAAACGAGGCGTGCCATTGCATGAACTGATACAATATAAGTTTATCGGAATAGAAATCCTGGACGGGGCGAGGTTCTACGAAGCGCTTACAGGAAAAGTACCGGTAAAAAGAATTAATCCGTCATGGTTGATCTTTTCAGATGGTTTCCATATCGGGCGATTTAAACGAATGTTAAAACGAGCTTTAGATGTTGTGGCCGCTTCAAGTCTGTTCCTGATATCCTTGCCCATCTTCTTCCTAACCGCTTTGATTGTTAAGCTTGAATCCGCCGGGGGGGTTTTTTACCGGCAGAAGCGCGTCGGCGAAAACGAAAAAATTTTTGAACTCATAAAATTTCGGTCAATGAAGGAAAGCGCGGAGCAAGAGGGGCCTGTCTGGGCCCAGGCAGGGGATGCCCGCGTGACAAAATTCGGTCGATTTATCAGGGAAACCCGTATTGATGAGCTTCCCCAATTAATCAACGTGCTTAAAGGAGATATGAGTTTTGTCGGCCCCAGACCCGAGCGGCCGGTTTTTGTCGAGAGCCTGGTAAAAGAGATCCCATTTTATGGCAATCGGCATCACGTAAAGCCCGGCATCACCGGGTGGGCTCAAATCAACTACCCCTATGGCGCTTCTGTGGAAGATGCATTGCGCAAGCTGGAATATGACCTTTATTATATTAAAAATTTGTCGATCGCCCTCGACTTGTTAACCATCTTTCAGACCATTAAAGTGGTTTTGTTCCGAAAAGGCGCCCGATAAAACCAAGCCGCGGTTTTGTAAAAAGCGGTTATGTCGTCATGATGGCAATTTTGCAGAAGGTAACTTATGATTCGTACTCGTACTCGTGCTCGTAATCGGCCTTTAAATTCCCCGAGTACGATTACGAGTACCAGAACCCTCACGCTTGCGCGGGACTGAGTCTGATCAGTTCCTTGCTTACACCTTAAACCGTGAATCTTAGACCGTAAGGTGGTTTCCATGTCGGATGCGCTGCTGGATACCCAAAAGGAAGTTTCCCGGCTGTCCCAAAATACCAAGGCTTTATTTGATCTGCTGCCGGACATGCTCCTGATTATAACAGGGGATCTGGTGGTGGAGCGAATGAATGCGGCAGCTGTATCCCGATTTGGTGATCAGCATGGCAAGACATGCTACCGAGCCATCTTCGGGCTTGATCATCCATGTGGCGAGGCAATGTGCCCATTTAATTGTCAGAATCCCCAGAAGCAATATGGCGAGTTGCTGGAAAGAAAGATCAGTGATGATTTTTTCGTGGAATACAGTTATGTCCCTTTTGAAGGCTATCGCGATGATAATCTTATTTTACTGGTAATGAGGGAAGTTACCCAGAAAAAGCTGCATGAAATGGAGATTGAAAGGTACAACAAAAATATCGAAAAAGTTCTTGAGGAAAAGATAGCGCTTCTAAGAAAAAATGAAACTCAACGCCGGCAGCTGCATCGGGAGCTGAATTATCTCAAGAAGGAAACAGAGCGGTTTGTCGGCAAAGATAAAATGATGGGGGAGAGCAAACCGATTCAAAAGCTGCGGGACTTGATATACCAGGTAGCCCCCTCTGACGCCACAATTCTTATTACCGGTGAATCCGGGACCGGCAAGGAGCTTGTGGCGGATCTGGTGCACAGGCACAGCGGCCGCGCGGACAAACGGTACCTGAAGTTTAACTGCTCTGCGGTGGCCGAAAGTTTACTTGAAAGTGACCTTTTTGGTTATGAAAAAGGAGCTTTTACTGGGGCGCAAGGGCCGCATAAGGGTAAATTTGAGGAAGCTGACGGCGGTACGATTTTTCTTGATGAAATCGGGGATGTCAGCCCGAAAATGCAGACGTCCTTGCTTCGGGTACTTCAGGAAGGCGAGATTTTCAGGGTGGGCTCTAACCGGCCCACTTCGGTGGATGTCCGGATTATCGCGGCCACCAACAAAGACTTGAGCCGATTGGTTGAAGCCGGCATTTTTCGGGAAGACCTTTATTACCGACTTAACGTTTTTAATTTGTACCAGGTTCCCTTGCGCAAGCGCAAAGATGATATTGTGCTGCTTGCCATCAATTTTCTGGTAAAATTTCGTGAGCGATTCAATAAGCAGGTTACTTTTCTGCCCGACAGTGTTGTGGAAAAAATGCTGGCATATGATTGGCCCGGCAATGTGCGGGAATTGGAAAATGCCATGCAGCGCGCGGTGCTGCTTTCCAGGAACGGTATTATTTTGCCGAATAGCCTGGGGATCAAATTAAAAGAAAATGAGTCCGGAAAAGAAGAGGTTTTGGCTGCCATCCCTGTAAATAAATTTCTTGACCGTCCCCTAAAGGAAAGCGTGTCTTTTTTTGAAGCAGAAGTTATTAGCCATGCGTTAGAGGCATTTGACGGAAAAACGGATATCATGTGCCGTTATCTGAATCTTTCCAAAACCGCTCTTTATGAAAAAATGAAAAGATACAGCATTAACCCAAAGGACTATAAAAAATAATCAGCTTTGGCTTTCTTTTTGCATGGAAAGTATGCGTTTAGGTGCAACCAAAAAATTCGATTAAAACGCAAGGATTTTCCATGGAGAATTCAGGAGGAGAGTGGGAGAGGATTTGTCCGTATTTCGTAAAGGAAATGAACTCATGCAGCTCAAGCACGGATGGTATTTATTTGCCCCCCAGGGTGCATATATCGACTTGTTGCCTGAGTTCCATGTATGAGGAATGCTCCATTTATAAACAATTCTGTCCGATGGGGGTTAGAAAAAAACAATACCTCCGGCGATCCGGAAAACAGACGGGCCTTTAAGCGGTTGAATGAACAGAAAAAAGTTTTGATCCGCACCTCCAGTCCCCAGGGTATTGTGGTCGGAGATTTTGTTGAAATGGCCTTAACCCTCGATTACAGCGAGGGAGGCATGCGAATAGCCCTCGACAAGGAAATTCCGGCGAACACCCTGCTGTTATTCGATTTTGACGATGATTTCCTGATTCCTCGCTTCCAGGGTCTTGCCTCACTGAGATGGCATCGGAAAATTGATGGCAACGATCATAAAATAGAGGCCGGGCTTGAGTTCAGAGACAAATACAGCCAGAGGGCTCTCGAGCTTGCCATGGAAGGTGAGTGGCAATAGGGTCAATTTCCGGAAAAACGGACTCTTCACATTTCAGGTTTTTTGAGTTTTTTCCGGAAATCCGGATTCAAGGTCCGGATTTCCGGAATTTTGTTTTTAAGTTTGGCTGTTATGAAGCTGAAAATAATCCCGCAGCCGCTTGCTTTAAGAAAAATAAATCCGCTTAAATGCCTGTTAAAAAACATAATCTTCCCATCTAAATATTGCCGGAATATTAAAATGCCAGTTTTATATGGGTTTAGAAATTTTTGGCACCTTAATTGCTTTCATTGCTTCTAACGTTGACAGAAAAAAGTATAACCTAATCAGCTGAATACGCTCCGGCAATAAAATTTTCAGCGGTTCAGAAAACACTTATGGAGGCGATCATGAATACCCAAATTAAATTTAGATTATTAGGTGTATTGCTTGGCACATTGCTGGTGCTCGGGGCTGCCCAGGCCCATGCGCTCCGTTTTTCGTTTGAGAATATTAATGACAACAACTCTTCAGACTCCTCAGCAGGGGAATCCCAATTATATGTGGGTATTAATTCGTTTGAGGACAACGCGTTGTTTACATTTGGCATTGATCGTGGAGAAACCCTGGGTATGGTGTTTAGTCTTAGCGCTGGGTTAAATTACGAGGGTTTAATTACCGCCTTGTCACTCGGGGGAGACGACGGGGGATTGCGGCTCGGCCTTAAGGTTCAGGGCTTTGAGGGTGGCGGCAGCGAAAGTTTTGGCAATAACGCCACACCGGTTCCTGAACCGGCTTCCATGTTACTGCTGGGTTCAGGCCTTGCGGGATTAGCTTTTATTGGGCGCCGTAAATTAAGAAAGTTTTGATATCATATATCAAACTATAAGATAAAATCGCTTTGCAGTGAGACCATTGCAAAGCGATTTTTTTTGAAATATCAGTTTAAAAGTTTTCAAATGGCCCTTTCTATAACTACAGGCGGGTGCTTTCGGTTAAAAGTATCATGCAGTCCATCTCCGTTGAAATTGATGCGGACCATGTGGCGCCCATAGATTAGATATGCCCCAATAGATGCAGAATTATCTGACCATAGATGTTGAGGATTATTTTCAGGTGTCGGCATTTGAAGATATTATCTCTTCAAGCGACTGGGACGCCATGGAACCAAGAGTTTCAGCGAATATTTCGCCGATTCTGCAGCTGCTCAAAAAATACAGGGTATCTGCAACATTTTTCATAGTGGGCTGGATTGCCGAAAAGCACCCGGAGGTGGTCCATCACATCCTGGCTGATGGCCACGAGATCGGCTGCCATAGCTACTGGCACAGGAAAGTCTATGATCTTACCCCTGAAGAGTTCCGGGAAGACACGCTTAAGGCTAAGACCATCCTGGAAAAAATCAGCAACAGAAAAGTTACATCCTACCGGGCGCCCAGTTACTCAATTACCAGAAAATCCTTGTGGGCCTTTGATATTTTAAAGGAATTGGGCTTTACCACGGATTCCAGCATTTTTCCAATCATGCATGACATTTACGGACTCCCGGGTTCCCCCCGGTTCCATTATAAATTAGAGTCCCAGCAGATTGATGAATACCCGATTTCCACAGCCGTTTTTTTCGGGAAAAATTTACCGGTTGCCGGCGGCGGATACTTTCGCCTGTATCCTTACTGGTTTACAAAATTTGCCCTAAAAAGAATAAATAAAATAGAAAAACAACCATTTGTGTTTTATCTCCATCCATGGGAAATTGATAGTGGGCAGCCCAGATTCAAACAGGCGCGGATTTTTTCTAAGTTCAGACATTACAATAACCTTGGAAAAACCATGGGCCGCCTTGAACGGCTCTTAAATGATTTTGAATTTGTTCCTCTGCCCAATCCTGGAGCGGGGGGCAACCAGATTAAGCTGGAAACGGCATAATCTGTTGACCTAAATTTAAGTGTTGAATATTTAAGCACTTTCCTTGTAAGGGGCAAAAACGGGGTGCCCCCGAAGGGGACGGAGTGCGTCTTGCTGCAATTAAAGGCATGTATTGGTTAACTTCACAGCTATTTCATCATCAACTGGCACGGGCGATGTAGCGGAAGGCTTCAGCCTTCCAAGTAACTTCACGGGTTTTAGGTTTTGGGTATTAGGCATTAGGCGAATGAAATCAAGCCGTTATGCTTATACGTAGTTCACGGTTCACAGTTCACGGTTCAACGGTTATACAAACTCAGTGCCTTAGTGCCTCAGTGCCTTAGTGCCTTTAAAGTTATTTATAGGCTCGGTCCCGGGCGGTGGCCCGGGGGGGAATACTTCCAGGGAGTTTACGATTGCAAAGCCAGAGTAGTTGAAGACTTTAGGAAATATCCATGTGCGGCATTGCCGGAATATTAAACTCATCCTCAAACGATATCCTTTCAGAAGATATAATCCTTCGGATGATATCCATTCTGAAACACAGAGGCCCGGATGAAAGTGGGGTTTATTTCGATGATCATATTCATATGGGGCAGGCCCGGCTGAGCATCCTCGACTTGGAAGGCGGCGTACAGCCGATTCCAAACGAGGATAAAACATTATGGATTGTCTATAACGGCGAAGTATTCAATTATACAGAATTAAGAAGCGATCTTGAAAAACAAGGCCACCGGTTCACCACCCAAACCGATACCGAAGTCATCGTCCATTTATACGAGGAAATGGGCAGCGGCTGTCTTTCTGAACTCAATGGTCAGTTTGCCATTGCCATCTGGGATGTCCGGAAAAAAGAACTTTTTCTTGCCAGAGACCGGGTGGGCATTTGCCCGCTTTATTACACATTCCATAACGGCAGGCTCCTCTTTGCTTCAGAGATAAAAGCGCTGTTTATGGATGACCAAGCAGCAAGGGAAATCGATCTTACATCCCTTAAGCAGATTTTTACCTGCTGGACGACCATTGGGTCGAGGACCATTTTTAAAAATATTAACGCCCTATGCCCCGGCCATTTTATGATCATTAAAGAGGGATCAGATCCGGGGCTGCAGCAGCCCTATTGGCATATTCCTTATTATACGCCGGAACAGCGGTGGGCAGGCACCATTGAAGAAGCAGAAGCCGAGCTTCGAAATATCCTTGAAGATGCCGTCAGGCTGCGCCTTAGAGCTGATGTGCCCGTAGGCGCCTATCTTTCGGGCGGCCTTGATTCATCGGTCCTTACCTCAATAATCGCCGGAAAATTCAACAACCGCCTCAAAACTTTCTCCATCGGGTTTGAAGAAAAAGCCTTTGACGAGGCCGCCTTTCAAACCGAAATGGTCCAATCCCTTAAAACGGATCACCATCCGACCCGCATTACTAATAAGGAGGTAAGGGAGAATTTTTCAAAAGTCATCTGGCATTGTGAAAAGCCCCTTTTGCGAACCGGTCCCGTCCCCTTATATATGCTGTCCGGATTTGTGAGAGACAACCGCTTCAAGGTGGTGTTGACGGGAGAAGGGGCGGATGAGGTGTTTGGCGGCTATAACATTTTTAAAGAGGCCAAAATTCGGTCATTCTGGGCCCGCCAACCCGATTCCAAGTACCGCCCTCTTTTGCTGGAGAGGCTCTATCCCTATATTTTCGAAAATCCTTCCCGGAACCGGGCTTTTCTGCAGAAATTTTTCTCTGTTACCCGGAAAGATTTGGACGATCCTTTGATGTCTCATCGAAAACGCTGGGCAAACACACAACGCTGCACCACCTTTTTTAATAAAGAGATGCTTGATGAGTTGAAAAATGAGAATCCTGTCTCGGACATATCCGCCCGGCTGCCCGGGGATTTTACCAGGCGCGACAGCTTCGCCCGCGCCCAGTGGCTGGAGATGGATTTGTTTATGTCCAACTACCTGCTGACCTCCCAGGGAGACAGGATGGCTATGGCCAATTCTGTGGAACTCCGTGTGCCGTTTTTGGACCACCGGCTTATCGATTTTGCCGCCCGTCTGCCCGCCCATTGGAAAATTCACGGGCTGGATGAAAAATATCTGTTGAAGAGGGCCTTCAAGGATCAACTACCGCAAAACATCACCCGGCGTCCCAAGCAGCCTTACCGGGCGCCGGTTGGCCAGGCTTTTTTCAGCAGCGGCGACCCGATGGGCGACCTTATCTGCGAGGACCAACTCGCCTCAGCCGGTATTTTTGACTTGAAAAAGGTCCGGCATCTTTTCCGAAAATGCTTGTCCAGGGAAAACGGCCCCGGCAGCGAGTCTGAAAATATGGCGGTGGTAGGCATACTTTCCACCCAAATAATTCACGAGCAGTTTATCAAAAATTTTGATAGCCATAAAACTCACCCGGCCAAACCCGATAAAGTTATTCGGAGATCCCATGCCCCCCTTTTCAAAAGATCTGCTAAAGCTTGACCCCGAAAAAGAAACCGCTCGCATTGCAGACGCCATCCGCTCAATCATGCGCCAAGATCTCAAGCGCCGTGGGTTGGTGGTAGCATTATCCGGCGGTATAGACAGCAGCGTAACAGCGGCCCTGGCTGTTCAAGCCCTTGGCGCATCAAAAGTATTTGGGCTTGAAATGCCCGAGCGGCATTCCGCATCCGAAACCCTGAAATTAAGCGGCAAAGTGGCCCAACATCTTGGCATTCAGACCGTCTATGATGACATATCCGCCGTTCTCGAAGCCTTTGACTTCTACCGCCGCTATGATGCGGCTGTTCAAAAGGTCATCCCGGAATACGGGGAAGGCTGGAAATCCAAAATTGTTATCTCGGACATCATGGAAAGCAAAGGCTTCAGCCTGTTTTCCATAGTTGCGCAGCCGCCGGAAGGCGGTGAGCAGATCAAAAAACGGCTTCCGCTTAACGCCTACCTGGAAATCGTGGCCGCCACCAACTTTAAGCAGCGCACCCGGAAAATGCTGGAATACTACCATGCCGACCGCCTTAACTACGCGGTTACCGGCACGCCCAACCGCCTGGAATACGATCAGGGCTTTTTTGTCAAACAGGGCGACGGCGCAGCGGATATCAAGCCCATTGCCCACCTGTACAAAACCCAAGTTTACCAGATGGCCGAATACCTCGAAATCCCGGAAGAAATCCGCACCCGGCCGCCGACCACGGATACCTATTCCCTGCCCCAGGGTCAGGATGAGTTCTACTTTGCCCTGCCTTATGACCGCATGGATTTATGCCTTTACGGCAAAAATAACGGCTATACACCAGCCGAGGTGGCAGAAACCGTATCCCTCACCCCGGATCAGGTCCAGCGCGTATACGATGATATCGACACCAAACGCAAAACCACCCGATATCTTCACCTGGCGCCCCAGTTGGCCGGTGACATCCCTGAGATAAAGTTTCACAGTTAAACGGAGCTGCGCATATGACAGACATTAAAACGACACTCAGACAGTTCATAATCGACAATTTTCTGTTTGGCGATGACGATGGCCTGGCCGATGACACCTCATTTCTTGAAGAGGGCATCATCGACTCCACAGGTATGCTCGAGCTAATCACCTTCCTTGAGGAAACCTTTTCCATTCAGCTCGATGATGAAGAACTGGTTCCCGAAAATCTTGATTCCATCAATAACTTGATCAATTTTCTTTCCAAAAAGCAGGTAATCCAGCAGGCCCAATGATCCATCATTTTTTGGAAAATTCAGCATCGCGGTTTCCCCGGAAAACCGCAGTGATTCATGACGAGGTTCGGGCGTCTTATCGTCAGATCAATGAGCAGGCAGACAATCTGGCGGTTTCACTTAAAGCAAAGGGTGTTTCCCCGGGCGACCGCATATCAATTTTAATGGAAAACAGCGTTGATTATATAATCGCCTATTATGGTATTTTAAAGGCTGGTTGTGTCGCAGCCCCCATAAATCCCGCTCTAAAACCGGATGGGTTAAATGAACTTTTTGAAAACCTTGAGCCCGCAGTCGTCATCTCCACTTTTAAATCCGAACGGCTGCTTAAGGCAGCGTCCCTAAGCGAGAAACAGCTCAAGCTGCTGATTATTAAAAATCCTAAACAAAAATGGGAAGAATCTTCTTTTCCAGTTTTATCTTTCGAGGATTGCATTAAAGACCAGGCAAATCCGGTTGAACCTGGGAATGTTGGACCTGACAGCCTGGCCAGCATTATCTATACCTCCGGCTCCACCGGCAAACCCAAGGGCGTGATGCTATCCCATGCCAACATTGTTTCCAACACGCGCGCCATATGCCAATACCTTTTTCTCTCTGCCGAAGATATTCAGATGGTGGTGCTGCCCTTTTTCTATGTCATGGGCAAATCGCTTTTAAACACCCATTTTGCGGCAGGCGGCACAGTGGTTATCAACAATCGGTTTTTATATCCGGCCGACGTTGTTAAGCAAATGGCTGAGGAAGAAGTGACCGGTTTTTCAGGCGTGCCCTCAACCTATGCTTATCTCCTGCACCGCTCTCCCCTGGCCAAATACCGGGACAAATTCCATGCCCTCCGCTATTGCAGCCAGGCCGGCGGACACATGGCCACCCAGCTCAAAAAGGATCTTCGGGAAGTTTTGCCCGCGCATACCCAGATTGTGATCATGTACGGGGCCACCGAGGCGGCCGCCCGGCTGAGCTACCTGGAACCCGCCCGGTTTGAGTCCAAAATGGGCTCCATCGGCCGGGCCATCCCGGGGGTGGAACTGAAAATCGTGGATGATGCCGGAAAGGATGTCCAAAACGGCCAATCCGGCGAGCTCCTGGCCAAAGGGCCCAACATCATGCAGGGTTACTGGCGGGACCCGGAGGCCACAAAAGCGGCCATTGATGAAAACGGCTGCTACCGCACCGGGGACCTGGCCTACAAGGACGACGAGGGGTATTTCTTTATCACCGGCCGGAAAGACAACATCCTGAAAGTCAGCGGCCACAAGGTCAACCCGGCAGACATTGAAGACTGCCTCATGCAGAGCAGAAAGCTGGTGGAAACAGCGGTCATCGGCGTTCCCGACGAACTTGCCGGCAATCGCCTGGTAGCCCTTTGCGTGCCGCTCGACAATTCAGTAGTGGCGCAGGACCTGCAGCAGCATTGCCATCAAAACTTGCCCAGACACCAGGTGCCCGCGGAATTTATTTTCTTGAAGAGCTTGCCCAAAAACGGCGCCGGAAAGATCGATTCCCTGAAATGCGAAGCAGCCTATAATCAACTGAAAAAGCTATCGTAAAAACTCAGTTTTTGGATGGCAAAGTAAAAAGTTCAAGATCAAGGCGACGCAAATCCCGAGAAATGCAGCGTACATAAGAGTACGTGAAATTTTGAGGGATGCAGCGCAACGCAGATATTGGACGTTTTACGAAGCCATCAACTGAAAACCAAAAAATGAGGGGGATGATTCATGCTTAAAGGAAATTTTTCAGCACAATGGATTGGCTGCACGGGTCTTTTGCTCCTGCTGCTTTTGGCCTCCGCCCAGCTTGCCCTGGCGGCTGACGAGGAGATCCTTTTCCTGCATCACTCAACCGGACGCAACGTCTATCTTGAAGGGGATGTCCCGGAATGGATAAGCGATTACAACAATGCCAATGGGACGAATTACCAGATTCAGGAACGCTCTTACCCGACAGGCTCTTATCCGTGGCACAATTACCCCTACGACTACTGGAACCTCTGGATCAACGGCGCCTGCGACTCCAGTGACCCGGATATCGAGTGCCTGGATTCCATGGCTGCCGATTATGATGTGATCATATTCAAGCACTGTTTCCCGGGTTCAGATATTGTTGCCGGCACAGGAACCGGCTCTGTCGATTCCAGAACCAAAACACTGGAGAACTACAAGCTGCAGTACCGGGCGCTACGAGATCTAATGGACACCTTTACAGATACAATTTTTATCGTTTGGACCTTGCCGCCAAGGCACAGGCTGGCGACCAACGCGGATAATGCCGCCAGGGCCGCACAGTTCGTTAACTGGGTCAAAAATAATTTTTTGACCGAAGACGGTCAGGCGCACCCCAATATATTTATCTTCGATTTCTGGGGCATTGTGGCGGAGCAGGACCCAAACCCGCCAAACGGCGAGGTGAACTGCCTGAAGTATGAATTTGAGCGCAGCCATTCAAGCAGCGACTCACACCCGAACACCCTGGCCAATGAAACCGCCGGGCCCTTGTTTGCCGAAAGAATCGTCAACGTCATAGAATCCTTTCAAACCGGAAACGCAGCACCTACTGCCGATGCCGGAGGGAACCAGAAAGTTTCCGAAGGCGAGCTGGTCACGCTCGACGGTTCCGGCTCGCATGACCCGGATGGCAATATCGCCGGCTACGCCTGGGTTCAGATCTCAGGGGCCACGGCGGCGCTCTCCTCGCCGAACAGCGCCCGGGCAAGCTTTACCGCCCCTGAAGTCGGGGAGAGCGACGAAACCCTGGAGTTTGACCTTACCGTGACCGATTCGGAAGGGCTCTCCGACACCGATACCTGCCAGGTCCTTGTTGAAACCGGTGAACCCCCGGACCCCAATGATCCGCAGGAGAGCAATGGCGGTTCAGGCGGGTGCCTTCTGCTACTGCTCTCCGATTAAATCACAGGAGTATGAATGATGAAACATCTCAGTTTTGGATTAATTGTCGTTATTTCAGGTTTTTTGTTTATTCTCTCATGCAGCAACGGAGACAATATGCAGGATAGCAGGGCTTACATGAAAATTTTGGAAGGAATTTCTGACCAGCAATGGAAGCCGGTCTCAGATCAAAAAATTTATTTCGGCCATCAATCCGTGGGCTTCAATATAATGGATGGCGTAGCCGATATCATGGAGGGCAATGACGCAATTGATTTGACCATCAAGGAAACAAGCGATTTAAGTGACTTTGATGAACCGGTTTTTGCCCACTCCCGCAATGGTGAAAACAGGGACTGGCAGTCAAAGATTGATGGTTTCCATAATAAAATAAACAACGGGCTGGGAGATAATGCGGACATCGCTTTTTTCAAGTTCTGTTATGTAGACATCAAGGGCGAGACCGACGTTGCCAAACTTTTTGAGTCATACCGGCAAACCATGGGTGAGCTGCAGAAAGCCTATCCGGATACCGTTTTTCTCCACACAACCGCTCCGCTGAAAACCACGAAGACCTCCTGGAAAACCTGGATCAAAAAGCTGATCGGCAAGGAGCTCATATGGGAATACGCGGACAATATCAAAAGAAATGAATTCAACGAGCTGGTGCGCGGGGAGTATGAGGCTTCCGGAAAACTGCTGGATATCGCCCGGATCGAGTCGACCCGCCCGGATGGCACCCGGGAAACATTTGAAATGGATGGCAGCACATACGCAGCCCTGGTTCCTTCATACACTTATGACGGGGGGCATTTGAATGAGACGGGCCGCAGGATGGTTGCCGCGTACCTCCTGAAGCTGCTGGCGGAACAGGCAAAGTAACCCCGCACTTTCTGAAGCGGCTGAAGGAACCAAGAAAACGGGTAAGGCATAGAAAATTGCAGGTTCGAAGGGCGGAAAACAGCGATGCTTCTATTTGGGACGCCTATGCAGCCGGCAGCCCGGAGGGCCTCGCCTATCATCTTTTTGCCTGGAAACAGGCAACAGAGGCGGCTTATGGCTTTGACTGCCCCTATTTTTTGGCGGAGGAGAAAAACCGGGTTTGCGGTGTTCTGCCAATAGTTCATGTGCATCTGCCGTTTAAAAAGGGTCAGCTTGTTTCCCTGCCGTACTGCGATGCCGGCGGTATCCTGGCTGACCGTCCCGAAATTGCTTCGGCCCTTTTCAACCATGCCTGCGAGTATGCGCGGAAGCACAACATTTCAAAAATAGAAATCCGGCAGTCGCCGTCATTGCCGGCGGCCGGAAATCCGGACAAGGCCGGCGCCCAAGAAGGCAATGTCGGGCTCGCCGGTCCAAAACCCCGGCCGCCGCAAAAAGTCCGCATGCTGCTTGAGTTGCCGGAGAGCTCTGATGCCCTGCTGGCCGGCTTTAAATCCAAGCTTCGCAGCCAGGTTAAAAGGCCGGCCCGCGACGGTTTGACAGCCCGATTGGGCGGGGTGGCGTTGTTAAATGACTTTTACCCGGTTTTTGCGGAGAATATGCGGGACCTGGGCTCGCCCGTGCACGGTAAAGACTGGCTGGGCGGGATCCTGAAGGCTTACGGGGAAAACGCCGGATGCGGGGTTGTCTACATGCCGGATCAGACAGCAGCGGCTGCCGGCATTATCCTCTGCCACAAGCGTATCGTCTCTATCCCCTGGGCCTCCTCCCGGCAGCGGTTTAACCGTTTCAGCCCGAATATGCTGCTGTACTGGACGTTTTTAAAGTTTGCCGCAGACCGCGGATACCGGTTTTTTGATTTCGGCCGTTCCACACCCGGGGAAGGGACGTACAGGTTTAAGGCCCAGTGGGGGGCGACACCGCAGCCCCTGCACTGGCAGCGATGGGTGCTCAACGGCAAAACCGGGCGCCGGCCGGCAACAGCGGGATTTACCGTTTCGCCCGGCAGAACCAGGGAAATACTGGAGCAGATTATCCGGAAAACGCCCCTGCCGGTCGCCACATTAGTTGGGAGCCGGCTCAGAAAGTACATTACGCTATAATTCCCCCGGTAAATTGAAATATAATAAAGCAGCGGTGCCCATGCGCGTTAAGCGAACCTTACCCCCGGCAGCCGCGCCGATTCCTTTAAACGATATTTTTTGTGGAATCCAGGGGCTGCAGCAGGGGCCGGCAGCAATTGAAAATTTCAAGGCGGATATCAGGAAGAAATTCCAGGTTCGGCACTGTTTTCTGGTTTCATCCGGCAAGGCTGCCTTAACCTTGATACTCCATGCGCTCCACCGGTTTTCACCGGAGCGCGACGAGGTTTTAATTCCGGCCTTCACCTGTTATTCCGTGCCCTCCGCCATTGTTCGGGCCGGCTTGAAACCCCGGCTGGGCGATGTGGACCCGGCCACGCTGGATTTTGATTTTGATGATTTACCCGGCCGCCTGAGCCCGAAAGAAAAGCTTTTAGCCGTCGTCAGCCCCCACCTTTTCGGTCTTCCGGCCAATATCGCCAAAATGCGGGAGCTGCTGAAGGATTCCGGGGCTGTGGTTATAGAGGATACGGCCCAGGCCATGGGAGGGGAATTCGATGGAAAACCCCTCGGGACGCTGGGTGATATCGGGTTTTTCAGTCTTGGCCGGGGAAAGGCCTTTTCCACCGTCGAGGGCGGGCTCATTGTCACCAATTCAGACCGGCTGGCAGAAGCGCTCCAACTTGTTATTCAGGAATTTGTCGGGCAATCCCGCTTTCGGCCAGTGAAGCTGGCGGCATATGCCCTGGCCTTATCCGGCCTTACAAACCCCGCATTTTTTTGGCTGCCCAAATCCCTGCCCGGCCTGAAGCTGGGGGAAACCATCTATGATCCGGGCTTCCCGATCAAAGCGTATTCCCCCTTTCAGGCGGGACTGGCGCGGAACTGGAAAAGGCGCATCGCCTCGTTTCAATCCGTACGCAGGGAAAACGT
Organism: Desulfobacterales bacterium; assembly: GCA_034520365.1. Classification (NCBI taxonomy): domain Bacteria; kingdom Pseudomonadati; phylum Thermodesulfobacteriota; class Desulfobacteria; order Desulfobacterales; species Desulfobacterales bacterium. The sequence goes on from JAXHNP010000007.1 coordinate 827,461, forward strand.
GCGTTACTGGACAAAGACCCTCGGCCGGTTTCCATGGCTTGAGCCGGTAAGTGGTGCGAGTCAACATTCAGAGCGGCCCTTGCCGCTGCTTCGCCTGCCGGTGCGGGTTAAGAACAGCCGGCTTCGGGATGCGGTCCTGGATGTCAGCGAAAGACGGGGACTGGGCATCATGCCTTCATATCCCGCCCCGGTGGATGAAATAAAAGAACTCGGACTATCCAATAAGGGAGAGGTTTTTCCGGGTGCCAGGCAATGTGCTGCCTGCCTGTTGACTTTCCCTGTGCACGGGTTCGTATCCCCGGACGACCGCCGGCGGATAACAGCCGGGCTGGAAACGGTTCGGTCGGCGGATTCGGTGCCGGTATCCGCCTAATGGACTGATCAGCGGTTAATCTCCCGTAAATGAAAAGAAAATTAAAATGGTTCGCTCTGAGTGCGGTCATCCTTTTTGCCGCTGTGATGGTGTGTCTGCAAAGCCGTGTTTGCTCTGCCGTTCATGCCGGCCTGGTATCGTATCTCACCTGCGTGGATGAACTGCCCGAGGGAAAAACATTCGATGCCGTTTATATACTGGGAGGCGGCCAGGAGAGCCTGAAGGCCAAATTCAGGACTGTTGCCGCGCTTCATGACAGGGACCGCTGCAAAGCGATCTTTATCCTCAGCCGGCCGGGCACCACTGAATACAACCGGGCGCTTGGCAGAAACCTGAGCAATGATGAATGGTCGCTGATGATCCTTGAAAATTTAAATATCCCCCGAAATCACGTACACACCATTGAAGTTGACTCCGGTTTTTTCGGGACCTATTCCGAGGCCAGAACTGTGTCAGAGATGGCAAAAAAAAAGACTGGGAAAACCTTCTGTTAATTACCTCGACCCACCATACCAAACGGGCCGGGAAAAGTTTTCGCTATTTTTTGAATACATCAGGGACCAGACTTTGGGTTATCGCATCAGACAAACCAACCGGCTTGTTCGAACTTCTTGTGGAGGCGTTCAAGCTTCAGGTCTATCAGCTTTTTTTGCTGACTTGAATTCGACTAAAGCCAAATAGATGATAAAGATATGGAAGAGTAAATGTTTATGCAATTAATCTTCTGGCTCTCGGCGGCTGCAATTGTATACGCCTATATTGGCTACCCGCTATGCCTGTATATCCTGTCTTTGTTCCGCAGGAAACCCGTGCAGCGGGATGAGCAGCTGCTGCCCCGGGTATCGCTGATTATCGCGGTACACAATGAGCAGGAGCGGGTTCAGGAAAAAATAGACAACACCCTTTCCCTGGATTATCCCGCGGACCGACTGGAAGTCATCTTTGCCTCGGATGCTTCAACAGACAGAACGGAAGCAATCATCCAATCCCATGCGCACCTGAAGGTGGCCCGCTCACCGGAGAGAAAGGGCAAGGAGTTTGCCCAGAAATGCGCCGTGGATCAAGCAGCCGGGGATATCCTGGTGTTCAGCGATGTGGCCACCATGCTGGCGCCCGAAGGGCTTCGAACAATCACTGCCAGCTTTGCCGATCCCACCGTGGGCTGCGTCAGCAGTGAAGACCGGTTTGTCGATGAAAAAGGGCATATCAGCGGGGAAGGGGCTTATGTCAAATACGAGATGCTGCTGCGCCGCCTGGAGTCCAGGGTGGGCTCCCTGGTCGGTTTGAGCGGCTCCTTTTTTGCCGCCAGGCGCGAGGTCTGCACGGATTGGGCCGTGGATCTGCAAAGTGATTTCAACACGCTGCTCAACTCCCTGAAACTCGGTCTGAGGGGGGTTTCCGATCCCCGGGCGCTGGGCTGGTACCGCAATATTGCCGATGAGAAAAAGGAGTTCAACCGCAAGGTGCGGACCGTGGCAAGGGGCTTGTCGGTTCTGGGGCGCAACCTGAATTTTCTGAATCCGTTGACTTACAAACTTTTTGCCTGGCAGCTTTTCAGCCACAAGCTCTGCCGCTGGCTGGTGCCTTTTTTCCTTGTTCTCGCGCTGGTCAGCAATATTTTTCTCATCCATTCTTCGATCCTCTACACATATTTGCTCGGCTTGCAGGCGGTCTTTTATTTACTGGCTGCATGTTACGGGGTGTTTCAATGGCAGGACAGGCTGCCCGCTTTTCCGGGCAGCCTTAAGATTCCGTATTATTTCCTCGTGGTCAATGCCGCCATCATCATGGCCTGGGTCAAATACTTCAGGGGCGAGCGCTCTGTTTACTGGGAACCTTCAAAGCGATGACATTTATTGAATCCGATAAGCTCATAAATCATGCTTCCGCCTTTTCCTTCTGGCTGAAATGCGGTGTTGTTTTTATCCTTTGGGGGCTTGTTTTTACACCGGTTTATCCCGCCCTATGGCATACCTGGATGAACCATTCGAACAATTCCCACGGTGTGCTGGTCCCGCTCATATCCGCTTTTTTCGTCTGGAGCAGCCGGGCGCAGCTCGCCAGGGCGCCAATCCGCACTTCCAACTGGGGGGCTGTGATCCTGGTCTTTAGTCTTTGCCTGTATTTGCTGGCGCTTGCCGGGCATGTGGCCGTGGTCCAGCGGCTTATGATCGTTGCCAGCCTGTGCGGGCTGGTAATGTTTAATTTTGGAACAGCCGTATTCAAGGTTTTGGCATTTCCCTTACTGTACCTGATCTTTATGGTACCGGTGCCGGACTCCATCTACGGCCTGGCGGCATTTCCCCTGCAGCTCTTTGCCACCGACATTTCTCATGCGATAATCCATGCATTGGGCATCCCCGTGCTGCAGGAAGGCAACATGCTGTATTTTGCTCAGACCCAGCTTGAAGTCGCCGAAGCCTGCTCCGGGCTTCGCTCCATGACCGCGTTTATAATGCTCGGCGTGCTGTTTTCCTACCTGATGGACAAGGGCTGGGGGCGGCGTCTCATCCTGGTCCTGTCAGCCATTCCCCTGGCCATATTTGCCAACATCATACGCGTCACGGGTACCGGCATCCTTGCCCACTTTTTCGGCAAACAGGTGGCAAGGGGGTTTCTGCACGAGTTTTCCGGCATGGCCGTCTTTGCATTCGGCTTTGTTCTCCTGCTTCTGGAATACATGCTGTTGAACCGGGGAAGCGCAAAAAAAGACAAGCCAGAATTTGAATAAATTTTCTCAAAGCTTTTTTCTGCCAGGTTAATTTCATGCAAAATAAAACATTTATCACCACCACGCTGGTTTTCCTGCTGACCCTGCTTGCTGTTGCGGCCATTGCCTCGCGCAAGACGCCGGTGGTGGTGCAGACCAACCTGGAAAATATCCCCATGCAAATTGGCGGGTATACGGCAACAGATGATACTTTTCCCCAATCGGTTTATGACGAACTTAATGCGGACAAGCACGTCTACCGGCATTACAAATCCCCTGACAGCCGGGTTATCGATCTTTATATCGGCTACTACGGAACAGCCAAAGGCGGGCGAACCGGCCACAATCCCTATGCCTGCCTTCCGGGTGCCGGGTGGGGGATAGTGACGGATAAAAATGTCAGATTATACGCCGGATACAAAGACGCCTATGAGGAGGTCAACTATACAATCACTCGTAAAGGGGACTTATATAATGTCATGCTGCACTGGTATCACTCCGGCGGGACCAAAGTGCTGGATTCAGGTTTGGAGCAGAATATTCAGCGATTTGTGAGCCGGGTCACCAAAAACAGAAACGACGGGGCTTTTATTCAGATTTCCATGCAGGTGCAAAAAAATCAAATCGAGCCTGCGTTCTCTGATGTGCAGGCTTTTGCTGAAAAGGTTTTGACGATGCTGCCCCGGTATTGGCCAATAGAGCAGGATGTTTGACCGTTGACCCAAAAACACCCCATAAGAATTGTGCATATTATTTCCGGCGATTTATGGGCCGGCGCCGAAGCCATGGCCTATCAGCTTTTATCCGGATTGAATCAGATAAAGGATATTGATCTCCACCTCATCATCTTGAATCAAGGCCGTCTGGAACAGTCATGCAGGCAACTGGGCATCAATTGCTATCTGCTGGACGAGCGGAAACATTCGGCCCTGTCCATTGCCGCAAGAGCCGCCTGGCTTGCCCGTAAAATTAAACCGGACATCATTCATTCCCACCGGTATAAAGAAAACATCCTTGCCGCACTTATCGCCGGTTTTTGCGGCAGACCCGGACTGGTCGCCACGCAGCACGGCAGAACGGAGAGCAATAAGCGCGCCTTTAACAAAACAATTATCAACAGACTCAACCGCTCGTGCTTGCGCTGGATCTTCACCGAATCGGTGGCTGTGTCAAAAGATACAGCAGACTATCTTTTGGAAACCTGCGGTTTGAAGCAGGGCAAGCTCTCCATTATACCCAATGGCATCAATCTTCCCAAACCATCGCAACAACCGGACAGGGATGGAACCGCCCGGCCTTTTACCATAGGCTCTGCCGGCCGTCTGTTCCCGGTTAAGCGGTTTGACACGTTTATAGAAATCGCCAGACAAGTCTGCCAGGCAAAAACCCATGCCCGTTTCGTTATCGCAGGCGAAGGACCGGAAAAGGAGAAACTGGAAAATCTGACTGCCCGATACGGGTTGGGCGCAAAGGTCCGGCTGCTGGGCCATGTCGAAGATATGCAGGCCTTTTACAATAGCCTTGACCTCTATATCAATACCTCGATGCATGAAGGCACGCCAATGTCCATCCTCGAGGCAATGGCCAGCGGCCTCCCTGTTATCGCCTTTGATGTGGCCGGCTTAAAAGAGATAATCACAACCGGCTCAGACGGATTTGCCATACCCGAGGGCGATAATTCTTTATTTGCATCCAGGATTATTGAATTGATCGACCAACCGGATTTCCTGGAAACCCTGGGGGAGAAGGCCCGTAAGAAAATTATGGACCGCTATTCCACGGCAAGAATGGTTGAGGGCTATATGGGATTGTATAATAGAATGGCAGAAAAAAGCTAAACAACCGTAAAGATTAGAGAATAATGGTTTTTTTGTATGGAAATTTTGTCTGACGCTAAAAGTAAGTCTTCATTTAGACTGGTTTTTGTAGGTGGATCACCAAGGTCAGGAACAACATTAGTTCAACGGCTCCTTGATTCACATTCTGACATTGCAGGCGGTCCTGAGTTGAATTCCCTTCAGGAAATAACACACCTATATGAAAATATGGTCAAAAGAATTGATGACAAGAGAATTAATTTTTACTTTAATAAAACTGAATTGAAAGCAATTTTCCGGGATTTTATAGATTCCCTTTTCAGAATCGTGCATGAGAGACATAACGTCAAAATAATCAGCGAAAAAACCCCCCCGAATGTACTTGCTTTTGAAACATTATCAGAAATAGTTGATGATGCATTTTTTATTTTTGTGGTCAGGGACCCGAAGGATATCGTGGCATCTTTAAAAAAGGTTCGAAAAAGAGCGTTAGAAAAAAAACAAAGTGTGCCTGCTCATGTAAAAAATTTGTTTCTTTCCGTTGATTGTGTTTATGAGCATTTTAAAGCGGGTTTTTCGTTTTATGAAAAAAATAAAGATAAAACTTTTATCGTAAAGTATGAAGATTTGGTGAATAATCCGGGCAAAACTGCAAAGGATATAGTTGATTTTCTGGGCCTGCCCCTTGAGAATGGCATGCTCGAGCTGGATGGCCTGGGGACTTCATATATGCAAGAACGTGCGGCCAATGTTGACTCTGTGTTTTATACAAAGGAGGAAGTCGCCGCTAAAGCGATAGAAGGAAGCAGTATTGGAAGATGGAAAAAAGCCTTGAATAAATATCATGCAGGTTTTGTTGATCTGGCAATTAAAGACATTACAGCCCAAAGCGATGAAAAGATATATAACGGAAGAATTTTGTTCGCATTATATAGAATCCATAGGGCATTGATGAAGACGGGCAATATTTTTGGAAAATTATATCAAAAAGCTATTCTTAGCGCCCGTTTTTAGAATTGTGAAAAACAGATCGGGCTTTAAGCGATGTTTGCCGGTAATAGGCGTCCTTTTAATAATACGGCTGAATGATGAATGATACGGGTAAAAAATTAGTTTCTCACGGAAGCGCTTACCTGGTGGGCAACATTTTGCGCTATAGCGTCAGCTTTGTCATGCTGCCCATTTATACGCGCGTGTTGACGCCGGCGGAGTATGGCACAATTGAATTGCTCTCAATGGTGATTGACTTTGCCGGTATTATTTTCGGATTGCGGATCGGCCAGGCGATTTTCAGGTTTTATTTGATGGCAGACGATGATTTTGCCAAAAGCCGGGTTATCTCATCCTCCCTGGTGCTTACAACGCTTTTGAGCGGTTTTGGGTTCCTGCTGCTTTATGGAGCCTCCGGTATTATCAGCAAGGCTGTTTTCGGCGGGCTCCAACAGCAGAACCTGTTGATTCTTTTTTCTCTTTCCCTGCTGTTTCACCCGGTTGTGGAAGTTGCCATGACTTACATAAGGGCCCAGCAGCGCCCCTGGTTTTTTGTCTCCTTCAGCACCCTCAAGCTTTTTTTGCAATTATCGCTTAATCTTTATCTGGTGGTTTTCCTTGGGCTGGGCGTCAAAGGGGTGGTGTTAAGCGCTGTTTTATCGGGCGGAGCCATGGCGCTGCTTCTCGGAAGTTATTGCCTGGGCAAAGTCGGTTTGCATGTCTCCTTCTCACAGGCAAAAACTTTGGTGGCGTTTAGTTACCCCCTGATTCTGGCAAGTATCGTTTCTTTTTACGTGACTTTCGGGGACCGTTATTTTTTAAACCTTTACGGCACATTGTCCGATGTCGGCATTTATTCACTGGGGTATAAATTCGGTTTCCTGCTCACTTTCATCGGAACCCAGCCTTTCATGTCCATCTGGGATTCGGAACGATACGAGGTGCTAAAAAACCCCAATCCAAAAGCCACATTTCAGGAGGTTTTTGTTCTTTTTACCGTGTTTATATTGATAATTGCCGTTGGTATTTCTGTGTTTGCCAAAAATATTCTTATGATCATGGCGGATCCGGATTTCTGGGGAGCTGCGCAGATTGTGCCCATAGTGTTGCTGGCATATTTTTTCCAGGGACTAATGAATTACTGTAATCTGGGTATCCTGATCCACAGGAAAACGTTCATAATCACCAAAAGCACGATCCTGTCGGCGGGATTGATCACGGTTCTTTACTTTGTTCTTATTCCCCGTTTCGGTGCTGCCGGTGCGGCCTGGGCGACTGCCGTGACTTTTGCCGCACGGTTTCTGTATATCTATTTTCATGCAAGAAGCCTGTATGACATGGAACTTCCCTGGAAGCGGATTTATCCGCTTTTGCCTTTAAGTGTCCTTGCTGTTCTGGTTGCGGTATTCGGCCCTGATCAAATTGTCTGGTCCATATGCTTAAACATCCTTGTTTTTTTAATATTTGTTTATACGCTCACCCAGCTGCCGGTTTTATCCGTAAAGCATCGGCTGCGCATGCGCAGCCTGTTGCTGCATCCATGGCAGTTACCCCGCCAGATGCGTGGCATGGTAAAAAGCAGCTGAGAAAAAGGCGAGACTTATGTCACAACAACCCCGATTTCTGGATTTGCTGAAGCGATTATGTTGGGATTTGCTCGACAGGAACGAAAGAAAATATTACGGCTACTGGCTGATTTCCCAGGTGCCCTGTCTTTTCGGGAATATCCTCAGGGGCAGATATGTGTCAAAACGATTAAAATCAGCAGGGAAAAATCTGAAAGTGCTTGCAGGCACACGTTTCCGATCCATGGAAAATCTTGTGGTGGGCGATAATGTTAACATAGGCTTTGACAATTTTATCCAGGCCCTGGGCGGTGTGACACTGGGCAATGATGTCATGCTGGCGCCGGGAGTTAAAATCTGGAGCGTAAATCATAATTATAAAGAGCGGGATACGCTTATCAAAAAACAGGGCCAGAGAAAGGCGCCGGTGTTCATCGGCAATGATGTCTTTATCGCCGCCAATGCCTTTATCTCGCCGGGTGTTACCTTGCCTGACGGTGTTGTGGTTTCAGCCGGCGCGGTTGTCCCGGTCAAAAAATACCCCCCTTATTCAATCCTTGCCGGAAATCCGGCAAGAGTTATCGGACATCGGGAGCCGGCTGCTGCAGCGGATAATGCGGATAAAGAAAAACCGGAACAGGCAGAAATCACGGATAGTGCCGGCAGTCGTTGATTTTCTGCATCAAAATGTCTTTAAGTAAAGCCTTTGGAAGCCAATCCTGCGAAAATCCGCCCGGCCGGCTATAGCAGTTACGCCGGCAGCGCTGAAAATTTTCTTGCATTCCTGGACATATCAGGCGCTGCCATACTCGTAGTCGGAGGTGCACTCGGGCATTGGCGCAATATTTTCTCAAATTCTGATTTCCTGGAAGAATTATCAACGTCTGACGCCAATCGCGGATGTTATGACTTGATTTTTTATCATTCAGGTTCAGCAGCAAGTCGCTCCAAGCTTATTGATGATCTTCAAGTTCTTAAAAAGCTGGCTGGAAAACATGGCCAGATTTTATATTTTGCAGAAAATTTTTTATCATTGGCAAATTTTAAACAACTTTTAAGGCACCGAAATTTTCATCAGCTTCGTCGCTCGTCTTTCATCCCGTTATACTTTCACAAACTCTTTAAGCATGCATCCATGCCGGTTGCAAAGGAATTCGTCGGCATTCCCAAATATCAGGCCGCCGAAGAGATGATAGTACCGGGCAGTCAATTTCTCGAAATCCCGCCCCATGCCCATGCGGTGTACCGGCTTGCCGCACATATGCAGCGATATCATTGGATTGCAGATGGCCGGATCTATCTGATTTCAAATCGCGGCCTTGAAAACAGAACCGTCGTCAAAACCGCAGCAGGGCAAATTCAAGGGTTTCTGAATAATCAGGAATGTGTATGTATTGTTGAGCGTTTTGATATGAGGCTGAGAGGCAGCCTGGTTATTTTCATCACCGAGCAAAACACGCGGAAAAATTTTATCACCCGGCTTGTCAGCGATCCGTATGTGCAAAAGATAGTGCGCCGGAATCAGGATTTTTTGAATTTTCTGCACAAATCTTCCCGACTGTCCGCGGCAATAAAAAAAAAATTGCCCGAACCGATCAGCGAAAAGGAAGATGCTGCCCATACACTTTTCACGGAAACACTGATCCAGGGCCGGCTTGCCTGGAAGATAAATCAAGGTGGGCTGCGTAAGGTTATATTCGCTGAAGCCGTAGAATTTATAACCACTCTCCAACTGTCCATGCGGCAATCCATGCTGTTGACACCGGACCATGCCGAGGAATTCTTCAGTGCGGATGTCCAGCGGATTTGTAAGGTGAAGGCGTGCGATCCGGAGCTGATGGCAGGCGTATTAAGGGTCGTTAAGAAGATGCGCCGGATTCTTTCCGGCCGTACTTTTTTTTTAACCATATCTCACGGCGATTACGGATACGGGAACATACTGGTTCACCCGGTTACCGGACACCTGGCTGGTGTAATAGACTGGGATACCGGGCGGGTAAATGATCTGCCCGGGATAGATTATCTGAATCTTGTGGTGCAAAAAAAGCGCTCGGAATCCGGGCACAGTGTGGCCAGAGCTTTCAGTGAAGCAAGCGAGGAAATTTGGCGAAAAGGCGCCCTGGATGACAAAGACTGTTATGCGCAGGAGTTTGATTTAACCGGAGAGCCCCTGAAAATCATTCTCTATGCTTGCCTGATCCGCTATATGAGCCGGGCGGCGCAATACCCTGAGGTTTTTATCCGGGAACAAGGAGACTACCTGGAATGTCTGCAACATCTTGAGGATCTGGTTCCGCTATGAAAGATGCCATTAGAATTCTGATACTGGACAACAGTTTTACTTTTGGCGGGGCGATTAACAGTCTCTGTCATCTGTTGCGTGCCCTGGATAAAAAAAGGTTCGTCCCCATACTGGTTTGCGCTCAGCCACGGGAACATCTGGCAAAAAACTTCACCTGTACCTGGTATCATTTTGTCCCCAGACTGCCTTGGGTGAACAACCGGGTTTATCGTAAACTGCTTGCCCTTCCGATCTTTCGATATCGTTTTTTTCGTGGCATCCTGAACCTGATGCGCTCTTCTTTTTGGTTGGTTTTTATAATAATCCCCGAATCGTTAAAATATTATCGACTGGGACGGAGACATCAGGTTGATTTGATTCATCTGAATAACATTTTCGGCAGCCAGCCAGCAGGGATATTGGCGGCCAAACTTCTGGGCATACCCTGTATCGCGCACCTCCGTGACTTTGAAGTGATCCATCCGCTCACCCGTTTTTATGCTAAACTGATCGATCATCATGTGGCGATTTCCGGCGCTATCCGGGACAATTTGCTGCAGATTGGCGTGCCGGCAGACCGTATCTCTCTGGTTTATGATGCCATTGATCTGGACGAGTTTAGTACGGACCTTGATACTGACTACTTGTTTGAAGAGTTTTCCCTCTCTCCGGACCAGCCTTGCTTTGGAATTTTTGGGCGAGTTGTTCAGTGGAAAGGCATAAGGGAATTTGTTTATGCTGCAAGTAATGTAATAAAAGCGGTCCCGCATGCCATAGCCTTTATCGTCGGGGACTGCTCAGATGGGGATCCGTTTTTTATAGACGAAATGAAAAAACTGGCACAGGAACTGGACATTGAGAATCAACTGGTCTTTACCGGGTATCGGCAGGATGTAGCGGCTTTCATGAAGTTTATGGATGTTATCGTGCATGCCTCAAACAGGCCGGAGCCTTTTGGGATGGTTCTTATCGAAGGCATGGCGATGTCCAGGCCGGTTGTCGCGGCCCGCTCCGGCGGCCCGCTTGACATCGTGATTGAGGGGGAGACCGGTTTTTTGGTGCAGAGTTATGATTATAAGACTATGGCCGAAAAAATAATTGCCTTGTTAAAGGATCCGGAACTTGCCAGCGCAATGGGAGGCAAAGGAAAGGCCCGCGTGCTTCAGAATTTTACAAAGGAGCGTTATGCCGCTGATGTTCAGCGGGTTTATGAGAATGTCATACAATTAAAACAAAAATAATGTTTCCCCATTCATACCATCAAGGAATTCACTCTAAATTTTCAGAAAACCCAAAAAAGATTAAAAGGGCTGCGTGTTGAAAAAAAAACTGCAGGAATTTTTATACTATTATAAAAAAAAGGGAATTAAAGATACGGCAAAAAGAATTTCAGCCAGGTATACCCGCATTCTTAAGTTTAGAATTAATGCCATTGATTTGGATTATAATTTCAATGGTCGGGAATTAGATCCTGAATATACTGTAATTATTGATGACTTAAGCGTCCTTGATAAACTTAGAAAAGAGAGGGATGATTTGCCAAGAGAATTTTATGTAGATAAGACGCATGGGGGAAAAAAATTTCATCTTGTGCTTCTGGATTCTGAGCCGGTGTATATTCACTGGTTGTTTGGCAAAGGCGAATTTTCTAAATTCTGTGATATTCAAGATGAAAAAACAGTCGAACTGCAATTCGGATATACTATGCCGAAGTTCAGGGGGAAACGGATAATGGCAAAAGCCATGAATTATACGTGCCAGGATCTTAGACTGAAAGGTTACAAAAGAGTTGTGAATGTGGTTTCTGAAGGAAATGTGAATGTCATAAAGGGAATGAGATTTACCGGTCTTACCCCCATAGCCCATGTAAATTCTTATTTTTCGCTTATAAAAAAGGTCAAAGTATAACGGTTTTTAACCTCCTACTTTCTATGCAGACAAATCAGCTATATAGCTTAAACGTAAGCAGCATCTTGAAATATGGTTTCATTCAGAAATTATCATTTTGGCTGCTGCTTTTATATTTTTTATTCGAATATTTAAGGCCCCAGAGCATGTATCCGGCGATAAGTTTTCTTCCCTGGATGCAGATGGTGATAATCCTATGGTTTTTTACAATCGTTTTCGAAGGAAAATTATTTTCCGTCAGGAACCCGATAAATAAAACAATAAAGATTCTATTTATCGTTGTTTTAATGTCTTCCGTGTTCGCGTTGTCGCCGCAGACCGCGTTCAGTAGTTTGCAGGATATTATTATACTCATCCTTTGTTATTATTTAATTATTTATTCCATAACCAATGGAAAGCAACTTTTCGTTTTTATTTTATTTTACCTGCTTATAAACTTTAAACTCTCTCATTTCGCATTCCTTAAATGGGTTGCCAGAGGTTTTGAGTACGAAAAATACGGCGCAGTTGTGGGGATGGCATGGCTCAGGAATCCGGGAGAGTTTGCCATCCAGATGTGCATAGCCTTTGCGATCAGCACCTATTTTCTTATATCTGTCTGGCCTTATATCCACTGGTTTAAGAAACTGATATTGATTTCTATACCTGTTACATGTTTTGGGAGTGTTATAGCCTCGGGCTCCAGGGGGGCTTTTTTGGGTCTTGCCTTTGTTCTGCTGGCCATGTGGTTTTATGCTAAAAAGAAAATGTTCGGGGCCATTGTTTTAATCCTGATCATGGTGAGCACTCCTTTTTTAATGGCGGAAAGAGATATGGAGCGCCTGCAAAATATGGGAGCGGAAACAGACGGTACAGCCCAAAATCGTCTTGAACGTTGGGCAAAAGGCATTGAAATGGTAAAGGCCTATCCTGTCTTTGGTGTGGGGTTTTCCAATTGGGGGGAAGCGGATGAAAAAATGTTTGATGGCACAGGGGCACTTTCCCACAATATATTTATAGAGTGTTCATCTGAACTGGGCTTGACCGGATTGGCCGTGTTCCTGTTTCTTATCTTCTTTACGCTAAAAAACAACAGGGAAACCAGGAAGGTTGCTATGCAATTTCCGGCCATGGAAAGAAACTGGTACACTAATCTTTCCAAGGCACTGGATTTATCCTTGCTGGCATACCTGGTTACCGGTTTTTTTGTAACTGTTTTTTATTATCCATATTTTTGGATTAATCTGGGGATGACTGTTTCCTTGAACAATGTAGTCAAAATAGAAGCAAAAGATATAACAGATGAGGACGAGGAATAGAATTTCCTGGCCTGAAAACAAGCGATTTGCCTTTACCATTTTTGATGATACGGATGTCTCAACTTTAGGCAATATTGCACCTGTCTATGAATTGCTGGCTGGGCTTGGCTTCAGGACTACGAAATCCGTCTGGCCGCTGTCTGTCGATGATACTGCCAGCGACTATTTTGGCTCCCAGACCTTAGAGGATTGTAAATATTGCGACTACATTAAATCCCTTCAGCAGCGCGGTTTTGAGATAGCATATCATGGCGCCCGGATGGAGAGCAGTGATCGCAGTATAGTTAAAAAAAGTTTGCAAAAGTTCAGAAGTGAGTTGGGCTTTTATCCGCGCGCATATGCTAGTCACGCAGGAAACCGCGAAAACCTGTATTGGGAAGATGACCGGTTTACCATAAAAGCTTTCAAGTTGCTTTTTCGGCTTTTAAATCCGTCAAAAAGTGGTTATTCCGAAGGCCACCGCCCTGATTCCCATTTTTTTTGGGGGGACCTGGCAAAAAAATATATAAGCTATGCCCGCTCTTTTAGCTATGATGAAATTAATCTTTTCAATATAAGTCCCCGCGTATGCTATGCTGATTCCAGAAAACCGTTTTTAAATAACCTTTTCATTTCCAGCGATGCCGATAATGTGGAAGAATTCAACCGCCTGATTCATTTAAAAAACCAGGAAAAGTTAGAGAAACAGGGGGGCGTCTGCATACTGAGCACCCATATTGGCAAAGGGTTTGTAAAAGGGGGCGCCGTTAATCCGGAGACGAAATATCTGCTTGAGCGTTTTTCGCAAAGAAATGGCTGGTTCCCAACGGTATCAGAGCTTTTGGACTATTTGACAGGTTTTCGCCAGGAGATGGATATTGGTTTCACTGAAAGAGTCAATCTGGAGTTGAAGTGGTTTCTGCATTCCTTTAAAAGAAAATTGACCGCCAGTACTTATGAAAAAAGTGAGCTGGCCTATCTCTTTCCTGATGAATCATCCGGATAAGCCTTATAATATCCTGCACCTGATCGATACAACAGGGCATGGTGGCGCGGAAACGGTTTTTAAAACTCTGGTTTGCGGCCTCGATAAGACCCGTTTCAAATCTTATGTGCTGTTGTCTGATTATGGATGGCTTTTCGATCAGTTGTCAGCAGAGCCCGGGGTGAGGGTTTTTGTTTTCAATGGAAAGGGAAGATTGAATTTTTCTCTTTTGCAAAAGATAGTTAAATTCATACGGGAATATCAAATTGACCTTGTCCACACGCATCTTTTCGGCTCATCGTTTTATGGCAGTGTGGCCACTTGTATTACCCGGACACCTGTAATTTCGACTTTTCATGGCATCCCTGATTGGCGGCCTGAGGATTTGTTTAACAAAATCAAGCTATCCATAATTTTTGTCCGAACCAAAGCCGTTGTATTTGTATCAGAGTATCTAAAAAATTATTTCTCGGCTATGGCTTATACCCGTCCCGGAAAATCAATCTGTATATATAATGGAATACCCATGCCGAAGGTATGGCAGTTTGATAGGCGCCAGGCCAAAAAGGAACTGGGTTTTTCAGAAAGCGATATTTTGATTTCAGCAGTCGGCAATATAAAGCCTATCAAAGGTTACGATGTTCTTCTAAGAGCGGCTGAAAGCGTCATTTCCAAATTCCCCGACGTTAAATTTGTGGTCGCAGGAGCGCCTGTAGATGAGACCTATCAAATTTTATTAAACTTGCGGGCAGAACTTAAATTGGACAATTCCTTTTTTTTTATCGGCTACCAGGGAAAAACCGACATTGTCTATAAAGCTTCGGACCTTTTCGTTTTGCCGTCCCTTTCAGAAGGCTTTTCATTGTCTGTTATTGAAGCCATGTCCCATAAGATCCCGGTCGTTGCAACTAAAAGTGGGGGCCCAGAAGAAATACTGGAAAATGATATAACCGGAAAACTCGTGGCCCCGGGCTCTTCTGCGGAGCTCGCGCAAGGTATAATTGAAGTGCTCGAAAATCCTTCTTTCCAGAAAAATATATCAGAAAACGGTTTTAGGGTTTTCCTGAATAAATTTTCTGAAACCGGAATGATTCAACAGTATCAAGAGCTTTATGATTCGTCGATAAATAGATCGCTCTGATAACTCACCGCATGCCGGGAAAACCCCAAGAAAAATAAGCGCAATTGTAGAACAATGCAGGCCTTGCCACTATAAGGCCTTAAATGAAATAGCGGAGGTAAGAACGGCTCATGCCGGTTCTCGATAAAAAATTGGAATTTATTTACCGGCTGCGGGGGGAAAGGGTTAAGTCTGCAATTGATGAGTTAGAAAGGCTTGAGAAATCTGGGCGGCAGTCTGTTGTTGTGTACAAGGAAAAAAAACTCCGAGAATTGATAGAATTTATCGGAAATGAGTGCGATTATTATCGAACCTCAGTAGAAGAAGCAAAACATGGCGCAGGCGGCGATTCTGCTTTTAAATTATTGGATAAGCTGCCGGCTGTGGATAAATGGATAATCAAAAATAATCTCTCCGGTTTTATTTGCGGGCATATGCGTGCGGGTTGGCGTTCGACAAGTGGCACGACTGGAACCCCGTTTGTTTTCAAAAAAGACAGGTATGCCTCCGGGTACATGGATGCCATGATGTACTGCGCATACCATTGGCATGGCATTTTGCCCTTGTCCAGGCAGGCACGAATCTGGGGCAGCTCGGTTGCTCCCAGAGCGAGAATGATCCAGGATGCCAAGGACAGAATGTTGGGCAGAAAGCGCCTTTCAGCTTTTGAAATGAGCGATCATAACTGCCGGCGGTTTCATGCTATACTTTTAAACCACAAGCCCGGATATTTTTACTGCTATCCAAATGCGATGTATCAATTCGCCCTGTCACTGGAGCGGCTGGGACTTGACGGTAAAGAAATCGGTGCATCTGTTGTGATATGCACGGGTGAAATCCTTTTTCAGTACCAGAAGGAAAAAATTGAACAAGTAACAGGGGCCAGGGTTGTCAATGAATACGGGTCCACAGAAAACGGCATAATCGCTTTTGAATGCGAATACGGGACCATGCACCTGCTGCCGACGGTGCATGTGGATATCATGGACCCTGACCAGGCCGGGTTCGGAGAAATAGCAGTAACAGAGCTTAACAGCCGGTCAGTTCCCTTTATAAAATACAAAATAGGGGACAGGGGGCGGGTTTTAAACCCCGGGTGCAAGTGCGGCAGGCCTTTTGAAGAACTGGAAATTCGGGAGGGCAGGGTGGACGATTTTATTGTCTGCCCCAATGGAGACGTAGTCTATGATGCGATATTGGCATATATTCTCAAGGATTATGCAATTCAGTTCAGGGCCTATCAGGACAAAAAAGGATTTATAAAAATCGATATCATCCCGAAAAGTAGTTTTGACGAAGTAATTGAACAGAAAGTCAAAGCCCGGCTCAGGAAATATCTGGGCAATGAAATGCAGATCGATTTTAATGTGGTAGACAGGATACTTCCGGATAAATCCGGGAAGCTCAGGTATTTTATCTCAAGGATCAAGTGAAAGGTTTTTTATGTCAGAACCGGGAAAAGTGTGGATAACATGGGAAAGACAAAGGAGGTCCATAGAACTGGCCGGCATCCTCGGCTGCGATTTGTATGTTTTTGATTTTGAAGGAAGATCAAGATACCCGAAGTGTATATATAATACCTTGAAAGTATTTCTTTTCAGCAGGTACAAGATAGTGTTTGTTCAAAATCCTTCAATGCTTTTGGCCGCACTTGCCTGTTTATTTAAGTGGGTTACAAGAAGAAGGATAATTGTGGACAGGCATACTAATTTTAGAATTAACAAGCAGAGAATAGTATCATCAGATTGGATGGTTTTTGACTTGTTAAATAATTTTACAATAAAAAATGCAGACTTAACGATAGTTACAAATGAATACCTGGCCGGTATTGTAAGAGACATGGGAGGCAGGGCATATGTGCTGCCCGATAAGCTTCCGGATTTGAAAAAGAGTCGCGACATTCAACTTGAAGGATTCAGTATCTTCATGATTTCATCATTTGGGGGGGATGAACCTGTTGCTGAAGCCATTGTGGCGGCAGGCAAGTTAGAAGAAGAGGGGGTTAAGTTGTACATTTCCGGAAATTCGAAAAAGCTGGATCCCGCCATAAGGAAAAAATCCCAAGGCAATGTAACTTTTACAGATTTTTTAAGTGAGCAGGATTTTACAGATCATGTTTATGCTGCTGATGCAATAATGGCTTTAACAACAGCAGATTATTGCATGCTCTGCGGTTGCTATGAAGCGGTTGCAGCAGGCCGCCCACTGATTACTTCGGATAAGCAGGTATTGCGGCAATATTTCACCGGAAGCGTTTTTGTTGAGAATAGTGCTGATGGTATCTGTAACGGGATTATCGAGCTGATGGAGGATTACGAGATCTGCTTAAACAATGTTGCAATCCTTAAAGAAAAAATTAACAGCGAGTGGGAACAAAAGTTCAGTGGTTTTAAAGAAAAAATAGGAAATATAGATAGTAATTCTGATACATAGTCGCCATTATAAGAGGAGTATAACGGGCTCTCAATTATTTTTACGAATTTGGTCAAATATGGATATCATTGATAGAAGTTATACAATCGTAAGAGACTTTGCATTATCTTGTGCGAAAGCTTCTGTGCCGTATTTCAGAAGGATAATTCGGTTTGTTGCATTGCCTTATGCCTATTTCGTTTTAGTGAACTGGAAGGAATGCTCAGCATCAAGATACCAAGTATTTAAGGATTTTATTTATATATTTTTTAAATTAAGGGATTTCCCTGATTATTACTCTTCCTTCAGATTGTGGGAAAAAGATAGATCTGAATGGAAGTATTATTATGGATCTACATATAACCCTCACCAGAGAGCTCGTTTAAGAAAAGAGGTCCAGAGAAAAGAATACGAAATAATATTTGAGGACAAACTTGTATGCTATCAACTTTGCTCCCACTTTGGGTTCCCGCTTCCACGGCGTATAGGATATATTGAACCAGGTTTAGAATGGGAGAAAACATTAAAGTATTTATTTGATAATGAAAGTGCTTCAAAAGTTATAGTTAAAGCTGCAAGGGGTAAAGGGGGGCGAGGTGTGTATCTCGCCCATAAAAAAAATGGTAAAATTTCAGTCTTCGATGGCAATAAAACATTATCTCTTTCTGCATTTCATTTAGAAGCGCCATCAGTTATTCAGGAATTTATTGAGCAGCATCAAGATTTATCCAAAATATCTTCCTCAATAAATACTATTCGCACCGAAACAATAATGTCGAGGGACGGGGAGGTCCTGATTCTCGGAGCTTTTATGAGATTCGGACTTGGCGATAATTTCCTGGATAATCAGTGTGCAGGAGGGTTGTCAATTGGAGTTAACCTTGAAAGCGGCAACCTGTTCGATTACGCAATGAATGGCCGGGGAGAAAAATTCGATTATCATCCGAATTCGAATTTTGAGTTTAAAAATTTTAAAATTCCTTTCTGGCAAAAGGTTGTTGAATTATCCAAACAAATCCAGTTGGAGTTTCCATATTATAAGCTTCTGGGACCCGATATAGCGATCACCCCAAGTGGTCCGGTGTTAATTGAGATAAATGCCAATCCTGATCATGCAGGACTTGAGATGGACTATGGTCCTGTGCTGAAAGATAAAAAGATTTGGGAAGTGTTTAGAGATTATGATTTATTAATCAATAAGCCCTCAATGAAAATCTCCAGTTTTAACAGTTAGAAAATATGTTTCCTCCAAATAAAAGTGAATTGAATGAATTTTGCAATAGCTTATCAGACGAGAAAAGTTATTTCAATGTGACTTTCCAAAGGATGATGAATTCCATTTGGATAATTCCGGAGTATCAAGACGGCAAATTAATTGCTGCCGCGGGAGTTGAAAAAAAATATGGAATTGTTCGTTCTTGGGCAATAGTGAAAAAAGAGCATTGGAAAAAGGGGGTGGGGGCAAAGCTTATTGCTAAAAGATTTGAAAAATGCCGCAAAGAAAAAACATGCCACGTATTACTAGGTATAATTGACGAGAAAAATATTCCGAGTATAAAAGCGTTAACAAAGCAGGGGTATATACTTGTAGGTAAAAAAGGTAATTTACTTTACTATTTGCAAGCTATTTCTCCTTTAGGTCGTGGAATGATTCCTGTAATTAAAATTCTTTTTTTTTCGCTTCTAATAATCGACAAATTCAGGAAGTAGTGTTCATCCAAGGCTATAACTTTTTGAAAAAATAAAAAAAGCGCATTTTGTGCTGGTGTTTTTCCGAGCTTTGTAGTATATTAGAGTTTCCACAAACAACCAATATAACTGTAAATACAGAAAAAGGAGCCAGCACAAAATGCGCGAAAAATGGCAAAAACAAATGCCTCTATGATCCATATTAAAGACCATCCCCAGAGCAAAGAACTCGAGACGATCAGCGACATCATAGATAGTAATCCTACCATCGCCGAGATGATTTTGCAAGACCTGATCAGTGGCAAATCGCCGGTTCAACATGCCGGGGCAAAAGGCATGAGTGCTGATCAGATAGTCCGCAGCGCCGTTGTAAAGACACTGTATAGCTTCACTTATGAAGAACTGGCCTTCCATATCGTGGATTCGCAAAGTCTGCGGTGGTTCTGTCGCATTGGCATGGCCGAAGAGGGATTCAAAAAATCGACTCTCAATCGAAACATCAAATCCATTTCGGATCAGACCTGGGAGGCGATCAACCGTTGTCTGCTCCAATATTCCAAAGATCAAAAAATTGAAAAAGGTCGACAGGTCCGCATCGACTGTACGTGTGTAGAAACCAATATTCATGAGCCTTCTGATTCGAGTCTTCTTTATGATGGGGTCCGGGTGTTGACCCGCCATATCAAGCAGGCAAAAGCTGAAGGTGTCAAGGTTTCTGGTTTTTCCAACCACCAGCGCCGGGCCAAACGCCGCATGCTGGCCATCCTGAATGCAAAGAACAAAAACCAGCGCAAAGCCGCATATCTTGATCTGCTCAAAGTGGCTGACATGGTGCTCGGATATGCCAGCACAGCAGAAACAAACCTGCTTGGAAGTTCTTCCTTGAAAGCGCTTGCCATATCCGAAGCGATCAAACATGATGCACAGTTGATGGGCAAAGTCATTGATCAGACCCGCCGCCGGGTCCTGTTGGGAGAAAAAGTGCCCGCCGGAGAAAAAGTGTTTTCGATATTTGAACCGCATACCGACATCATTATAAAGGACCGGCGCGAGACGATTTATGGCCACAAAATATGCCTGACCGGCGGCGCTTCGAACCTGATTCTCGACTGCAGGATTTTTGATGGCAACCCTGCCGACAGCTCGCTTACGATATCCATGCTTGACCGCCAAAAGGATATTTACGGAGGCTATCCGCTCAAGGCCAGCCTGGATGGCGGATTTGCCTCCAAAGCCAATCTGGAACAGGCCAAGGAGCGGAAAATAAAAGATATTTGCTTTTCCAAAAGACGAGGACTTGAAAAAACCGATATGTGCCGCAGCGAGTATGTATATAACCGGTTGCGCCGCTTCCGTGCCGGCATTGAGGCCGGAATTTCCTGGCTGAAGCGGTGCCTGGGGCTTACCCGCTGCACGTGGAAAGGATGGCATTCGTTTAAATCCTACGTGTGGTCATCGATTGTCGCCGCCAATCTTTTGACACTTGCCAGGGCCAAGCTGTCTGGGCAGCATTGGCTCGGCTGATAAAATCTTAATTCAAATGGATAAGTGCGCTCAAACAAGCTGAAAACAGACTGATTTTACATTATTTTTTATTTTTTCGGCCAACCTGGCTGAAGTTAAGGCCGCTACGGCCGGATTTTTTTACTCGCTTTCGCCAAAATGCCTATTTTGGGATGGACACTAGCAGTTCCTGCCCACGAATATTAACATGCACCGGGGCAAAAGGCAGCCCCACAAAAGAGTGCGGATGGAAGCGTGACGGACGAGACTTGTTAGATGGTGGGAAAAGGATAATTTGTGAACGAATTAGCGAACGAATTAGCTCTTGACATAAACCTTCTCATGGAAGTTACAAAAATACAAGCAAGAGGAGAAAATGCAAGAATTGCAGAAAAAATTTTGCTGCGAAGTTGATGAAGTAGATAAAGAAGAGTGGGGAGCAATATTAAAGATATTTAAAGATGCAAACTTTTATCAGACGTGGGAACATGGAGAGATGACATGGGGCGTAAAAAACATGAGCCATCTAGTCCTCAAGAAAAATGGATCTATTGTTGCTGCAGCACAGCTATGGAAAGTGGAGCTGCCGGTAATCAAGGCGGGATTTGCTCATGTTTCATGGGGGCCCATGTGGCGCTTGAAAGGAGAGGCCATAGATTTACAAGTAATAGAAAATATGCTGAGGGCCTTATTTAATGAATATGTCATGCGAAGAGGGCTTCTTCTAAAAATTAGATCTTACGAGCTCGAGAGTGGCAAGGAAGCAGACTCGATAAAAGCCCTTTTGGATAAAGAAAAATTTAATTGGAACAGCAATGAAAATCAATACAGGACCATACTGTTAAACATTTCAATAAGCCTTGAAGAGTTAAAGAAAAATTTCAGAAGAAAATGGAGGCAAGCTTTGAACAGAGGGGGGGGGAAGGGTGTCATTATTGAGGAAGGCGCTAATGCACAATTGTTTGAGCACATTGAAGATGTGTATGAAGACATGGTGGAAAGAAAAGCCTTTACTATATATATAGCGGATATAAAAAAACAAATGATGATACAGAATAAATTGCCCGACAATATGAAAATGAGGGTTTTCTTGTCTAGATATGACAATGAGGTTGTCGGTGCTTTAGTCGTTTTTGGTATCGGGAATACTGGAATGCCGATTATTGCCGCAACCGGGACAAAAGATATAAAAAATAGATTGAACAGTTCATATGTTCTGTATTGGCATGCTATTAAATGGTTAAAAGAACAAGGCTACGAGTACTTTGACCTTCGAGGCTACGATCCTGATGTTTATCCTGGTCCTTCATATTTTAAGGCGGGGTTTGGTGGAAATGATGTCAGGTTTATCGGCACCTATGAAGCATGCGATAAATTGAGCTGTAAATTAATAGTAAGAAGTGGCGAAAAATATGATTTATTTCAAACTAAGCTTAAAGCTATGCTCAAAAAATCGGTGTATCTATTCAGCGAAAAGACAAAAAAAGTAAAAAAAAGACTTGACACGGTTTTTACGAAAAATTACTAAAATCAACACCTGTCAAGGATTCGCATTATTTCAACAGGCAAAGACGTTAATACTACCTCAGGCAGCCTTTCTGGCTGTCAGGCATGCCGGGGTAAACCCAAAATATTTTAGCACAACGAGTTATAGTTAAAGCTGCAAGGGGTAAAGGGGAAAGGGGGGCGAGGTGTGTATCTCGCCCATAAAAAAAATGGTAAAATTTCAGTCTTCGATGGCAATAAAACATTATCTCTTTCTGCATTTCATTTAGAAGCGCCATCAGTTATTCAGGAATTTATTGAGCAGCATCAAGATTTATCCAAAATATCTTCCTCAATAAATACTATTCGCACCGAAACAATAATGTCGAGGGACGGGGAGGTCCTGATTCTCGGAGCTTTTATGAGATTCGGACTTGGCGATAATTTCCTGGATAATCAGTGTGCAGGAGGATTGTCAATTGGAGTTAACCTTGAAAGCGGCAACCTGTTCGATTACGCAATGAACGGCCGGGGAGAAAAATTCGATTATCATCCGAATTCGAATTTTGAGTTTAAAAATTTTAAAATTCCTTTCTGGCAAAAGGTTGTTGAATTATCCAAACAAATCCAGTTGGAGTTTCCATATTATAAGCTTCTGGGGCCCGATATAGCGATCACCCCAAGTGGTCCGGTGTTAATTGAGATAAATGCCAATCCTGATCATGCAGGACTTGAGATGGACTTATGGTCCTGTGCTGAAAGATAAAAAGATTTGGGAAGTGTTTAGAGATTATGATTTATTAATCAATAAGCCCTCGATGAAAATTTCCAATTTTGAAAGATAGAAAAATAAAGTTCTTTTATCGGTTGATGGCAAAATGAAAGTGCACCACCTATTGCCATCAACCTTCTTATTTTAAATTACTATAAGTAAAACCTATTCAATATGGGGTGAGTTCCAGTTCTGTTGGTGCCTCAAGGGGTTCGAGGTTATCCGTGGGCTCATCATCAGGGGGTACGTACCCTTCGTAAATGGTAATTTCATCGTACCAGTGCCCATGCGGCGTAGCTGATTCATCCACAGGCGCAAATGCAACGCTTTCAATCTCCAATCCGCCCCTGTCCCACATGTCCTTATCGTAAACATGATAATGCAGTTTTCCGTCAACCCAAAGCTTTATCTCACCGTCCCCGCTTGAATAACTTGTAGGCATTTTGATCCACTGCCGCATTTTTCGCCATTCCGTTCCCATACCTTCCCACTGCCACCCTATTCTTCCATGCGGGCAGTCATAACTTCCATCAGGATTTTCTGTGCAATATGAATAGGTGTTTGTTCGCACCTCAGTGACAACATCAGGATTAAACTCTACCGTAGCTTCCTCCCATGTACTCAAATACATATAATCGCCGCCATGGAAACTTATAAGAGCTGCTAAATACTCATCAGAGCTACTGCCATTGTATGGTCTTATAGACTTACATCCCCCAACACTCCATTCCAGTGGCCACGTGTCATATCTTTCCCACCAGACAATTGTTATTTCACTGCCTTTTCCGTCCGGTATGTTTAATCTCCAGCCATCTGTCCCTGAGCAATCACCATCAGCGCAATCCATCATAACGCAGGGGGCAACCCCATCAGCGCACTCCGAAGCATCCCACACAACATTTCTTGTATCTTTACTCCCGATGGAGGCGGAGTCATGTAAGTCCTCAACTATAACATCCCCTGGTGCTGCAAAAAGTTTCCCACTGAACAATAAAACCAGTATACTTGCAAAAATTAGTATTCTCTTCATTTGTCCTCCTTTATTCTAATGTATATACTATTTCCATTTTGGGTTTTTCACTGCCATTAAATTCTTTAGATGCGAAAAGCCGATAGCTGTCAGCAACGGCCTCAACATCGGAGTTCAACATCAACCCGTTATTCAAACTTCCTCCGCTTACCCATTCCTGCACCATTCCCGTAACATTCCATTCCTTATATTCCGACTCCTGATCCAGGCTGTTCACATCCGCCGCCGCCCCGATATCGGCCTGGGCCAGGGGGATGCTGTTGTAGCAGGTGTCGTTGGGGGTCCATCCGTTTATTCCATCGTAGGTGTATCCATCGGCCTGGTTTAAATCCGGCATATGGTTGATTAGCTTGTGGACGGATACATCATAGGTGGCATCTCCGCCTGCGGCAGTTTGATAGAGTTTAAGGGTTGCGCTCTGGATTTGGGCACCATCCGGCAGTTGGGATAGATCGAACTTGAGCAGGATGGCATTGGCCGGGGTGTTTTCCGGCCAGGTGTAGGTGTTTAGCTGTTCACTGGCGACATACACCTCGTTGTTGATGTTGATGAAGGTGTCCTGGATGGTCCCGGGATAGTCGGCATCCGGTGTGTCGCCGAAAACCGCTGTCTGGAGTGCCGAGGCCGGGTCAAAGGCCATGTATCCGACGACCTCGGTGGTGTGGTTGGTTTCCCTATCTTTGGATTGATCCTCGTCTATCTGGACCTCCACTCCTTCGGTGTTTTTGTTCCTCCAGCGGATGTTGGCCGTATCTCCCCCGTCCAGGGTCTGCATGTCCGCGAGAAAGGTGGGGGTGCTGGCAAATGAGGGATGGAACGGAACAGGGTAGAAGTCGTGGGTTACCTCGTTGAATGTGCTGTCCACTGTATAGTCCATCCCGTTGACGGTTCCGGCTGATGGTTCCCATGCAATATAGGACATGGTTTCCATGGCATTGTGCCCATTTTTGTGGGATTCCTGCTCCTGCAGGGTGCAGTCAAACCCATCTTTGGATATATTATATAATCTTCCGGTGACAGAATACAAATCATTTTCTGTTATCACGCCGGATACAATGACCGGAATCTGATTGAAGGTCTGGTTAAAGCTCACGGTTTCCGTATTTTTTGCCTCAAAGGTGCCGGCTTCGACGCGGATTCCTGTGGATAGTTCGTGGTGGCCGGCTTCCATTGCGATGTAGCTTACTGTTTCAACTGCGTGCTGCCCGTCCAGGTAGTCCCACTCTTGGATGCGAATTTCAAATCCTTCCGGGGTTACATTGTTTATTCGGATGACAGCCGGCTGGCCGCCGTTTAAGCTCATGGGCTTGGCTACCACGATCGGGTTGTCAAAGGTTTTGTCGAAAGATACGGTTTTCCATACATGATTGACTTCGATTTCAGCGGTTTCCAGCGTGAATTCCGGCGCTTTTTCCTCCTCGAGGCATTCTAAGTCACTGCCGTCACAATCCTGGTCAATGCCGTCGCCGCAGATTTCGATAGCACCCGGGACTATTGTGGCGTCAGTGTCATCGCAGTCGCCCTCGTTCTCTGTGTACCCGTCACCATCGTTGTCGATGTCCTCGGGACAGATTTCGTCACTGCCGTCGCAGTCCTGGTCGATGCCGTCGCCGCAAATTTCTTCTGCGCCGGGATAGATTGAGGCATCGTTGTCATTGCAGTCACCTTCGTTCTCAGTGAATCCATCCCCGTCATTGTCAATATCCTCCGGACAGATCTCATCGCTTCCGTCACAATTCTGGTCAATACCGTCACCACAGATTTCCTCTGCACCGGGGTGTATTGAGGCGTCATTGTCATTACAGTCGCCCTCGTTCTCGGTATATCCGTCACCATCGTTGTCGATGTCTTCGGGGCAGAGTTCGTCACTGCCGTCGCAGTCCTGGTCGATGCCGTCGCCGCAGATTTCTTCTGCGCCGGGATAGATTGAGGCATCGTTGTCATTGCAGTCGCCTTCGTTCTCAGTGTACCCATCCCCGTCATTGTCAATATCCTCGGGGCAGATTTCATCGCTTCCGTCACAATTCTGGTCAATGCCATCCCCGCATATTTCTTCAGCGCCGGGGTAAATTGAGGCATCGTTATCATTGCAGTCGCCCTCATTCTCGGTATACCCATCCCCATCGTTATCAATGTCTTCGGGGCAGGTCTCATCACTGCCATCGCAGTTCTGGTCAATGCCGTCACCGCAGATTTCCTCGGCGCCGGGGTGTATTGAGGGGTCGTTGTCATTACAGTCGCCATCGCTGACGGTATAGCCGTCGCCGTCTTCGTCGATATCATCGCTTGAAAGGGTGTATGTGATTTCAAGCTGCGGCCTTTGCGCGGCGTCAATTGTTTCACTGGCTGCGAAAGAGCGGTAGCTGTCAGCGGCTGCCGTGTTATCGGAATTAAGCAGCAGGCCGTAGTTTGAATCCGGATTGTCGGTCCAGTCCTGGATTATGCCTGTCACATCCCATTGTTTGTAGCCTGTGCTCTGATCCAGGGTTTTTGTGTCTTCGGCTGGTGCAATATCCGCCTGGGCCAGGGGGATGCTGTTGTAGCAGTCGTCATTGGCTGTCCAGTCGGCGGTGCCGTTATAGGTGTAGCCGTCTGCCTGGTACAGGTCCGGGTTGTGGTTGATGATTTTGTGGGCGGATACATCGTAGGACGCATCCCCGCCGGCTTCCGTCTGGTAGAGCGAAAGCGTGGCGCTCTGGATCTGGGCATCAGCCGGTAGGTCTGAGAGGTCCAGCTTGAGCAGAATAGCATTGGCCGGCATATCCTGGGGCCAGGTATAGGTGTTTAACTGTTCGCTGGTGATATTTACCTCATCATTGAGGTTTATAAAAGTGTCCTGCAGGGTGCCGGGATGGTCGGCATCCGTTGTGTCGCCGAAAATTAAGCTTTCTGTTTCGGTGGCGGATCCCACAGTATAATTGACGGTTTCGGAAAAATCGCTTTCATTGCCGTCTGCATCAAAGCTTGTGGCGGCGAAAGAATATTCCACGTCGCTTTCCAGGTTTGTAAAGGTGTAGCTGGTTGTATCCGGGGAATCAATCGTCACATAGGGGGTTGACTTGAAGTCAGTTCCGGATTCGCCGCAATAGAGGTTATAGCCTGCTACCCGGTCATCATCCGGCCGGCTCCAGGAAAGCGTCACATCATTTTCCCCTTCTATACACGGCAGGTCCTCACCGTCGCAGTTCTGATCAATGCCGTCGCCGCAGATTTCTTCTGCACCGGGGTAAATTGAGGCATCGTTGTCATTGCAGTCGCCCTCATTTTCGCTATATCCATCCCCGTCATTATCAATGTCTTCGGGACAGAGTTCATCACTTCCGTCACAGTTCTGATCGATGCCGTCGCCGCAGATTTCGGTAGCGCCGGGGTAAATGGTGGCGTCGTTGTCGTTGCAGTCGCCTTCATTCTCGGTGTATCCGTCACCATCGTTGTCAATATCTTCGGGGCAAAGCTCGTCACTGCCGTCGCAGTTCTGGTCAATGCCATCTCCGCAGATTTCCTCGGCGCCGGGGTGTATTGAGGCATCATTGTCGTTGCAGTCGCCCTCGTTTTCCGTATACCCGTCTCCGTCGTCATCAATATCATTGGTATCCGTGGTTGAAGATTCAACCGTATAACTGACGGTTTCGGAAAAATCGCTTTCATTGCCGTCTGAGTCAAAGCTCGTGGCGGCAAAATCATAGGTTTGCCCTTCTGTCAGGCCGGAAATGGTGCAGCTGGTCGTATCTGCGGAATTAACCGTTTGGCTGGGGGTGGATGAAAATTCAGTGTCAGCTGATGCATAATAGACGTTGTAACCAGTCACACGGCTGTCATCCGGCTTGGACCAGCTCAGCGTAACTTCCGCCGCATAGGCAGAGAGGGGTAATAAACAAAAAAACAAAAGGGGGATAATCAGGGATAATACATGTTTTTTATTTATTGTTGGATTCATTAAAAACCTCCTAAGGTGTTTTTTCCTTGACCGTGCCGGAAACAACACCTTAGGAGGTGCTGAATCCGCCCGGCGGGCCCGCCGCCATATCCATCATTTGGACTTAGGCCGGTTCCTTTGCGCATCACCTTTTCAGGTGGATTGCCTTTATCAAGCGGTTGATATTATTAGGTCATAAACAATAAAATTAAAATTTTTGAGCTCTTTCAGAAATTTTTTATGCAGATCGCATGCCATGTTTTTTGACTTGGTCAGAGCAGGCGTATTTATTAAAAAAATGATGAACGCCATTGTTTAAGATTCCAATTGATTTTAATGAGTTTTATAAAAATTTACGCGTGTTGAAGTGGCAGGTATTTTTTTTCAAGATTATGTTCTTTGGCATATAAATGCGGCTTTTTATTGGTATAGAAATGTGTATGGGTGTATACAAAATTACACATAAATGAATTATTCAGCCAGCAGCATCAGAATGGGTGCCATGTTGACTTTGGCGTTTTTGTCGTTTGTATCCGTATCTCCCGGAGATGTGGCGTTATCCGGGACTTTATAAGTGATGGTCTCTGACAGTTGGCTTTCACTCCCGTTTGAATCAAAGCTGGATGCAGCAAAATGATAGGTCGCGCCCGCTATTAAGCCTGAAATTATGCAGTTCGTTTGATCTGCGGAATTTATTCTTTGGTCCGGGGTTGTAGTGAAATTCGTTCCGGATATCGTGCAGTAGACATTATAACCAGCCACACGACTGTCAGCGGGCTTCGCCCAGCTGAGAGTAACTTCCGCGGAGTCGGCGGCAGCGGATAAAAAACATGAAAGAAAAAGCAAAAACAATATAATTAAAAGATTTTTATATACCTTATTAAGAATTGACATATAAAATATTTCCTTAAATATTAAAGAAAGCTGACAGCAAATATTAAAGAAAGCTGACAGCAAAATTTCCCTTCTTTATACAAGTGCCGTGCCAAATTATTAAGGTACTGGAATAATAAAGTTTTTGCTTGTCAGCGGGGAGGTTTCGGATCGCTGGCTGTTACGATTTGTGCACACAGGGTTACAAATATTTCCCGGTGGGATCTTGAGAATTCTATTGTTCGTTGGGTTTCGCAAGCTCAACCCAACCTACGCTAGGCTCAAGTGCCTTTAACTTCATGATATTAATACGTTTTAATCGAAAATGATAACCATATGAAATTCAGGCTGGGGATAACCGGGAAATTATTCGCGTTATATATCGTTTTTTTTCTGGTATTTTTGGGTACCACGATTGTTTTTTATGTCAATGTGACCGAGATCGTGGCGCGGTCCGAGGAGATAGTCAGCAAAAACAATGAAATTGCCTCGCGCTCAAAGCAAATGATCGAAAATTTGCTGAGCATGGAGGAGTACCATCAAAAATATGTTTTACTTAACAATGATGAGTACTGGCGCCTGTATCAATCCGCGAGAAAGGAGTTCGAGGCCAATTTAAATGCGGTCCTGAATTTGAAAACTTCGGATGCCGCCTTAATGGAAAAGTGGCAGGCTCTGGAGAGCACCTATCTTCATTTTTATGATCAGGCGGAAAAAGGCGCCTCTTTCCCGGAGAAAAAAATCTGGATTCCGGAATCCTTTGTCAACAAATGGATTCAGGCAATATCGGCCGCCCGGGAGAAAAATGAGGAGAATATTGAAGCAGCGCTTCAGGAAATCAACCAGCAGAGCCGATCGGCCGCGCGATATGGGCTGATCGGGTTGTTCATTGCTGTCATTTTCGGCGGTTTCGGCAGCCTGTTTTTGGCAAAATCGATGATTCGGCCTTTAAAGGAGTTGATGCAGGGCATTCGATCGTTTTCAAAGGAGAGAATGAGCGAGACGATACAGATTCGATACAGGGATGAGCTTGGGGAGTTAACCGATGCGTTCAACGACATGACCAGGCGGTTGAAGCGCGAAGAAAATATGCGCTCGGATTTTATCTCCATGCTGAGCCATGAGATCCGAACGCCGTTGACTTCAATCCGGGAATCAGTAAATATGATTTTCGAAGAGGTGATGGGGACGGTAAATGAGCGCCAAAAGAAATTTCTTAAAATCGCCAGTTCGGAAATCGGACGGATTTCTGAATTGTTAAATCATATGATGCAGGTATCGAGAATGGAGGTTAAAGCGCTTGAGGTTCAGCCCCGCCCGGTTGATCCCTATGAACTTGTATCCAAGAGCATTGACCATCTTAAAACCACGGCGCAGGCAAAAAATATCACTTTTAATCTTCAGGTACCGAATGATGCCCCCAAAGTCATGTGCACGCCCGAGCATCTGCATCAGGTGTTTCTCAATATTTTGGGCAACGCAATAAAATTTACGGATCAGGGCGGTAGCGTAGGCATTCATGTGATACCTGATAAAAAGGGCGAAAACCTGACCTTTGCAATTGAGGATAGCGGGCCGGGTATTTCAGAAGAAGATCAGGCCCTTATATTTAATAAATATTACAGGGCAAAAGATGTACGCGGTCACATGGACGGCGTGGGTCTGGGGTTAAGTATTTCAAGGCAGATAATCGTGGCGCATGGGGGCAATATTTGGGTTAAAAGCGAAGTCGGGGCCGGAAGTGTTTTTGGATTTACGCTTCCGGCGGCCGTGGCCGAATAAAATTTTTTCGGCTTGATAATGATTCAATCCAAGTGATAATGAAAAACATTACTTTGACAAAAGACTTCTTATTTTTTCAATTCTTACTTGCAATACTGTTCCTTTTTGTTTTATCTGGGTGCGCCATTTTTGAGAAGGAGGATCCCGAAAAAATTCCTTCAGCAACGCATGAGTGGAAAACCCTGATGAATGGATATGATGCATTCGAGCAGAAGAATTATGAAAATGCGGCGGATATTTTTGGCTATTTATACAAGCTTGATACAAAGAGCAGAATAAGTCGCCTGGCATTTTATGGATTGGCCTGTTCGCGTTTGATAATGGCCGATAATGCCAAAGAATTCAATAGGGCATTGGAGCTTTGGCATGAATGGGCGGATTCCTTTCCACCCGATTTGGATGCTGAAGATCCGCGCATGCTTGAACCTTTATTGACGGAATTGAAGGCTTCGCTGCAGGAAAAAGACCGCCGCCTGGAAGAAAAAGAGAATAAAATCGACGCACTTAATGAAAAAATGGAAGCAATGCAGGAAAAAATCAATACGCTGACGCATCAGCTGAAGGAGCTGGAAGCGATTGATCAACAGATTAAAAAGAGAAAGAAAGAGATTACCTCTCCCCAATAATATAGCCAGGAATAGGGGGTGGCGCATAAATCCACTGTTTTAAACCTCTCATTTAATGCCTCACAAAAACTCCGCTGATGTTATGGCTGCCCCCGTATAGGGTGTACACTTTTGAACGCACAGCAAACAATTCTTGTCGTTGACGATGATCCGAATGTCCTTGAAGTATTAAACGCCAGGCTTTTATCGGCCGGCTATGATGTGCAGAAGGCTTCGGATGCAGCAGAAGCCATTAATCTGCTTGATAAAAAGAAGCCCCATCTTGTCGTATCCGACGTAAAAATGCCGGGAATGGATGGGATGGCGCTTTTTAATAAAATTCAGGATCTGCACCCGGGAATGCCAGTCATTTTTTTAACCGCCTATGCCAATGTCTCGGAGGCGGTGCATGCGGTGAAGGCCGGGGCGGTGGATTATCTGGAAAAACCGTTTGACGGGCACGAGCTGCTGAAAAAAATTGAGGAAACCTTAAATGCCTGCCAATTGGATGATGTGCCGGATCATGACGCGCCGGAATTAGAGGGCGACTTTTACTGGGGCCGGAGCCGGGCGATGAAGCATTTGCATGACGTGGTTCAGCGGGTTGCCCGAAGTGAAGTAAATGTGATGATTACCGGTGAAAGCGGGGTGGGTAAGGAGCGGATTGCCGATTTGATCCATAACAGGGGGGCCAGAAAAGCGCAGCCGTTTGTTGTGGTGGACTGCGGCTCAACAGCCAACGGCCTGCTCGAAACAGAGCTTTTCGGCCACGCCAAGGGCTCTTTTACCCATGCCATTCGGGACAAAAAGGGCCTTATTGAGGCCGCGGACCAGGGAACGCTTTTTTTGGATGAAGCGGGCAACATTTCCGGGGAAATGCAGACCCGGCTGCTGCGCTTCCTGGAAGAAAGAAAGGTCAGAAGGGTTGGCACCCTTGACGCCGTTTCGGTGGACTGCCGGGTTATTTCCGCCACAAACAGTGACTTGGGGGAAGCGATCAATAAGGGAGAGTTTCGCCAGGATCTCTACTATCGCCTTCGCGGGGTGACCATTAAAATTCCGCCGCTGAGGGAGAGGAAAAGAGACATACCGAAATTGGCCCGGTTTTTTGTGGATGCCTATTGCAAGGCTTACGGAATCGAAAAGATTGCATTGCCCCAGGAAACCATCGACTGCCTTTGTGATCAGACCTGGCCGGGGAATGTGCGTGAGCTTAAAAACATTCTGGAGGCCGGTATCGTGCTTTGCCGGGACAGCGTGTTAAGGCCTGATGATCTTCAGTTTTGCGATTTTACACCGGGGTCGGCGGCGAACGGACTAAAGACGGAGTCCTTTTCTATTGAGGAAAGCGAGAGAGATACCATTGTACGGGCTTTAAAGCGGACCGGAGGGGTTCAGAAGCAAGCGGCAGATTTGATGGGCATCAGCCGGCGCGCCATCCATTATAAAATAAAGAAATACGGGATCAATATTGCACAAATTCGATGAAATTCGGGGTTGGTGGTTTCGGGCCAATCGCCGCTGTCATTCCGAGAAGCGCAAGCGACGAGGAATCTTGGTTTAAAAGATTTCTCGCTGCCGCTCGAAATGACAGTATGGGGGGATTTGAGACGCCTTTATAAGTTGCTTTCTCCAAAAGAAACGAGTGCGGCGGTATAGATTTTTTATAAAATTTCAGGGTGTTGAGCCCTGTCCTTTCTCAGTCCGTATTTGGATATCAGCCGGGAGAGATAGGTCCTTTGAATGCCCATAACTTTGGCGGCTTGACTTTGATTGCCGCTCGTATGTTTGAGGTTCAGGCGGATAAATTTCTTTTTAAATTCATCAACCGCCTCCTGAAGACTAAGGCCCACCTGGATATCGCTCATTGTCGCCTCAACCGAATAAAGCATGGGCAGATCTTCCGGCCGCAATTCTTTGCCGTTACCCATGACCACGGCGCGTTCCAAAGCGTTCTGCAGCTCTCTGACGTTGCCGGGCCAATCGTAGGCAATCATTTTGTCCAGAGCTTCCTGCGTCATCTCAATGTTCGAATACCCTTTTTCTTTTCGGAAAAGCTGGACAAAATGTTTCGCCAGCAGGGGGATGTCTTCTTTTCTTTGCCTTAGCGGGGGCATGTGAATTTCCACCACATTCAACCGATAATACAGATCCTCCCTGAAAAGACCGTTCTTAACGGATTCAACAATATTTTTGTTGGTGGCGGCAATTACGCGGATATCAACAGTTATCGGCGCCGTCCCGCCGACCCTGTAGAAAATCCCGTCCTGGAGCACCCGGAGGAGCTTGGCCTGCATTTGCTGGCTCATTTCGGCAATTTCATCCAGAAAAATCGTGCTTTCATCAGCCAGTTCAAATTTGCCGATTTTTTGAGCGGCGGCGCCGGTGAACGCGCCCTTTTCATAGCCGAATAGTTCGGCTTCAAGCAGGGATTCGGGCAGCGCAGCGCAGTTCAATGTCACCAGGTGCCTTGATTTTCTGGGACTTCCCTGGTGAATCAGGCGGGCTATCAGTTCCTTGCCCGTGCCGCTTTCCCCCAGAATCAGGGCGCTTGCCATGGAATCGGCCACCTGCAGGGCCTCGGAGAGCACCTTTTGAATTTCTTTGCTTTTGCCGATGATTTGATGTTTTGGCGCCAGCTCTTCCCGCAAGCCCTGATTTTCTTTCTCAACGCTTTGGAATTTTTTGGCATTTCCGATGGCCACGGCCGCCAGGTCCGCAAATACCGTAAGCAGCTCAAGGTCTTTGTTTTGAAATGTACTGCCGTCGATTTTGTTCATGAATTCGATGACGCCGATCACCTTGTTATTCAGATGCATCGGCACACAGGCAATGGATTTTGTTTTAAATCCAATCTGGTTGCTGATGTGTTTATACCAGCGCTTATCCTTGGCCGCATCTTTGATTAACAGGGGTTCGCCCTTTTCAGCCACGTAGCCGGCGATTCCCTGCCCCAATTTAACCTCGAACTGTTTGACTTCTTCCTTTTTGGTGCCTGTGGCTACCTTGAAGTAGAGCTTGTTGGTTTTTTCATCCAATAGCAGCAGAGAGCTCGCTTTTGCCGCCATCATCCGGTTGCCGGTTTCAAGAATCATTTCAAGCAGCCGATTCAGGTCGTGGACATTGGAAACCCAGGCGGATATATCCTTTAAATGTTGAATTGAAAGTTCGGTTTCGTCATGGGCTGGTTTCATATTGATAGAATATCATACTTTTTAAAAGGTTTCATACATTTTTATCAGTTACCAATGCAGCCCGATGCCGCCTGTGAGCCCCCGGATATTGTCATAATCCACATGCAGCACGAAATCGTATTTAAAGTCGAAAAAATAGCTTATCCCCCCGCCGTAAAGGCCTTCAATCTGGCTGTCTGAGGATTCTTCATAAACGCGGCCCGTGGCCGGCGAGCGGGAAAGTTCGCTTTCGGTAAAAGCGGTAAAGCCGCCGATGGCGGATACATAAAAATCGCTTTTTGCGATTTCAACCCCGAGTTTTCCGAAAAGCCCGACCTCGGTGCCTTTTCTGACAGTGTCCAGGATGGTGCAGGCCTCGTTTGGGCAAGGTGCAGATATGGTTGGGTCAGGCAGTTCATCATCGGAATGCGGAATAAAATGGAGGCCCATGCCAAATAATAGATCAAGTCCTTTGAAACGGATGTCTTTGGCCCCGGTTTCAATCGTTGCATTGGCATTATCGGCGTCTCCGCCGGCGCCGCCGCCCACTGAAAAATACCCGGCCTGCGCGGGAACGGAAATAAGGAGCAAAAGGACAATCAGCGTGCAGAAACGGCATACGGACCGCAATCTCCAGGAAACAGCGGTTAAGCAGATCAATAAAAAGAAAGCGCCCCCCGTTAACATCCCCACATAGGGGAAATTCCCGGCTTGGTCGCGGGCAGCAGATGAAATAAAACAGCTGTCAACATCAACAGTCGGCAGCGCCTCGGCCGGGTTCACTGTGACAATGGTCCTGTCTTTGTGGGAAAAAACGGCATCAGTTGACACCTTCAATTCGAACTCAAGGGTTTTGCCGTCATCACCGCCGGAAGGGGCAATAAAGGTGGCGGTGGCCTGATCCGCATTTTCCAGGTTAACGGCTGGCCCTTCAGTTTGCCGCCATTGATACCGGGCGATTTCTTTGGGGTCATAGGAACCGGTGCCATCAAGGGTTACGGCATTGTCTGCAGCGGTTTCCTGATCAGGCCCGGCATTAGCGAGGGGCGGGTAGGGCAGAGATGAGCCTGTGCTGCCAAGAGACTGATTTGCAAACGGCCGAAATTCAATTGACGGCAATTCATAGTTATCAATCTGATCATAAATGAGGCCTTCGATTATCTGGGCATTACCAGTCCCCCACCAGTTGTTTGGCAGGGCCACAGTCTGCGGGGCTTGAGCTGTCCAATCATAGGTGTAAACAATATAGCCCGTATCTTCAGTCGCTTTTAAATTATTTCCCGTGAGATTCAGGTTAAAGGAAGCGTTTTCGGTCGCGGTGAGCGCAACAAGCCCCGCCCTCTGATTATCCATTTCAAGAAGATTGGATTGAATGTTAATATTGGCGGTAGCATTCTGGTAAACTGAGGCGCTTCCATCCAGAATTACCCGGTTGCCGGCTGAAAAGCTGCTCTGTATATCGGCGATCAGCGGGCCAAGAACGGTGATCGAGATATCATCGGTATCTTCCAGTCCCCCATTATCCATCACTTTTAATTGAAAGGTTAATGTTTGGGCGGATTCATTATCGCTGGACGCCTCAAAATAAGGTCTTGCGGTGTTTGGATTGATCAGTTCCACCGGCGGCCCGCTGGTCTGGGTCCATTCATAGGCAGCAATGCTGCCGTCCGGATCTGCCGATCCGGTCCCGTCAAGAGACACGCGGGTTCCCTGGCGGAACTCTCGGTCCTCGCCGGCTTCGGCCGCCGGAAACATATTGTCATCATAAAAGCTAATATTTACCTCGTCAGTTGAAGAAAGACCGGCCTGATCCGTCACCGTTAATTGAAATGTCATACGGTCACCGGCAGAAATTGAAGATGGAACCGTAAATGTCGGGCGGATAGTGTTCGCGCCCGCCAAATTCACGGAGGGGCCGGCTGTCTGTTTCCATTTGTAATCCGTTATGCCCAGGTAGGGGTCGGTGGAGCCTTCGGCACTCAATGTGACGGTTACTTCCTCTCCCGGCGCCTGGGGCAGTTCTACATTCTGGTCTCTGCCGGCGTTTGCGACAGGCGGCGGGTTGTCGCCGGTAACAGTGACTTCTACCGTATTCGCGGTTTTGCCGCCGTCTTGACCGGTCACCGTCAATTCAAATGCCAATGTTTCTATCTTATTGCCCGGATCCGGCGCGGTAAAAGCGGTTCGGGCGCTTTGCGGGTTGGTGAGGGTCACGGAAGGGCCGGCGGTTTGCCGCCACTGGTAGGCTGTAATACCGCTGGCTGTTTCATCAAGAACAAGTTGTAAGGCCGTTCCGAATAATTCGGGGGCAGTGCTGATAACTGTATTATTTGCAATTTCCAGATCATTTGAGCGGATTTCGAGGTCGATCGCCTGGTTGTTGTTTAAAAAATAATTGTCTTCAATGATACCGCCTTCTGCTGAAAACCGGATGCCGGTGGCATTGCTGTAGATCCGGTTCGAAATAATTCGGATACGGCCGCTTAAAGAATCTATGACACCCGGGTCCGCCGAGACAATGGCGGAGATGCCGGCCTCAGTACTAAAACGGATGGCATTGCGAGCGATCAGCGGCATGGCATTGATAGTGCTGATCATGCCCTCGCTGTCCGGATCATTGCCGCCGTATTCGATAACGCAATATTCAACCGCACTGCCGCTGGATGCCCCTGGATCCCAGTCATTGCTCGGGTCGCTGAAAATTATCGCTCCCCACGGGACAGCCGGGTCCTCAGCCGTAAAAACGATGGGCTCTTTCTGATTTCCCCGGGCCATCAGGGTGCCCTCAATCCTTAGGGAATAGCCCTGGCCAGGGTCCGGCGATGATCGAAAAATGACCTCCACCCCCGGGTTAATGCGCAAGGTGGTATCAGCGGCCACCCGCACATCACCCGTGATATTAACCGGGCTGTCAGCGAGTGTCCAACGGCTGTCAGAGCTGATAATGCCATTGACATCCAGAGCGCAGGCTGGCTTGAGATAGAAGCAGCATAATATCAAGAAAATGGATAATCCCTTGATGAGAAGATCTTTTTTTTCTATCATTTTCCCTCCAATTTTCTTTCGCCTAACGGCTTAGCATTACCGGCTGCCGAGGGGTTAGGGTGATGGTAATCATCGCTTCGTTTTCGGTATAATCGTCTTCGTCAATATCTGAATCAAGGTCCCTGAAAGTGTACCTTGCTTCCACAAGCATCCAGGGTAGTATTTGATATGTTAGGCCTGCAGAGGCCCGAATAATGGCATCCTCACGTTCCGGCTCCAGTTCTGTATATATGCTTCGCCGGTAGCTAATTGTCATATCAGTACCAAGACGCCTGTTGATCGGATGGGCAAAAAGTGTTGTTAAGCCGTAAAATGTATTGAACCCCAAATTTTCGGGACCGGTATCAGCCCGATCATAGCCTGCGGTGCCTGAGAAGGATAGAGTGGTACCCTGCTGCCAGGAATAATTGGTTTCTATCATTCCCACAAGGCCATCTTCATCCTCCCTGAATTCATTGTCCTGGAAGAAATAGCCGAAACTGCCGCTGAAACTTGAGTTGAAATATTCATCCCAGACAAATCCCACCGCGGGGGCATAAACCTGGTAGTCCTCGCCATCGGCCACATAATTGGTGACTTCATGGGTGTACTCGGCATAAACATCAAAATGCGGACTGAATCGCCTTGTGAGCCGAAGCCTTGCAGAGATATCATTATAGTTTTCAGAAACATCGAAATTTCTTTTTATATAACTGATTTCTGATTCAGCGCCGAGCTTGCTCGGTATCAGCCAATAATTCAAAATCATGTTTGGGGTATGGTGATCCCTATCCTCAATATCATCCTCGCCT
Source organism: Desulfobacterales bacterium (assembly GCA_034520365.1). Taxonomy (NCBI): domain Bacteria; kingdom Pseudomonadati; phylum Thermodesulfobacteriota; class Desulfobacteria; order Desulfobacterales; species Desulfobacterales bacterium. The sequence goes on from JAXHNP010000007.1 coordinate 865,563, forward strand.
CGATTTTTTAGAAAATAGTATTCATATCCGAATTCGATTGAGTTTTCCGGCCCAAACTGGTTGATCGCGGTGAAAGCCGCCGTGTTTGTAAAATAGGGTTCTCTTCCCTGCCGCACGGTCGTGTCAACCTCGGTAATCGGCTCTTCCGTATCATAAAGCGGTTCTTCGGTGTATAAATAGGTGTTTGTGAATTCAAGTTCGGTGGTGCGGCTGATTTGCCTGGATGTGCTTAAATCCGCATTATGGCGCACGGTGTTATATTCCGGAAAGCGCAGGTAATTGGCGTAGGTGGGCCTGTAAACCAGCGACAAACTGCTGAGCCGACCCGTCATGCTGATATCGATGACCGGGCTGACTGTGGTGATAAAATCATGTTCTTCATTTTCAGGGGTCAGGTCTATATTGTCTGTATAAGTAGTTCCCGCAGATACACCTGGATGGAAAGTGACAGCCGCAAAAGCCGTATTGTTCAGAAAAATGAGTGACAATAGAATTAAGGCGGCATATTTAAAATTGAGCAACCGGCGGATAAGATCTTTCATTTGATCCTTTTTCTGATTTGATGAGCTTCAGCAAAATGGCATACAACAATATGGCGCCAGGCAGTGGTTTCAAAACAGGGCGAAATTTTTTCAGATGGTAATATTATTAAAAATGCTAAATATTATACTGTTTAATTATATTATTTGTCATCCTGGATTGCAAATATATAAACAAAAATTCCATGCTGTTAAATCAGGTTCCGGACTTTTGTCGGGCATGTTTTTTAGCTGGCAGCTACTTCTTAATAATCCGCAAAGGTGATGCTAATGAAATTTGTCTCTATAGTCATGTTCATCTCTTTTTTTGGTTTTGTTGTTCCATCTTATGCTGTCATTGAAGTAGAGAAGCGTTTTATCCGGTTTCAGGGCAAAACCGTAAGTGTTGAAGATCCGGTGGGGCACCTGATTGATACTTTTGGTGAGCCTTATCATAAGGAGAAACAAACAAACTGGGTCCGCCTGCGGCGCAACCGGGTGGTGGAACGGGATGTATTTTTGTGGTTTTATCGTCTGGGCGGCGAGCACGGGGGCGAGACAGATTATTACAAGTTCATCATATACGATGGCATTATTCAGAAAATCGTGGAGATCGATTAATCAGTTAGGGCTACCCCGGATTCGTTGGTGGTCCCAGCGGGACTCGAACCCGCGTTTCCGGCGTGAGAGGCCGGCGTCCTAGGCCACTAGACGATGGGACCTTGAAGAGGAGAAAAAAGATCGGTTAAATTCAATTTAACCGTGCCAGACATTATTGAAGCACGGGGGGTTTGTCAATTATTTTTTGGCGGCAGGCGCTCCGTCTTGACCCCCCGCCGGAAGCCGAAGATCAGATAAATGAGCCAGCCGATAAACGGCACCAGTCCGATCAGGTACCAGATCACCTTTTCTTTTAGCGTTTTGAAATCCTTTATCGATATATCCACCAGCGCCCATATAGTCAGCAGCAGAAACGGAATGCACAGCAGAACGAATGTGGCGGCCGCTTTTAGCCCCATGGATCAGCCTTTCAGTTTGTCAGCGATTTTAAGCACGATATTAACATAATATTTGCTGTGGTTGTAGTGGTAGATCACATCACCCGCCGCCTCCCTGCTCAATCCGGGTTTCCAGCCATAGTGCTTCAGGTAATTGGCAATGCTGGCAATCGCGTCACCGTGATCAAAGAGGTTTATCCGGCCGTCGCCGTTTCCGTCTTCTGCAAAAAGCAGGACATTGCTCGGCATAAACTGGGCAATGCCCATTGCGCCCGCATAGGAGCCCTGGATGTCATGGGGGTTAAAGTTTTCGGAGTCCACATATTCTATAAACGCCTTTAATTCCCGGTAGGCCCATTGGGATTTCTGGTCCGCCTTTTTTTCAAATTTTTCCCGGGTGATATCCACATCCTCCGGCAGATTGCGCCAGAAGCGCTCCCTTACGTCATCATCGGTTAAGGCCGCCATCGTGGCAAGGGTGTTTATGACCGAGCGGTTGCCGACATATGTCCCGAGGCGTGTCTCCACCAGCATAACGGCGGTGATCACCGATTTGTCCACCCCGTATTCTTTTTCGGCGCTTGCCAGCGCCTCTTTGTGGGTTTCCATGTAATTTCGGGCGGAGCGGAGGGACTTGGCCGAGAGAAACTGATCATAATTCAGGGTTGACTCCCGATGCCTGAAATAGGCGGATATACCGTCAATATCAAAGGTTATGGCGGAGCTGTCAAAAATATCATTGATCAGATCGGCATTGAAATCATCTGCGATCAGGCGTTTTTGAAGGGCGGTGAAATAGTCCGGGTCGGATTCGGCCCGGGCCTGTCCCATAGGGAGAGAAAAAATGATCGTCAGGGCAAGGCCGGTCAGGCCCGCGCGTTTCAAGAAGGATAATGCCAATTTCATCACGGTTTACCTCCGCTTGGTATTTGATTATCTGGCAATTTGATATTTTTTGGCGTTGACGTCAATTTCATTTTGCTCCGGCGATTGGGCCTTCGGGGGGTCGAGAACACAGGTTTTCGACAAGCCCTTTTCCGCAGGCGCATTCCACATATTTCCGCATCCTGGCGTCCAGCATGGTTGCAAAGTGCGGCATGAACATGATAATCAGTCATTTGGCGATGTTTTAGGATTTCCCGCCCGGCTTTCAGGCACATCTACTCCATTTATGAATGCCATTGATTGTCGGGTCTGTCAAACCGGAAAGCTTGACGGCTTCGCAAAAAGTCCAATATCTTTGTTGCGCTGCATCCCTCGGAATTTCACGTACGATTAAGTACGCTGCATTCCTCGGGATTTGCGCGCCGCGATCTTGAACTTTTTTCTTTGCCGTCCCAGAATCGACTTTTTACGAGTCCATCAAGCTTGGAAAGTTTCATTTTATGAAAAAAAGCGCGCGTATTATATACTGCTGCCAGGAATGCGGACACCAGAGCCCCAAGTGGATGGGCCGGTGCCCGGAATGCGGGGGGTGGGACACCCTGATTGAGGAAAAGCCCACGGCATCGGACCGGTCTGGTCAAGGCGGCGGCGGTCTGGCCGCGCAAATGACGCCCGTGCCCATCGATTCCATTGAGCTTGATGAAGAGTATCGGATTTTGACCGGCGTCCGGGAGTTTGACCGGGTGCTGGGCGGCGGCATTATCGACGGCAGTCTGGTGCTGATCGGCGGCGATCCGGGCATCGGCAAATCCACCCTCATGCTGCAGGTCTTAAACAGCCTGTCAAAAAGGGATCAAAAGGTCCTCTATGTGTCCGGGGAAGAATCCATCCGGCAGCTCAAAATGCGCAGTCAGCGCCTGAATGCGGTGTCCGGAAATATGCTGGTGGCCTGTGAAATAAACATCGAGTCCATTCTGTCCACCGTGGATTCGGTAAAACCGGATGTTCTGGTGGTGGACTCCATTCAGACCATGTTTTCACCGGATGTCTCTTCAGCGCCGGGCAGTGTCAGCCATGTGCGGGAGGCCACCATGAAACTCATGGTCATGGCCAAGCAGAGCGGGGTGCCGGCATTTTTGATCGGGCACGTCACCAAGGAGGGCGCTATAGCCGGCCCGCGGCTGATGGAGCACATGGTGGACACGGTGCTCTATTTCGAAGGCGATCAGAATCATGTATTCCGGATTCTGCGGGCGGTGAAGAACCGGTTCGGGTCCACCAATGAAATCGGGGTCTTTGAGATGAAGGAGTCCGGGCTTGCCGAGGTGCCGAACCCGTCTGCGGTCTTTCTGGCCGAACGCGCGGAAAATGCCGCCGGCTCTGTGGTCACCGCCTGCATGGAGGGCACCCGGCCGATTCTGGTGGAGCTTCAGGCCTTGATCAGCAGTGCGGGATTCGGCACGCCCCGCCGAACCGTGCTGGGCCTTGATCACAACCGGGTTTCGCTTCTGGTGGCGGTGATGGAGAAGAAGCTGGGGCTCAATATGGCCGGCAATGACATCTTTATGAACGTGGCCGGCGGCGTCAAGGTCTCTGAGCCGGCCGTGGATCTGGGCATTGCCGCCGCCGTGGCCTCAAGTTTTCTGGATCGTGCCATCCCGGAGAAGATGATGCTTCTGGGCGAGGTCGGCCTGGCCGGCGAGGTGCGGGGGATTTCGCAGCTTGAGCCCCGCATCAGCGAGGTGCGCAAGATGGGCTTTACCCGCTGCATTGTGCCGAAAAGCAGCCTGAAGGCGGTATCCAAAATGGACGGCATCGAGCTGATCGGCATTAATCAATTGGCTGAAATGATGGATCTCCTATTTTGAGCGCTTCCAATTTCACCGCATCTACTGCGTCAAATGATGTCTCGCATAGGCAACTATAGCTCGACATCATTTTCCTTGTATCTGCGGCAAACTTGAAAATCGCTCACTATAGATTTAATTTTTAATCTTATTCGGCTCAGCTAGAAGTAAACTGATATTAATTGACACTTTAGCAATTTCTGTGTATGAAACGCCGCAACCCCAAATCCCGACAACAGCCTGATTATTATGCGAAACGGGCCAGGCAGGAGAAGTTTCCGGCCCGGTCCGTATATAAGCTGCAGGAGATACAGAAAAAATACCGCCTGATCCAAAAAGGGCACAAAGTCCTGGACTTGGGGTGCGCGCCGGGCTCATGGCTGAAATATGCCGCGGATCTGACCGGCGGCAAGGGCCTGGTGGTGGGCATAGACCTCAAGCCGGTGACCGAGAAGCTGCCGGCATATGTCCGGGTGCTGGAAGAAGATGTCATGGCCCTGGCCGAGGCGCCGGAGAAATGCGGCGAGCTTTCAGAAAGCGGCTTTGATGTGGTCTTAAGCGATATGGCGCCCGCCACCACGGGTAAAAAAGACGTGGATGCGGCCCGATCCTATAACTTAAGCCGGGCCGCACTTGGCATTGCCGAGGGTGTTTTGCCCAAAGGCGGCGTGTTTGTCTGTAAAATATTTCAGGGCCCGGATTTTGAGGAATTTATCGCAGCGGTAAAGAAAAGGTTTGAGGCGTGCCGGATATACAAGCCGCAGAGCACGCGCAAAGAGAGTAAAGAAACATATGTTGTCGGCATCAGCCGAAAATAGGAGGAGAATTCATGGCAGGACACAGTAAATGGGCAAATATCAAGCATCGCAAAGGCGCGGAGGATGCCAAACGCGGCAAGATCTTCACCAAGCTCACCAAGGAGATCATTGTGGCCGCCCGCATGGGCGGCGGAGATCCGAATGCCAATCCGAGGCTTCGCGCGGCGATACAGAGCGCCAAGAGCAACAACCTGCCAAAGGATAAAGTGGAGCGCGCGATCAAAAAGGGTACCGGTGAACTCGAGGGGGTTAATTACGAGGAGACCAATTACGAGGGCTACGGCCCCGGCGGTGCGGCGGTTTTGGTGGAATCCATGACAGACAATAAAAACCGGGCCGTCTCAGAAATCCGGCATATTTTCAGCAAGCACGGCGGTAAACTCGGGGAGAATGGCTGCGTGGACTGGATGTTTGATAAAAAGGGCTGGATTGCGGTCAATAAATCCAATACGGATGAGGAAACTCTCATGACCGTGGCCCTGGATGCCGGGGCTGAGGATATCCGCGAAGAGGATCAGCATAACTATGAAATCATCGCCCCGCCGGATGCGTTCGAAAATGTCAAGGCGGCATTAACCGAGGCGGAAATCCCCTACGAGAATGACGAGGTCACCATGCTCCCCCAGTCCTATATTAATCTTGCCGGCAAGGAGGCCGAACAGATGTATCGGCTGATGGATGCCCTGGACGATAATGATGACGTGCAGAAGGTGTATACCAATGCGGATATACCCGAGGAAGTGATCGCAGAAATGCAGTGATGGCTTCATAAAAAGTTCAATATCTGTGTTGCGCTGCATCCCTCGGAATTTCACGTACTACTGCGTACGCTGCATTCCTCGGGATTTTGCGCGCCTTGATCTTGAACTTTTTCTTTTGCCATCAAAAAGAAGGTTTTTATGCCTACAGCTCGATCATTTTCTGAACTGCGCCAAGCGCTGGTTCCCGAATATGATCGGGCACTTTGACCTCGCCGGTCAGATGCTCAAGGCTCTCCGCCACATCCGCCAGTCCGATTTTTTTCATGTCCGGGCATACCATTGCCTCAGAGGCTGCCACAAAGGTTTTATCCGGGCACGCCTTTTTGAGCGGATAGATCAGGCCCGCTTCCGTGCCCACGATAAGGGTCTGCGCATCTGATTCTGTTGCAAATTTGAGCATGCCTGACGTGCTGGCCACCGCATCGGCGATTTCCAAAACTGCGGTCCGGCATTCCGGATGGGCCATGAAGAGCGCATCCGGAAATTCCTGCCGCCGCCGGGTGACTTCTTCAGGCGTCAGACGGTCGTGATACGGGCAGTAGCCGTCCCAGGCATAAATGGTTTTATCGGTTTTTGTGGCCGTGTACCGGGCCAGGTTCCGGTCCGGCACCATGAGAATCTCCTGGGATATGAGGCTGTTTGCCACCTTTACGGAATTGGCGGAGGTGCAGCAGATGGTGGACATGGCTTTAACCGCGGCACTGGAATTGACATAGGTGACCACGGGGATATCCGGGGATTCCTTGATCCGGGCGGAGAGCTGCTGCGGGGTGATCATGTCCGCCATGGGGCAGCCGGCGGTTTTGTCGGGCAAAAGCACGGTTTTGTCCGGACATAGGATGGATGCGGTCTCAGCCATGAACTGCACGCCGCAGAAGACAATCACATCCGCCGCCGTCTGGGAGGCTTTGATGCTTAGCTCCAAAGAATCCCCGCAAAGATCGGCGATATCCTGAATTTCCGGCGGCTGGTAATTGTGGGCCAGAATAATAGCGTTTCTCTCTGTTTTGAGCCGGCTGATGGTGTCAGTGAGTTCTTCCTGCATGACGGGCGAATTGTCCTGTTCTCGATTTATTGTTCCATCGTCACCACATCCGCGCCCTTGGGAATTTCAAACTGAAATTTTTCAGTGCTGATCCCCTCTTTGAAGCGGATGTTTTTAAAATTGATCCGGGTCTCATCCCCATAGGCATTTTTTGTTGTCACGCCTTCCACAATAAAGGTTTCCGGATCAATGTTTAGGAAAATTTTGGAGATCTCCAGTTCCTTTTGGCGCGGAATGAGCTTCAGGGTGATATATCCGGGCTTCGGGTCTGCCGCTTTTTCGGCGGTAAATTCTTCCTTGACCAGTTCGATATTGGAAAGGAAGCTGGCGCCTTTGCCGTTTCCGAAATAGGTGAGGGCATCGCCCACAATGACCTGGTTGTCCGCGGGCCGGTGAATCCATAAGGTTTCGCCATCCGTAACAATGGCATGCTGATCCGGGGTTTCATATTCCCAGCGCATCATGCCCGGATGTTTGAACCACACCCGCCCGGTGGCGGTGTCCGTTATATCCATGGCGGCAAGGGTTGATTCCTGGGTGAATTCGGCCTGTATGTCCGCCCCGCCATACCGGGATTCCAGTTTGGCAATAATTTCCTCTTTGGACAGGCTGTCTTCTGAAGATGCCCCGGATTGACAAATCCCGGGGACAGCGCATGCAAGTATGAAGAGTCCGCAAAGCGCCGCATAGGCCAAAAATCGCATGAAAATAAACTCCGTATCAGTTGGTTTGTCGTTCATAAAATTGGTGCGGCCGGATTCATCAAATACCAATTTAAACCTAAATTATCCTTTTTATCAAATCGCAACCGGAATGTAAATGAAATGCCCGCAGAAATCAGCGCCGGTCAGCCATCCGGACTGCCGCCTGAAGGCCGGCTTCGCCTTTAACCTATTGATTTTTTTTCTGAATTTTATAAAGCAAATGCTCAGAATTTTCTTGACACACTTTTATCATTCTTGTATTCAATATTTTTTATTTTTGTAATCGGATTTACCACTTAGATAATTGGGAGTTTAATTTTAGTCAGGAGGTTATTATGAGAAGAATTGAAAAGGCGGCTGTAATCGGTTCCGGTATTATGGGTGGCGGAATTGCCGCCCTGCTTGCCAGTGCCGGAATCCCCACAGTTCTTTTGGATATTGTTCCCTTCGATTTGAAAGAAGAGGAAAAAAATGATCCAAAAGCCAGAAACCGAATCGTCCAGGGCGGGCTGGATGCGGCTATAAAAGCCAAGCCCCCCCTGTTCATGAATCCGAAAAAGGATGTGGATCTTATCACCATCGGCAACTTAGACGATGATCTGGACAAGATCAAGGATTGCGACTGGATCGTTGAGGTTGTGGTAGAAAAACTGGAAATCAAGCAGAATCTGTTTAAAAAGGTCGATAATATCCGCAAGAAAGGCTCGGTTGTTAGCTCAAACACATCCGGCATTCCGCTGCAGCAGATGTCCAAGGATTTAAGCGAGGACATGCGCCAGCATTTTCTGGGCACCCACTTTTTCAACCCCGTCCGCTACATGCACCTGTTGGAGATCATCCCCGGGCCTGAGACCCTGCCCGAGGTCCTCAACTTCATGGCGGATTTTGGCGAAAAATTCCTGGGCAAAGGCATTGTCTGGGCCAAAGATACCCCCAACTTTATCGGCAACCGCATCGGTGTTCAAAATATCGGCAAAGCCATGCAGGCCATGCTGGAGCACGGGTTGGCCATTCCGGAAGTTGACGCCATTTTCGGTCCGCCCATGGGCCGGCCCAAAACCGCGGTTTTTAAGACGTCTGATATGGTCGGACTGGATACCATGAAGCATGTGGCGGATAACTGCTACAACATGTGCCCGGATGACGAAATGCGGGAAACCATGGCAATGCCCGATTTCGTCAAAACCATGGTTGAAGAGAAAAACCTGCTTGGCAACAAAACCAAGGCGGGCTTTTATACCAAGGAACTGACCCCGGAATGGAAGCAGATCCGCAAGGTCATCAATCCCCAGACCCTTGAATACGAAGAATACGGCAAAGCCGATTTCCCCTGCCTTCAGGAAGCCAAGAAAAAAGAGTCGCTTCCCGAAAAAATGCGGGCCATTGTCTACGGCGATGACAAGGCTGCTAAATATGCATGGGACGTGGTTTCAAACGGCCTGATTTACTCAGCCAACCGGATTCCCGAAATATCCGATACGCTGGTTGACATCGATAATGCCATGAAATGGGGCTATAATTGGGAACTCGGCCCTTTTGAAACCTGGGATGCCATCGGGGTCAAGGAATCGGTCGAAAAAATGGAGGCCGACGGCCTGACCGTTCCCGGCAATGTCAGGGAAATGCTGAATTCCGGAGCTACCAGTTTCTATAAGCTGGATGGCGGCCAGCGGATGTTCTTTGATTTCGGGTCAAACAGCTACAAACCGGTCCCGATGAGTGATAAGCAGATCATCCTGGCCGATCTCAGGGCCAACAACAAGGTGGTCAAGTCGGTCGCCTCCTGCTCGCTGATTGATTTGGGCGACGGGGTTTTTAACCTGGAATTCCATTCCAAGATGAATGCCATCAACAATGAGATGGTGGAATTCATGGCTGAGGCCGGCGAATATGTCAAAGAAAACGGTGTCGGCATGGTAATCGGCAACCAGGCATCCGGCATGCCCGCCCCCTTCTCTGCGGGCGGTGATCTTTCCTACATGCTGAGCTGCGCCAAGGCCGGCAATTTTGATGAAATTGACAAATTCATCCGCACCGTCCATAAAGGGATCATGGGCACCAAGTATGCGCCGTTTCCGGTTGTGGCCGCCCCGTTCGGCCTGGCTTTGGGCGGCGGCTGCGAAGTCTGCATGTCAGCCGATAGAATGGTCGCCAATGCGGATCTTTTCATGGGCCTGGTTGAAATCGGCGCCGGGCTGGTGCCGGGCGGCTGCGGCATGATCCATCTGTGGCGCAATTATATTGAATCCAAGCCGGATATCGCTAATTTGACGGATTTCGCCGGATATTTTATCCAGGCATTCATGTGTGTGGCCCAGGCGAAAGTCTCCAATTCGGCAGCGGATGCCCGCAACAAGGGTTACCTCCGCCCCACCGACCGGATCGTGTTCAACAAGGATAACCTGATCGGTGAGGCCAAGAAAGAGGTCTTGAAGATGGTAGATGACGGCTATGTCCCGCCAAGAAGGGTTAAACGACCGGTATTCGGCCGGGAAGCCCATGGCATGCTTTGGTCAGAAATGTTGAACATGAGCATCGGTGGCTACATTACCCCGCACATGGAAGCCATCGCCAAAAAAGCCGCCTACTGCATGTCCGGCGGTGATGTGCCCCAGGGAACCATGGTCAGTGAAGAGCATCTGATGGACCTGGAGCGCGAGGCCTTTGTGGAGCTCTGGAAAACAGAGAACACCCAGAAAATGGCCGAGCATATGATGACAACCGGCAAGCCCTTGATGCTGTAATAAAAAAATCCAAAAACCGAAATTTTAGGAGGATATACAGATGACAGAAGCATATATTGTAACCTCGCTGAGGACACCCGGCTGCCGGCGGAAAAAAGGGGCGTTTGCCCAGACCCGGCCGGAAGATCTTATGAAAACGGTTCTGAATGCCGTTATGGAAAAGACGCCGAATGTGGAGAAAAAGGACGTTGAAGACTTGATGATCGGCTGCGCCTTCCCGGAGGCGGAACAGGGCTTGAACATCGGCCGTGTTATTGCCCAGATGGCCGGCTTCCCGGATTCTGCCTGCGGTGCCACCGTGAACCGGTTCTGCTCTTCCGGCCTTGAATCCATTGCACTGCAGGCCATGCGGATTAAATCCGGCTGGTGTGATGTGGCCATTGGCGGCGGCATTGAATCCATGTCCATCGTCCCCATGGGCGGCAACATGCCCCGCCCGCATCCGCAATGGGCCAAGGAAAATCCGGATGTCTACATGTCCATGGGCGCCACTGCCGAAAACGTGGCCAACCGCTATAACATCACCCGGGAGATGCAGGATGAATTCGGCTATCATTCCCAGATGAAGGCGGCAAATGCCAAGAAAAACGGCCTCTACAAGGAAATCGTTCCCACCCCGGCGGTCAAGTTCGTGGAAAAAGAAGACGGCTCCTGGGAAGAAAAAACCTGGCTGCAGGATTTTGACGACGGTATCCGGGAGGCCACGACCATGGAGGGCATGGCCAAGCTGAAACCCGCATTTGCGGCTAACGGCTCGGTCACCGCTGCCAACTCTTCGCAGACCACGGACGGTGCGGCCGCCACATTGATCATGAGCGAAGAGGCGGTCAAAAAATTTGATGTCAAGCCGATTGCCAAGATCAAATATTACACGGTGGCCGGTGTCCGGGCCGATGAAATGGGCGTGGGACCGGCCTATGCCATCCCGAAAGTCCTTGACATGGCGGGGATGAAGGTGGATGATATCGGCATCTTCGAGGTAAACGAAGCGTTTGCCTCGCAGGCCATTTACTGCCTGCAGCAGCTCGGCATGTATGACAAAAAAGAACTGTGGAGCTCAGACAGCGACAAGCGCATCGTTAACGTAAACGGCGGCGCCATCGCCCTGGGCCACCCCCTGGGCTGCACCGGTGCTAAGCTGTGCGCCCAGCTGATGAATGAAATGAAAGAGCGCGGCGCCAAATACGGCATCGAGTCTATGTGCATCGGCGGCGGAATGGGCGCAGCCGCACTTTTTGAATTGTGTGACTAAGCACCTCCTCCTTTCCTTGTGTGTATATATAAAAAAGGCTGCCCGGGTTATCCGGACAGCCTTTTTTTATGTTTTACTTCCAGAACTGGAAAAATTTTTTCCGGGGCGGATTTTTAAGCACCATCACCGGGATCTCTTTTTCCATCAGCCGGAAGGATTCCGAAAGGTTGCCCAATAGCGAGGTCACGTTGGCGGTATCGCCCTGGGCACCGAGCACGATGAGCCGGGCGTTATCGTCTATGGCCGCCTGGTAGATATTTTCCGCCTCGCTGGTCAGCTCATGACCGGTCTCGATCCGGCAGGGAATATCCGCCGGCGAGAGCTCATAATCCTTGAGAAACTGTTCATAGGCCCTTTTGGCCTGCTGCTGATAATGGCTGGCGCTTCGTTCCGTGGTGGCCGGGAAATAAGCCCGGGTGGGGTCGCACACAAAATAGCAGTTCATCTTAACTCCCCAGGTCCGCGACATATCCAGAGTCCGCTCAAATGCCCGCACGGATTGGGATGAAAAATCAATGGCGCACAGAATCGGATCAATGCTTTTTGCTGCGTATTGGGGGACGAACAGGAGGTCGCTGGACGCCTCTGCCGCGATTTTGCGGCTGTATCGCGCCTGGCGGTTTTCCCCGTATTTCTGGCCGATAAGCGTCAGGTCAATTTCATTTTTTTTGATGTAATCGACGATTTCCCGGGACGCATCCTCATAGCCAACCTGGGTGGCGATATCCCACTGGCACTCTTCCTCAAAATGGCTGTCCACGGAGTTGTGCATTTCCTCGCGAATGATCGAATTGAGCTCGGTTTCTATGTCCGGGAAACTCCGCTTGCCGCGGTCCGGCAGATCATGGGCCTGAATGGCATGAAAAAATGTGGCCTTGGCTGCCGGCAGCATCCGGGCCATGAACGCGGCATAGGAAATCAAATGCGTGTCAATGGCGGTCAGATCCAGGCATACCAGTAGGTTGCGAACCGGCTCTAATTGGGGGTAATTGGCGTTAGTCGGCATATGGGTACCCATATCAAAAGGTTTCTGGGTTTTCGGTTTCTCCGGATGCGCCTTTTTCTTCCGCATTCCGGGCCTCCTTTTCATAGAGCAGCCGATGGATCAGCTCCTGATAGGATTCCCTTTCGACTGTCCTGGCCCGCAGCTGTTCCGCCTCATACTCGTTATTGAGGCCTTTCCAGAGGCTATACCCCATTATGAGCAATAATACGGCAAAAGGCAATCCCGTGGTGATGGAGGCGGTCTGCAGGGCGCTCAAGCCGCCGCCGATCAAAAGTACGGCCGCCACCGCCCCTTCCATTGTCGCCCAGAAGACCCGCTGGCCCACCGGCGAGTTGAGTTTTCCGCCCGAGGTAAAGGCATCCACCACCAGCGAGCCGGAATCCGAGGATGTGACGAAAAAGCTGATGACCAGCACAATAGCGGCAAAGTTGGTGATCTGGGAAAACGGAAACTGCTCTAACAGATAGTAAATCGCCACGGCCACATTTTCCTTGACCGGCCCGGCGATGCTGCCCATGTTCTCCATCTCGATATAAATGGCCGATCCGCCGAATGCTGTGATCCATAGAAATGTCAGCAGCGACGGGATGATCAGCACGCTTAGTACGAATTCACGAACGGTTCGGCCCTTGGAGATCCGGGCGATAAACATGCCCACAAACGGCGACCAGGAAATCCACCAGGCCCAGTAGAATACCGTCCAGCTGTTTTGCCAGTTGCTGTCCCGATAGCTTTCCGTCCAGAAGCTGGTGTTGAAAAAATCCCCCAGATAAACCCCTAAATTCTGGACAAAAGAATCCAGAATCAGCACGCTTGGCCCCAGGAGCAGCAGAAAGACCAGCAGGATGGCGCCCAGATTGATGTTCATTTGGCTTAAGCGTTTCACTCCTTTGTCGATTCCGGAGACCACGGAGAGGGTGGCGGCAAAGGTGATCACTGCCACCAGCACCACCTGAATGCCGGTATTGTCCGGAATGCCGAACAAATGATTCAGCCCGGCATTGACCTGCTGGACGCCGAAGCCCAGAGATGTGGCCAGGCCGAAAAGTGTGGCCAGCACCGCCAGCACATCGATCACATCCCCCCAAATGCCATACACCCTGTCGCCCAGCAGCGGGTAGAAAACGGACCGGATGGCCAGCGGGAGTTTCCGGTTAAAGGCGAAAAATGCCAGGGCCATCCCCACCAGCGCATAAATGCCCCAGGGATGCAGCCCCCAGTGCAGAAACGTGGTTTTCATGGCGATTTTTGCGGCATCAATTGCAGAACCGCCCCCATAGGGGGGCTCCATAAAGTGATAGATCGGCTCGGCCACGCTCCAGAAGAGAATCCCGATGCCCATGCCGGCGCTAAACAGCATGGAAAACCAGGAAAATCTTGAAAAATCCGGTACCGCGTTTTTGCCGCCCAGACGGATGGAGCCCAGCCGGCTGAAGGCGATAAATATCATAATAAACAGGTAGAGGTTGACCGTGATGACGAAAAACCAGCTGAAGTTATTGGATATAAAGCTTTGCATGGCGGAAAACACGGTTTCCATCGGCTCGCCCACCAGAAGGGTGACCGCGATAAAAAGCGCGGTGAGAATGGCGGCGGGCCAGAAAACCGGCGGATGGATGTCAAAATAGCGGTGGCTGCTGACTGGTTGCGGGGTGCTCCCGGAAGTCGTTGTTTTATCTGTCATGCGAACAATCCTGTCCTTTGTCGTCGCCGGATGTGGGTAAGAACGCTTGGGGCTCTTGGCAGCAATTTAAAAAGTATACTAATTCTTAAATCCATTTATGTAAAACCAAAAATTCAGGCGATTAACCGATGGCACACAACCCAAAATTGGCCCCTATATGAGGCCGGCAAAAAAAGCCGTCTGCTTTTCCCGCCTTTTGCCGGCAATCATTGTTTGACTCCGGCAAAATGGCCTTTATACTAAGTTAAATGGTATCATCAGAAAGACGCACCCATGTATGAGCAGTTTAACAATTTACTGGAAGACATTTCAGATCCCATCTATCTGATGGATCCGGAGGGCGCGATTCAATATTTGAATGAAGCCGCCCGGGGCGTTTTGGGCTTTGAATGTACGTCCAATCCTTTAACCTGTCGGTTGTCGGACTGTCATCCGAAGTGGGCCGAAGAGATGATCCGGGAACAGGCCATTCCCTCAGCCATTGCCAACGGCCGGTGGCGGGGGGAAAGCGCGCTTCTCACCCGAAACGGGATGGTGCTTCCGGTCTTTCAGACGATTCATGTGCAGCGCACCTCTCTTGGCGGCATTGCGCACCTGTCCGCCGTTTTCAAGGCCGATACCGGCGACTATTTTGAAAAGGCGAGAAAACTGGATCGGCTGACCCAGCTGGAAACGCTGATTCAGCTGTCCAAGCATGTCATGGAGGAAACCCGCCGAAGCGCCGTGATTCAGCAGGTGGTTTCCGCAGCCTGCGCCCTGACCAAAGGCAATGTCTGTATATTCTGTAAAATAACCCCCGCCGGCCGGGCAGTTATTGACAAGGCCCTTGACGGAAGTCCCGCCTGTGAGCTTTTGATGGCCGATATCTGGAAGCTCTTGGATGCCCCGAAATTTTTGGCGGATCTGGCCCGGAAAAAATCGCTGCGTCTGGTTTCAGCGGAATTTTACTCTTATAGCGAGAAATTTCCGAACCCATCGGGTGAAACCACCCAAGCCGGGCTAAAGCACCTGGTCTCTGCCCGCCTGGATGAGCCCGCAGGAGAGGGCGGGGGCATGATTCTGGTGGGCAATACCGATAATGTGGCTTTTACGCCGGAAGATGAGGCCATGCTGATTCATCTGGCCGCGTTCACGGAACTGGCCCTGCGGCATATCCATTCAAACAAAGAGGCCAGGCGACGCTCCCGGGAAATGGAACTTATTTTTACCAACCTCAAGGAAGCGGTGATGGTCTGCGATGTCAACGGCTCGCCGGTGATGGCCAATCCGGCCTGCGTCGCATTCCTGGGGTTTGATCCGGTGGGCACCTCATGCCGCAATGTCGCCCGGCAGATGCGGCTGCAGCTGCCGGACGGCACCCGGATTTTTTCAGATGAAATGCCTTACGCAAGGGCGCTGCGCGGCGAATCCGTTCTGGATGAGCGCTATTACGGCTATGATGATAATGACAACCCGCTGGTCTACATTATATCCTCAACTCCTTTGTATCGGGACGATGAAGTCGTCGGCGCGGTGACGGTCTGGCGGGATGAGACCGATCTGGAGCGTCTCACCGAGCAGTTGATCTCCGAGCAGTCCGCCCTGCAGACCATTATCCGGAGTGCGCCGGAGGGGATCGTGGTGGTGGATAAGGAATGCCGGATTACCATGGCCAATCCCACGGCCGTCCGTCTGTACGGCCGGGAGGTGCCCTATGGGCAGCCATTGGCCGCCCAGACGGATTTAAGTTTGATGCATCCGGACGGCACCCCTTTTGATCCAATGGATCTGCCGCTTTCCCGCTCGGTTTTTAACGGCGAGGTGCTTTATGACCAGGAAATGGCCATATCCCTGCCTGACGGCCGTATGCGGTATCTTTTGGTCAATACCACGCCCATCAAAAATCAGGCGCATGAAGTTATCGGCGGGGTCGGCGTCTTCCATGACATTACCCAGCGGCGCAGTGAAAAGGTGCAGCTCCAGCAGGATAAGAATATCCTTGAAAAACGGGTGGCTGAGCGCAACGTGGAGCTTGAGCATCTGGTTGAAACTTTAAAGACGGAAATCGAGGAGCGAAAGCGCGTGGAGCAAAAGCTCAGGGAGTCGCAGCAGGAACTGCGGCTTATGTCCAGGCGCACGCTTGAGGCCCTTGAGGCGGACAAGCAGGCAGTGGCCAAAGAGCTGCACGACAGCATCGGTGCAAGCCTTGCGGCCATTAAATTCAGCCTGGAAGAGCGGCTTTCCGCCATGCAGTCAGTCCCGGATGTGGATACCATCTCTCTTGAGAAAATCGTGTCCTATCTTTTGTATACCATCAAGGAAACCAAGCGGATAGCAGCGGAGCTGCGGCCGACAACGCTTGATGATCTTGGGCTTTTGGCCACTATTGATTGGTTTTGCCGTGAATTTTCGGGGTTTTATAAAAATATCGAGATCACCAATGAGATCACCATTCATGAATCCGAACTATCCGATGCGATGAAAATCGTCATTTATCGGATTCTTCAGGAATCTTTTAATAATGCCGCCAAGCACGCCGAGGCATCGAATATCCATTTTACGCTGGGCCGATATAACGGCGGGATTCAGATGGTAGTAACAGATGACGGAAGCGGGTTTGTGCCAAAATCCGATGTATTTGCCGAGGACCCCTTAACCGGCCATGGCATCGAAGGCATGCGCGAGCGCGCCGAACTCTGCGGCGGCCAATTGGAGATCAACTCCCGGGAGGGGGAGGGGACAAAGATCACCGTTACCCTGCCGCTTTAATATGCTTCACCTGTGGGGAATAATGGGGGATTATTTCTGCTGGACCAGGCCCTGGTCAATGGCAAACGCGGTTAATGCCGCGGCATTGTGAAGGTTTAGCTTTTGCATGATGTTGGCCCGGTGCTTTTCCACGGTTTTAACGCTGATATTTAAGAGATCGCCGATCTGTTTGTTGGTATAGCCCTCGGCGAGCAGCTTTAAAACTTCCCGCTCCCGGTGGGTCAGGTTTTCCCACGAGGATTTGGATTTAATTTTTTTATGCCCTTCCAGATAGCCTTCCATGACATTATCCGCAATCCCCGGGCTGATATAGGTTTTGCCGTTTAAAATGCTGGTTATGGCGAGCAGCAGTTCCTCGCGGCTGGCATCTTTAATGCAGTAGCCGTTGGCCCCCGCTTCGAATGTTTCAATCACATACTGATCGGACTCATGGATGGTCAGCACCAGGATCCGCATGTCGCTGAAATGCCGGCGCAGCTCCTTAATGACGCTGATGCCGCTTAAACGGGGCATGGAGAGGTCTAAGAGCAGGAGATCCGGCTGCTTCTTTTTGATCGAGTTAATGGCTTCCAACCCGTCTCTGGCTTCGCCAATAACCTCGAGCCCTTCCCTGGCGGCGAGCATGGCTTTCAGGCCGTCACGGAATAGTTGGTGATCTTCTGCAATAAAGACGGTTTTTTTATCTTCCATAGGCTTTTGGCTTAGTATGCCCGCAGAATTATTTGGGGTACCGTAAAAATCAACTGTAGGATAAAAAATTTATAATAAAAATGGATATAAGTGTAAATATAAATTTTTGGAAAAATATGGTACTGAGGCGATGGGGATAAGAGGCTTCAGGTGTCAGATGTCAGGAAATATTTTCTAAAGGCAGGCAGGCCGGAGCTTTTGAGTGCAGGTCTGAACACTGAACACTGAAATTTCACCGGGAAGTTACACAGAAATATTCGAATACGGTCGGATAAAAGTGGCAGTATGGCTTTAGAATAAAAACGGGGCGGCCGAATCGCGGCCGCCCCGTTAAGAATTCAAAAAGATAAAAGGATTATGAAGCCATGGCTTGGGCCAGTTCTTCGTAATCCGGCAATTCTTTTTTCAAAAAATCTCGGATTTTGAACAGAATCTCGCGCTCCACCTGCCGGACCCGTTCCCGGGAGATGCCCAGAAAATCCCCGATTTGCTGGAGTGTCTGCGGGGTTTCAGCATAGATCCGCTTATCCAAAATGGTGCGCTCTCTGTAGGTGATGGTTTTGCGGAACTGAGCCATTTTTTCGCGGACCATATCCGACATCTGCTTTTTCGAAACCTGGGTTTCCAGGGGCTCATCATTGGATTCCAGGATTTCAAGCCACTCCGTATTCGAATCCGCATTTAACGGGGCATCCAGAAACACATTGCTGCTGTGCAGTCGCTGATCCATATCCACAATATCCTCTTCCGCCACCCCGCAGTTTTGGGCTAGCCGGTCCGGGGTGGGACTGATGCCCTGGCTGGCCAGTTTATCCCTTTCCTGGCGGAGCTTAAAGAAAAGCTTCCGCTGCCCCTCGGTGGTCACAATTTTAACTACGCGAAAATTATCTTGAATAAATTTAAGAATATAGGCTTTAATCCAGAATGCCGCATAATAGGAGAATTTGACATTGCGCTCCGGGTCATATTTTTGGGCGGCCCGCAAAAGACCGATGTTTCCCTCCTGGATCAGGTCGTTCATATTATGCTTCCAGAAGCGCTGAAATTTCATCGCGATTTTGACCACCAGCCGAAGGTTGCAGACCACGAGCTGATAAACCGCCGCCTGGTCGCCGTCGTTCTGAACCCGCCGGGCCAGCGAAATTTCTTCTT
The DNA here is from genome assembly GCA_034520365.1 of Desulfobacterales bacterium. Taxonomy (NCBI): domain Bacteria; kingdom Pseudomonadati; phylum Thermodesulfobacteriota; class Desulfobacteria; order Desulfobacterales; species Desulfobacterales bacterium. The sequence continues at coordinate 884,415 of JAXHNP010000007.1, forward strand.
TCCGGGTGAGCAGCTCGTGCCGTCGGATATCGGACATGTAGCGCTGGAGGGCATCGGCGCTGGCCGGGGCGGCAGCGGTTTTTTCTTCTTTGGTGCCGTCATCTCCGGTTTCTTTTAAACCGGCAGCAGGGATGGTTTTGGGGCTTTTCGGATTAAGTGCGGGTATTTCAGATTTCGTCGTTTCAGTAAACATTTTGATCTCCCATTTAAAAGATTGGCGATTCTGACTTTAACCCAATGACTCTCAATTAATTTTCTTTTGCCTAAAACGATGTTACGAAAACCATGATCGAGCGTCAGTGATTCCAAATTTTGGCTTCACTATATTCGGCTTTAAGCGGAAAGTGTATTGGGGCAAGGATGTATTTTATGCATCAGGGGACTGTAGTCCCTGCAGAAAAAACCCGCATTTTTTTAAAATTGCCCATAGGGGAGAGGAGAGTTCAGCCACTGGTTCAAAAAGATGGCGGGGTTGTCGGGGATAAGAAAAGAATTATGTTTAAACATATTGTGGCTGAAAATTAAGGGAAAGGAGCGACATGGGGCTTAAGAGTGAGGCGTCAAAAAAGATCCGGAAAAAACCGGATAAAACCTATGATGTGATTGTGATCGGTTCCGGATCCGGAATGGCGGTTGTGGAAAATGCCATTCAGCAGGGACTTCGGGTGGCCCTGGTGGATAAGGGGCCGGCCGGGGGGACCTGTTTGAATGTGGGGTGTATCCCGTCGAAAATGTTGGTGTCGGTGGCGGATCGTATCATGGAGATCCGCGAGGCGGATCGCTTCGGTATTGAGGCCAGAATTGAATCCATTGATTTTTCCAGGATCATGAAGGAGATGCGCGATGCGGTCATACCGGATCATCAGCAGATCCACAGGGCGCTTAAGTCAGAAGAGAAAATCGATTATTATGAGGGAACCGGGCATTTTGTGGCCCCGAATGAAATCGCGATAAACAACCACCGGATCCGGGGGGATAAGATTTTTATCGCCGCCGGAAGCCGCCCGGTGATCCCCGAAATCCCGGGGCTTGACCGGATTGCCTACCTGACCAATGAAACCCTGCTTAAGCTGGAGGCGCTGCCCGAATCCATGGTGATTATCGGCGGCGGCTATATCGCTTGTGAATACGGGCATTTTTTCTCAGCCTTGGGCACAGATGTCACCATTGTTCAGAACCGGGACCGGCTGCTGCCCGACGAGGAGCCTGAAATATCGGAAATTCTGGCATTTGATCTGGCAAACCGAGTGACTATTTATAATGATTCGGAAGTTGACGGGGTCCAGCCGGCTGATGGCAAAATCAATGCGGCGGTTCGCAATCTTAAGGATGGAAAGACGCGGTCCTTGTCTGTGGAGCATATCCTGGTGGCTGCGGGCCGGCGGTCCAATGCAAACCTGTTGCAGGTTGAAAACGCGGGGCTTGAAACGGATGCCAATGGGTTTATCCGCACGGATGCATATCTCCAGACCAGCCGGAAAGGGATATGGGCGTTCGGGGATATAATCGGCCGGCAGATGTTTACCCACACGGCCAATGCCGAGGCGGATATCGTCTGGGATAATGCCATGAACGGCGAGCGTGAGTCGATAGACTATGATGTGGTTCCCCGGGCGGTGTTTACCTACCCGCCGGTCGGGGCGGTGGGGCTCACAGCGGAGCAGGCCGCAAAGGTCCATGAGATTTTGGTGGGCACCGCGCGGTACGGGGATGTGGCCAAGGGGATGGCGCTTCGCGAGGACCGCGGCATGGCCAAGGTGGTCCTTGAGAAAGAGAGCTTAAAGCTTTTGGGGTTTCATATCATCGGTCCGCATGCGCCCATCCTGATTCAGGAGGTGGCCAATGCCATGGCCATCGGCGGCCAATTGGGGGCGTTATTTTCCGGTCAGCACATCCACCCGGCCCTGACCGAGCTGATTCCCAAGACATTCGGCAACCTGAGCGAGCCCGGGTAGATTAGAACAGAATGCCTATGCAGATCCATGTAGGGAACCCCCCAGGGTAAAATACAGGATTAACTGTATTGACCCAATCGGCGACAGCATATATGTAATCATGTAAAATTTTTATAGATTTTAAATGGTTATCAATTAACCCGGCAATTACAACCAAACCCATAAAGGAGGAGCATCATGGCAAGTATCGGGGATCTATTTCAATCCGGCGATTGGAAAAACGAAAAACACGTGCCGGTGATCGAGTGTCCGGAAGGCGTAACCGCGGATGAGATGTTTGAGGTCAAGCTCTCCATCGGAAAGGAGATCTCGCATCCCAATACCACCGAGCATCACATCCGGTGGATGCGGCTCTATTTCAAGCCGGCAAATGACAAGTTTGCCTACGAGGTCGGAAATTTCGAGTTCACCGCCCACGGTGAAGCGGCAGCCGGCGCCAACCAGGGGCCGGTCTATACCGATCATGCGGTAACCGCAAGACTCAAGGTCAACCAGTCCGGAACGCTTATCGCTGCCTCTTACTGCAATATCCACGGGCTCTGGGAAAGTTCCAGGGAGATCGCCGTCGGATAGGGCGGCTTGGCTTGATGTGAAAAGATGATAGTCTCGTAAAAAGTCAATTTTCAGATGGCAAAGCAAAATGTTCAAGATCGCGGCGCGCAAATCCCGAGGAATGCAGCGTACTAAATCGTACGTGAAATTCCGAGGGATGCAGCGCAACAAAGATATTGGACTTTTTGCGAAGCCATCAAAAGATAAAAAGGAGCAGACATACGTATGAAACAGATGACTGAGCAGCACATGATCAATGCATTTGGCGGGGAAAGTATGGCCAATATGCGGTATAAGCATTTCGCCATACAGGCGGAAAAAGAGAGTTTTCCCAATGTGGCCCGGCTTTTCAACGCCGTCGCCCATGCGGAGTTCATCCATGCGGGCGATCATTACAGAGAATTAAAGCATCTTGACGGCGGTTTTCTCGCCACCAGCATGGGCGCCTTCGGCCCGGGTGATACCGCTAAGAATCTGGGCCTGGCCATTGACGGCGAGAATTTCGAGGTGACCGAAATGTATCCGACATACATGGAGGTGGCTGATTTTCAGGGGGAAAAGAGCGCTTACCGGAGTTTTGACTGGTCCTATCAGACCGAAAAGCAGCACCTGGCGCTTTACCAAAAGGCCAAGGAGGCGGTTGACAGCGGAAAAGATGTGGAACTGGACACCATTCAGGTCTGCAGCGTCTGCGGGTATACCCTGGAGGGTGAGGCCCCGGACAACTGCCCGGTGTGCAAGGCCAAAAAAGAGAACTTCGTGGCCTACGAGTAGGGTAAATTCCATTAAGTCCCCCTTTCGTAAAAGGGGGGATTTAGGAGGATTTCCATCATTTAGAAATTTAAATCCCCCCAATCCCCCCTTTCCACTAAAAGGGGGGATGAGACAGGAGCCACGGATTTTGAGCGTTCCTTTGAGTTGTTGGGCTTCATCCCTCAACCCAACCTACGAAGCTAAAATCAAATTTGCGAAGCCCCCATCAATCAATCGCCCCGAACCGGCAGGCCTCATAGCAGGAGAGGCACTGGATGCATTTGGACTGGTCAATATAGGCCGGCTCCTTTTTCTGCCACGAGATGGCGCCCACCGGGCAGACCTTGTAGCACATGCCGCATTTTTTGCATTTGTCCGGATCAACCCGGAATTCCAGCAGGGCGGCGCATTTTTTGGCCGGGCAGCGTTTTTCATAAACATGGGCGATGTATTCATCCTTGAAGTAGCGCAGGGTGGAGAGCACCGGATTGGGGGCGGTCTGGCCCAGACCGCACAGGGAGGATTCCTTGATGACCGCCGAGAGTTCTTCCAGGTCTTCGATGTCCCCGGGTTCACCTTTGCCCCCGCAGATTTTGTTTAAAATCTCCAGCAGCCGCCGGGTGCCCTCCCGGCAGGGGACACATTTGCCGCAGGATTCATCCTGGATAAAATCCATGAAAAACCGGGCCATATCCACCATGCAGGTTTTTTCATCCATGATGATGACCCCGCCGGAGCCCATAATGGCCCCCACCCGGGCGATCTCCTCATAATCAACCGCCGTGTCAAGATACTGTTCCGGGACGCAGCCGCCGGAGGGCCCGCCCAGCTGCACCGCCTTGAATTTTCGTTTTTTGGGGATACCGCCGCCGATATCGTAGATCATTTTACGCAGCGTAATTCCCATGGGGACTTCCACCAGGCCGATATTATTAATATCCCCGGACAGGGCGAACACCTTGGTGCCTTTGCTGGATTCGGTGCCCACACTGGCATACCATTCCGCCCCGTTTAGAATAATTTGGCCCACATTGGCCAGTGTTTCCACATTATTTAATACTGAGGGGCGATCGAAGAGGCCTTTGTTGGCCGGAAAGGGCGGCCGGGGCCGGGGCATGCCGCGCTTTCCCTCGATGGAGCGCATCAAAGCGGTTTCCTCCCCGCATACGAACGCGCCCGCCCCCTGGTAGATGTCGATATCAAAATTAAACCCGGTGCCCAGAATATCTTCGCCCAGCAGGCCGTATTCCCGGGCCTTTTTAATGGCCAGGTTTAAGCGCTCGATGGCGAGCGGATATTCGGTGCGGCAGTAGATATAGCCCTGGCTGGCATTGATGGCTTTGGCCGCGATAATCATCCCCTCGAGTACCGCATGCGGATCCGCTTCCAGGATGCTCCGGTCCATGAAGGCACCCGGGTCCCCTTCATCCGCGTTACACAGTACGTATTTGATGTCGCTTTCCGCCTTGCTCGCAAACTGCCATTTCAGTCCGGCGGGAAACCCGGCGCCGCCTCTGCCCCGAAGCCCCGAGTCCCTGACTTCCTGGATAATCTCTTCCGGGCGCATCTCAGTGAGCGCCTTAGCCATGCCGAAATAGCCGTCTCTGGCAATGTATTCATCAATGGATTCGGGATCTATGGCCCCTTTGTTCTTCATCACCCAGAATTTCTGGTGGGCGAAAAAGGGGATATCCGTCATGATGGGGATGGTTTCCTTGGAGGCCGGCTCCACATAGAGGAGTTTTTCCACCGGCCGGCCCTTGAGGAAATGCTCTTCCACAAGCAGCGGGGCATGTTCGGGCTTTAGCTGCTGGTAGAAGATGCCCTCGGGTTGGACCAGCATCACCGGCCCCAGGGCGCAGAATCCGTTGCAGCCGGTTTCAACAACTTTGATCTCGTCTTTAAGTCCCTGTTTTTTTATTTCTTCTTCAAGTGCTGCATGAAACTCACGGCTGCCGGAGGCCTGGCATCCGGTTCCGCCGCAAAGCATCAGGTGGAGTCGCGCAGTAGCCATTGTGATCTCCTGATATGAATTCGGATTGTCTCTTCAGCCCAGATGCTGGAGATGGGCCAAATAGGTAATTATTCATATTCTTCGAGTATATTGATAACCCGATCCGGGGTGACCCCGCCGTGGGTGTCCTGGCCGATCACCATCACCGGTGCCAGCCCGCAGGCGCCCAGACATCGCACGGCTTCCAGGGAAAATCGGCGGTCCTCGGAAGTGTCGCCTTCTTCAAGTCCGTAGTTTTGTCTGATGCGGTTCATGATCTCTTTGCCGCCCTTGACATAGCAGGCTGTTCCCATGCAGACCCGGATGATGTGGCGGCCTTTCGGCGTGAGGGAAAAAAGGGAGTAAAATGTGGCAACGCCCAGCACTTCGCTTTTGGGCAGGTTCAGGCCGCTGCTGATATAGTCGATAAGCTCAACCGGCAGGTAGCCCACAATGTCCTGGCTCTCCCGTAAAACGGGGATGACGGCACCGGCCGTTTCCCTGTGGGTATTGATGACTTCATCAATCCGGGTTGTCATATCACTCGTTATATCGGGGTGTTCAAGTCGCGCCATGTCGCAAGTCTCCTGAAATGATGAACTTTTCGCAGCAGGATAAAACCTTTTCAACTTTTTCACAATCCATATTAAAAGTCAATCTTTCCCTACTATCTGATAAATCAGTGGTTTCCGGTCATGAGAGCCCCTGTATCCGCAAGTTGGAACATTCGTTTGACATGCCCCCGGCTTCCATATATTTTAAAAAGACAAAGAATTTTCGGTAACTTTGGCTTCCCCGGGATGGGTTTCTGCCGGATCGGAAGCCAGGGTCTTCTCTGTGCGACCGCACTGGATTGGCATTGATTTTATGAACTTAAATTGAGCGTTCCAAATTTTAAAAAGGTAAACTTTTATATTTTTTTTAATGAATATAGCAGATTTAATTGAACAGTTCGATTTAACTTTGGCCGCCGGCGAAAGCGGTATGGAACGGAGGGTAAAGGGCGGCTACTGCGGGGATCTGCTAAGCGAGATTATGGCCAATGCCCCGGAGGGATGCGTCTGGCTGACCATCCAGGTCCACCAGAATATTGTGGCGGTAGCCGTTCTGCGGGAGATGGCCGCCATCATCTTGGTCGGAGGTAATTCGCCGGATGAGGAAACCAAAGCCAAAGCGGATGCAGAGGGCATTCCTGTCTTGCTGACATCCCTGGATGCATTCTCATTGGCCGGCCGTCTTTATGCCGCTGGTGTGGTAAATCATACGGGCTGATTTGCCAGGTCTGGACGAACTTTTCGCCCTCGTTTCAGGAAATCCGGTATGCGTTTCAGGGCATTGACAGGCGGCAGATTGAGGTATAAGTGAAAGAGTTGTCGCTTCACATTCTGGATGTGGCGGAAAACGGGATTTCCGCCGGGGCGGATCAGGTTGCCATCGAGGTGATCGAGGACCGCCGGCAGAACCGGTTGACGCTAGTCATAGCGGATAATGGCCGGGGTATCCCTATGGATCAGGTTGACCGCGCCATTGATCCGTTTTATACTTCCCGTACCACCCGGCGGGTGGGCATGGGGCTTTCTTTGCTAAATGCCGCAGCCCGCCAGTGTGACGGGCATATGTGGATTGACTCCGATGCCGGCAAGGGCACCCGGATTACGGCGGAATTTGTGTATGATCATATTGACCGGGCGCCGGTGGGCGACATGGCGGCAACCATGATATCACTGATCATGGGCAGTCCGGGGATAGATTTTGAATACCGGCACGAGGTGGACGGCCGGGAATTCGTATTGAACACCCGGGAAGTCAAGTCGGCTTTGGACGGCCGGCAGATCAACGATCCCGAGGTGTTTCAGTATATCATGGAAACGCTTCGCACCGGTGAAAACCGGTTGAGGCAGGGAGGATAAGCAAATGGCCAAAATGAGCATTGACGATCTGAAGCAGATCAAGGAAAAAACCGCCAAAGAAACCTCCTTAAGGGGCGGGGCGGCCAGCATTAAAATCACGGTGCATATGGGCACCTGCGGCATTGCCGCCGGTGCCCGGGATGTCATGAATGCGCTGATGGATGAAATGGCCCAGACCGACCGTCAGGATATCCGGGTGGTGGCCTCGGGCTGTATGGGCATGTGCAGCTGTGAGCCGAATGTAACGGTTAAGAAGGAAGGCGAGGAGCCGATTGTCTATCAGCATATGACCGCCAATAAAATGCGGCAGGTCTTCGGCCGGCACGTGCTTGAGGGGGAAGTCCAAACGGATTTTGCTTTAGCCAAAATGTAAATGATACTAAACGTCTTAATCTTACTCTTAATCTAATTTTTTTACTTTGCTCAAAGGAGGAATGAATGGCCTGTCTTGATTGGCTGCCGCATGTTGAAGCGTTTCAGGCATTAACGAAAACGGAGCTGGCGGTAATCGACGGATTCTGCCGGGAAAAAGAATTCAGCCACGGCGACCGGATATTTAAGGAAGGCGATGATGCCACGCATCTTTATGTGGTGATTGAGGGACTGGTGGATCTTCGGTTTGATTTGCCCGCGCGGGAGACATCAGAAGCCCAGACCCTTTCTTCGGTTCAGGAAAACTCGATTTTTGGGTGGTCCAGTATGGTGCCGCCGTTTAGATACAGGCTTTCGGCTTATTGCGCATCTGAGCGGTGCCGGGTCATGATGATCGAGCGCAGCCGCTTTCAGGATTATCTGCGGCAATATCCGGAAACCGGATACCGGGTGCTGGCCGAGCTTTTAAAGGTCGTTGGCAGCCGTTTTCAGCAGCTTCAGGGTTCATCCGGGGAGTCGCCGCTGGCGCTTGCCAAAGTGACTGTGCACATGGTCACCTGCGGTATTGCCGCCGGCGCCCGTGACGTCATGAAGGCGCTGACCGAAGAAATGTCGCGCTCCGGACGGCAGAATGTGACCGTGGAAACCGGCGGCTGTCTTGGCAAATGCTGGAGCGAGCCGAATGTGACGGTGCAGATCCATAATCAGGGCCCGGTGGTCTACCAGAAAATGGATGCGGAAAAGATGCGCCGGGTATTTAACGAGCATATTATCAGCGGAAAAGTTCAAAAAGACTGCGTGCTGGAAGAGGGGGGTAAATGATTAGCCTGGATTTTCTGGAAAAGGTGACTTGTTTTAGCTGTTTAAATGATGATCAGCTGAAAATGGTTCAGGAGCGCGCCGAGATGGCGGAGTTTTCCCGGGGGGAGAAAATATTTGCCCACGGCAGTGACGCCACCCATGTATGGATCGTGGTGGAGGGCGATGTGGAGCTCCGTTCCGAGGCCCCAAAGGGGGCGCAGCCAAAGGTTGAGCCGGCGGTTTCATTTATGGCCGAGGCCAATGCATTCGGCTGGACCTGCTTTGTGCCGCCCTATAAGTATCAGCTCTCCGGTTATTGCTCATCCCGGCAGTGCAAACTGATCAAGTTCGACCGGGAGGGTTTGACCGAACTTTTTGAAAAAGACCCGGTGATCGGCCTGGAGGTTATGTTCTATCTCATGGGCGCAGTGGGCCAGCAGTTCGGGCAGCTGCAGGATGAGATCGCCAAGCACAGGGGGCATGAAATCATGAGCAACTGGTAGATTACAAAGTAAAATGGCCAATTTCTGCGTTGCGCATCATCTCTCGTCATTCAACGTACTATCAGTACGCCTCATTCCTCGAGATTCGCGGCGCCTTGAACTTGACTCATTTTACTTTGCCAGCTCCAGGTATATTTTTTGCTTAAATAATAAGGCTGTCATTCCGAGCGCGAGCGAGGAATCTTTTAAGCGCCCGAAGATTCCTCGTCACTGGCGTTCCTCGGAATGACCCCAGCCCAATATCCGGGCACTCCATGTTGTTGGTTTCTAAGAACACCTAGCACCCAACACCCAATACCTAACACCTAACACCCTATACCCTATACCTCAAACCCTACACCCTACACCCTAAACCCTATACCTTTTTTTCATGCCGCCTGCTCGATCTTTACCGCGCACACCTTGTATTCCGGAATGTTGGCTACCGGGTCCAGGGCCGCGTTGGTAAGCCGGTTGGCTGCGGCCTCGGCAAAATGAAAGGGTATGAAAACCGTTCCGTCCACCGCCAAATCCGATATTTTCACACGGGCGGTGATTTCGCCGCGCCGCGAGGCGATCCGGATTTTTTCACCGTCGTCCAGTCCGTTCTTTTCCGCATCCGAAGTTGATATCTCCACAAAGCTCTCCGGCGCACGCTCGTTTAATCCCTCGGTGCGGCGGGTCATGGTGCCGGTGTGGTACTGGTAGAGCACCCGGCCGGTGGTCAGATACAGGGGATATTCCGTATCCACCTGCTCCGCCGGCGGGATGAAATCAATGGCATGGAACACCCCTTTGCCGTGGGTAAACTGCTGGGTGTGCAGGATCGGGGTGCCGGCATGATCGGCAGACGGGCACGGCCAGTGAATCCCCTCGCGCTCGATGCGTTCATAAGTGATCCCCGCGTAGGAGGGGGTGACCCGGCCGATTTCCGAAAAGATATCCCGGGCGGTCTCGTAGTTCATGGGGTATCCCATGCGCCGGCTGATTTCCGCGGTAATCCGCCAGTCTTCCCGGACCGATCCCGGCGGGCCCAGGGCCTTTCTCACCCGTTGAACCCGACGCTCCGTATTGGAGAAGGTGCCCTCTTTTTCCGCAAAACAGGCGGCCGGCAGCACCACATCCGCCTGCCGGGCGGTCTCGGTCATGAAAATGTCCTGGACCACCAGAAAATCCAAGCGGGAGAAGCTCTTTTCCGCGTGATTTAAATCAGGGTCCGAGACCAGCGGATTTTCGCCGATGATGTACATGGCCTTAAAATCGCCCTCATAGGCTTTGGGCACCATTTGGGTCACCGTAAGCCCCGGTTTGTCCGGAAGTCCGGTAACGCCCCATTCTTTTTCCATTTTGGTGCGGGCCGCCTCGTCAGTGACTTTCTGGTATCCGGTATAGACATTGGGAAGGCCCCCCATGTCACAGGCCCCCTGCACATTGTTCTGCCCCCGCAGCGGATTGACCCCGCCGCCTTCAATGCCCAGATTGCCGCAGAGCATGGCCAGGTTGGCCAGTGACTTGACATTGTCCGTGCCCGTGGTGTGCTGGGTAATGCCCATGCAGTAGAGGATGCTTCCGGCCCCGGCACTGCCATAGAGGCGGGCGGCCTCGATGATCTGCCCGGCCGGGATGCCGGTGATCGATTCCACGTATTCCGGCGTGAATTTTTCCACCATGGCCGATAGTTCATCAAATCCGGTGGTGCGCTCGCCGATAAAGGTCTGGTCTTGGAGGTTCTCTTTTAAAATCACATGTATCAGGCCGTTGATCCAGGCCACATCCGTACCCAGATTGGGCCTTAACCACAGATTGGCGTGATCGGTTAATTTGATATGCCGGGGGTCCACCACAATCAGTTTAGCCCCCCTGAACTTGACCGCCCGTTTGACAAAACTCGAGAGCACCGGATGGTTTTCCGTGGTATTGGATCCCGTCACCAGGATAACTTCCGCCTTTTCAATATCCGCAATGGTATTGGTCATTGCGCCACTGCCGAATGCGGCGGCCAGACCGGCCACCGTGGAGCTGTGTCAGAGCCGGGCGCAGTGATCCACATTATTGGTTTTAAGCACCGCGCGCGCAAATTTCTGGGCCAGATAGTTCTCCTCGTTGGATACCCGGGCAGAGGTGAGCACACCCAGGCTGTCTGATCCGTGTTCATCCCGGATCTCTCCCAGGCGCCTGGCAGTCAGATTCAGGGCTTCATTCCAGGTGACTTTGCGGAATTCGCCGTTTTCCTTGATGAGCGGCGTGGTCAGCCGATCCCCGGAATTGATGAAATCGAATCCGAACCGGCCTTTAACGCACAGGCTGCCCTTGTTGGGCAGGGTGCCTTCGGCGCCGGTGACTTTAATCACCCGGTTGTCTTTCACATGCAGCTCCATCTGGCAGCCCACCCCGCAGTAGCTGCAAGTGGTCCGGGTCTTTTTAACCTCCCAGGGCCGCCAGTCATAGCGGGCGTTTTTCTCCACCAGTGCCCCGACCGGGCAGGCCTGAACGCATTCGCCGCAGAAAACGCAGTCCGAATCCTTGAGCGGCCGGTCGCCCGCGGCCACGATTTTGGACTCAGAGCCCCGATAGCCGAAGCTGATGGCGTTGTTTACCTGCACCTCATTGCAGGCCTGAACGCAGCGGCCGCACAGGATGCATCGGGAGAAATCCCGCACGATAAAGGGATTGACCGTTTCCATGGGGTATCGGGTCGGTGTGGCCGGAAAGCGCTCACCTGAGACCTGGTAGCGGTAGGCCAGGCTTTGGAGTTCGCAATCGCCCCAAACCGGGCAAAGATCTCCGCTTTGGTCTTCTTGCTGAACTTTGAGCTGAAAAGCGGTCCAGTTTTCGGTATCGCCGCCGCGCACTGCGCAGTTGTGGTTGCCCGAGGCCAGCAGAAAGCGGAGTGTCATTTTGCGGGACTCCACCACCTTGGGGGATTCGGTCCAGATCACCATTCCGGGTTCGGCCGGGGTGGAGCAGGCGGGCATGAGATTTCTCGCATTTTTGATCTCTACCACGCACATTCGGCAGGCGCCGGTAGGCGTTGCCCCTTTGAGGTAGCACAGGGTCGGAATATCGATGTCATTGCGGCGGGCCACCTCAAGGATGGTTTCTCCGGATTCAAATGAGAATGTCTGGTCGTTAAGCGTAATGGTCTGATCTGTCATGACTGCCTCTATTATTTTTGTTGCGCTACATTCCTCGGAATTTCACGTAAAATTAATGAACCGGTTCAAATCAAAAACCCACACTACGATAACTCCATACGATCTTTCAAGAAAATTATCTTTTTTTCCGTGCGTCTCCGGGTGTTTCAAAACGCCACAGGGGATGTGGCGGGAAAGTCGATTATAGGGGCTGTGTCTGGGGCGTTTATCTTTAATCCGGCGTCGGGCAATGCTTTAAGCGTCGGGGCCAGGTTTCAGGTTTCGGGCTTCAATGTTCAGGTGTCAGGATATGCGATCCTTCATGCTGAAACTTGAACACCGAACACTTTTTGCCCAGATAAAAAACGGCCGCCCGTTTCGGCGGCCGTTTTGAGAAAAATGGTTCAGTCGTCGCCTTAGCTGTTCGCCTTCTCAAACTTGGCCATGAAATCGGTCAGCGCCTTCAGGCCTTCCACCGGCATGGCATTATAGATGGAGGCCCGGCAGCCGCCCACGGACCGGTGGCCCTTGAGCCCGCCCAGGCCGCTGTTGGTGGCCTCCTCGATAAATTTTTTCTCCAGATCCTCGCTGGGCAGCCGGAAGGTGACATTCATCAAAGACCGGGAGTCTTTATCCGCCGTACCACGGTAAAAATCGCTTTCATCAATGCAGTCGTACAGGATTTTCGCCTTTTCCTGGTTCTGCTTTTCCATGGCCGCCATGCCGCCCACGGTTTCCTCAATCCATTTGAGCACCAGCTGCACAGAATAGATGGAGAAAGTCGGCGGCGTGTTGTAAAGCGATTTTTTCTTGAGAAACGTGTTGTAGTCGAGCATCGAGGGCAGGCCCTCGGGAATCAGTTTAAACATGTCATCGCGGATGATCACCATGCAGATACCGGATGGGCCGATGTTCTTCTGCGCGCCCGCATAGATCATGCCGAATTTCTCAATGTCGAGGGCCCGGGAGAAAATGTCCGAGGACATGTCGGATACGATGGGGGCTCCGCCGGTATCCGGAAATTCATGGAACTGGGTGCCCTTGATGGTATTATTGGAGGTGATGTGGGCGAAAGCCGCATCCTTGTTGAACTGAATGTTTTTGGGAATATAGCAAAAATCCCGGTCTTCTGAGGAGGCCACCACATTGTGGGGTTTTTTCTGGATTTCCGCTTCTTTGATGGCCTTGGTGGACCAGGTCCCGGTGTTGACGTAATCGGCGGATTTGCCTTCAGGCAGGAAGTTCATGGGGATCATGGCAAACTGCAGGCTGGCCCCGCCCTGAATGAAAAGGATCTGATACCGATCATCCAGTCCCAGCAGGCGCTTGGCGCGGGCCACGGCATCTTCAATGATATCTTCAAACCAGCTGGAGCGGTGGCTGATTTCCATCACCGACATCCCGCTGCCCTTATAGTTTAAAAGCTCCTTCTGAATCTCTTCCAATACCGGCAGCGGCAGAGTGGCCGGGCCCGGGTTAAAGTTATAAATTCTGTTTTCAGTCATCAGCACTCTCCTTATTGAAATTTTATATTTGAATTCAAAATGAAATTGTAATTCATTACAAAATCGTTTATAAATGTCAAGTTTTATTTGAGAATATGCTCACTATGGGGCCGCCTATCCTGCTGTAATGATTGACACTTTTACGTGTTTGGCGTAGTTTTCAATTATCCCTCAGGCATGTTTTGAAAACCACGGAAATAAAGGATTTAAATATGTTTATTTTGGATTATCCCTCTGATGAGGCCGCGCAGCGGATTGATGATATCACCCGGCGAGGCCTGTCCTTTAATCCCGAAGATGTCAATGCCGTATCCGCCATGCTGGATGCGGTTCGGGCCCGCGGCGATGCCGCGCTTATCGAATATACGGCAAAATTTGATGCCCCGGATTTGACCGCCGCCGAGTTGGCGGTCTCCGAAGCCGAATATCAGGCAGCGGAAGCTCAGGTGGATGCGGCTTTTTTAAATGCCTTGGACCGGGCGGTAAGCCAGATAAAAAGTTTCCACCAAAAGCAGCTTAAAAATTCCTGGTTTGAGGCGGCCCGGCCCGGGGTCTTTCTCGGCCAGCTCGTCAATCCAGTCGGTGCCGCGGGGGTTTATGTGCCGGGCGCCAAAGGCGGGATGACCCCGCTTGTATCTTCAGTTCTTATGGGGGCGATTCCGGCGCGCATTGCCGGGGTGGATGACGTGGTCATGGTGACTCCCCCAAAAAAGGACGGCAGCATTGATCCGCATCTGCTGGTGGCCGCCCGGCGGGTGGGGGTGGATGCCGTCTACAAGGCAGGCAGTGCCTGGGCCATTGCCGGGCTTGCCTATGGGACGGAAACCCTGCCGCGCGTGGATGTGGTTGTGGGACCGGGCAATATCTATGTGACCATTGCCAAAAAGCTGGTGGCCGGCATTGTGGGCATTGACATGATCGCCGGGCCGAGCGAGATCCTGGTGATTGCCGATGACTCGGCGGATCCTGAGTTTATCGCCGCGGATCTTTTGTCCCAGGCCGAACACGACCCCCTGTCCTCTGCGCTGTTGATTACCGACTCCCGGGGGATTGCCACCAAAGCCGCCGCCGAGGTGGAAAAACAGCTGGCGGCACTTTCCAGAAAGGATATCGCCCGGGCCTCGCTTGATGCCTATGGCGGTATTATTGTGGTGCCGGATCTGCCCACCGCGCTTTCCCTGGCCAACCAGATTGCGCCGGAGCACCTGGAGCTTTTGGTGACCACACCGTTTGAGCACCTAAGCCGCATCCGCAATGCCGGCGCCGTATTCATGGGCCATTATACCCCGGAGCCAATGGGCGACTATGTGGCCGGTCCGAACCATGTGCTGCCCACCGGCGGCACCGCCCGGTTTTCCTCCGCCCTGTCCGTGGATACCTTCATGAAGCAGAGCAGCCTGATCTATTATTCCGAGGCGGCCATGGCCGAGGAGGCCGATGATGTGATCCGGCTGGCTGATATCGAGGGGCTGGGCGCCCATGCCGGATCAGTCCGGGAGCGCATAAAAAAGGGCCATAAATGATTTGGTTCAGGGCTTGACAATCCGAATGAGGCGTTTTACTTTATATTAAATTTTTTGAGAATATGCTCAAAAAAGGGAGATTATGGGACGGCCGCATAAAAAACGATATGTTGCGTATAATCCCGGTGTGAGCTATTTCAAGCCCCGGGGCATTCCGATGCTTGAGCTGGAGGAAATCCATCTAACCATTGACGAGCGGGAAGCCCTGCGGCTGGCGGATCTCGAGGGCTACTCCCACGAGGAGGCCGGGCGGCGGATGCAGGTTTCACGGGCGACATTCGGCCGCATCATCGAACGGGCGCGAAAAACCGTGGCAGATGCATTAATCAACGGCAAGGCCATCAATATTGAGGGCGGCAATTACCGCCTCGGTGACAGCGAACGCCTGTTCCGGTGCAACGACTGCGCCTATGAATGGAATGAAGCCCTTGGCACCGGGCCGCCGGCTAAATGTCCGGCCTGTTCGGATAAGAATATCAACCGGGTGCCGGCGTGTGAGAAAAACAAACCGGTCGATCGCGCCGAAAGATAAATAAACCGGCGCTGGGATGCGAACCGGACAACAATTTTTATGTAAGGAATTTTTAAAGGAGAACTCATATGGCTGAATGTTCAGGCGGGTCCTGCGGTCAAAATCAGGATCAGCAGAAATCCCGGGAAATACAGGAGCAGGCGGTAAAAGATACGCTTGGCAAAATCAAGCACAAGTTTCTGGTCATGAGCGGCAAAGGCGGGGTGGGTAAAACCAGTGTGTCGGTGAATCTCGCCATCGCACTGGCCAATAAGGGCTATAAGGTCGGCATCATGGATGTGGACCTGCATGGTCCGGATGTCCCCCGCATGCTGGGGCTGGAGGGAATGATCGGGGCCAGTGAAAATCAAAAGCTTGCCCCCATGCAGTATTCGGAAAATCTCACGGCGATATCCATCGAATCGCTGATGCCGAACAAGGATGATGCGGTGATCTGGCGGGGGCCGTTAAAGCATTCCGCCATCAGTCAGTTCATATCGGATGTGGACTGGGGGGAACTCGATTTCCTGATCGTGGACTCTCCTCCCGGCACCGGGGATGAGCCGTTGAGCGTGGCCCAGACCATTGAGGACTGCCGGCCCATCATCGTGACCACGCCCCAGGAAGTGGCCCTATGGGATATCCGCAAATCGATTAATTTCTGCAAAAAAATCCAGCGGGAGCTTTTCGGCCTGGTGGAGAACATGAGCGGCTATGTCTGCCCGCACTGCGGCAAAACAGCGGACCTCTTCGGCACCGGCGGCGGGGAAAAGACCGCCAAGGAGTTCGGGATTAATTTCCTGGGCCGGATTCCGTTTGATCCCAACCTGGTCAAAGCCGGCGACTCCGGCTCCTCCTTCCAGGATGCCTACAAGGATTCAGAAGCGGCCCAAGCCTTTGCCGGCATTGCCGGGCATCTGATTAAGCTGATGGGAGAGTAGATAGGTGTTATCTCTCGTGATTATTACCCAAATGGTTTAAAATCAGCGTAAGCGGCTGATCATCCTCGCCCTCGCCGGCATAGCGCACCGGGCCGGGATGCCGGAAATCATCGGGCCCGGGGCGGGCGGCCAGCCATTTTTCCCGAAGCGATTTGACCGCCTGGAAAGCCGGGGAATCAATGTCAACGGTGGTACGCACAAGAACCAGGGCGAGTTTGCTTTTCCGTTCCTCCAGATGCATCATCGGGGCAATGGGGATGCCGATGGGCTCCCAGTCGGCAAAGCTTTTCTCAAGGTTTTTAATCCCCGCCATCTGGCCGGTGGCTTTGTTTGCAATCAGCGAGAAAACCCCCCATCCCAGGTTATAGGCATAGGTGCAGTCAAACCAGGTGGGGTCGTTGCCGCGGCCGTCATAGCCATAAAAGTGGTCCTGGGTGCTGAACTTGGGCACCGAGGCCTGGAAAATCTTTTTGACCGGCCCGGGGATATCGGGATTGGATTTTAATCCGGCTGCCTTGTCCAGTTCCTGTTTCAGGGTTTTAAGCGAGACGATCGCCGGGCGGGTTAGCAGAAAATGCGCATCCGTGCCGTAGTTGTGAAACAGCACCGGCCCGTAGGCATCCGGGTCCAGCCCGCCGTTTTCCATGGTCCGCCGGTACCAGGGCCGCTCGATACCGATCTTGTATTCCCCTTTTTCCTGGAGGATCTTAAGGTAGTCCTTGACCAGGCCCATGATCACCTTTTCGGTCTGCACCTGGGAGAACTGGAAATTGCCGTGGCTGTCGCGCTCGGTAAGCAGCCCCTCCTGGAAGAATTCCGGGATGTCATTGAAAAGGTCGTCATCCCGGGTGTTCCAGATGGTGAACGTGTTTTCCTCCCGGGAGAGCCGGGCCAGACGGCGCAGGTAATCGAGTTTTTCCTCCAGGGTGAGGAAATCCGAATGAAAATCCGTATCATGGGTGCTGTTGTAGTCCGCGATAATGGTGTTGAGTTTAATGATAAAGATCTGGATTTCATTGATAAACTCAAGTATCCCCTCGGGGATGATGACCACGCCGTAGTTTTTGCCCACCGCCGCCCGGCGCACGATTCCGTCGCAGATCACCCGGGAGATGTGGCGCAGGGTCATCCCATAGGCGGTGTAATCAATGGTGCCCTGTTTTTTGGCCCGCTCCAGCCGTTCGGTATCCACAAACTCGGCCAGCTCCTCGCCGATCACCAGGATGTTGGGGTGTACCTGAAGGCCCACTTCCAGCCCCAGGTGGCTGGCGGAGCGGCCCATGACCTTGCAGATATGCCAGTATTTAACATCTGAGCTGCAGTCCGTGGAGAGGTTGCTGATATCATTGGCAAAGGCCCGGGCGGCGGTGTGGAAGCCAAAGGAAATGGCCACCAGCTGGTTATCGTCCTTGTCCCGGGCCTGCAGATCGCCGTCAATGGTTTTGGGCACCCCCATGACCTGAATCCCGTCGTTGTAGAGTTCCTGGGCAAGGAAAGCCGCATTGGTGTTGGAATCATCACCGCCCACAATCACCAGGGCATCCAGATCCAGAAATTTGCAGGTCTCCCGGGCCAGGGCGATTTTTTCCTGGGTATCGATTTTGGTCCGACCGGTCTTAATCATCGAAAACCCGCCGATATTCCGATAGTTTTCAATGATTTTGCGCGTGAGTTCGATATAGTTTCTCTCCAGAAGCCCGTCCGGGCCCATCAGGAAGCCGAACAGCCGGCTTTCCGGATTGGCCGCGGTCATGGCGTCAAAAACCCCGGCAATCACGTTGTGCCCGCCCGGGGCCGGGCCGCCGGAGAAAACAATGCCGACATGGCGCTTTTTTTCATAGGATGCGCGCACGCTGTCATCAGGGGCCTCGGTCCCGGCAATCTTCTGCACCGGGTTGTCGATGATATCCGGCAGATGCTCCCGGCAGGCCGGGTGGATTTTGAACTGATGCCGGGTATCCGGGGACAGATAGGTGTAAGGGGTTTTAAAGGCCGGGCAGAGCTCCGGGATAAAGCTAAGCCGTTTCAGCAGCACGGTGTTGTTGGAACTGATCGCCTGGGCCACTTCGGGTTTTGACAGGAAATTATCTATGTTCTCAAAGGTCATTTTCCCTCCCACAAGGTCGCCATTGACAGGTAACACGGTAAATTTGTTCTATCTATTTTTCAGGCGGGCACGGTGGCCCGCCCTACGCGACAATGCCGACATTTTGTAGGGTCGGCCACCGTGCCGACCTCACATGCGAGAAACCCCATGGTTATGGGGTTGTTTGCCAGAACAAATTCACCGTGTGACAGGTAAGTGGTTATTTGATTTATTATTTTAGTTATATCGGAAATGCCGTGCCAGTCAAGAAAACAATGGGATTTAAACGGGTTGCTGGCTTGGCCGGGAAGAGTCAGGATTGGTAATGTTGTCAGGATTGGTAATTGACAAACTGGAAATGATTGTATAAGAGAAAATAAAGATATTTTAAATTTCGGGAGTTTTTGATGATTCAAACTTATCGGCAATGGTTCTGGTACTGGTGGCGCAGGCGTCATAGCCAGGGGTGGGCCGTGCGGCAGGTACCGATTTAGCCGTCTAACCGATAAGTAACTGATCCAAAAACCGCGGAGCCTCTCCCATAGAGAGCCCGCGGTTTTTTTATTTTAAAGGCATATCAATGGAGGTGAATCATGTTAATCGTCATGCGCCGGGATGCCGGTGAAGAACAGGTCGAAACAGTCATCCGTGCACTGGAGGCCAAGGGGTATCAGGCCCGGCCCATACCCGGGGGCGACCGGGTATCCATCGCCGTGTTATTTAACAAGGAACCGGTGGATCCGGCCTGGGCACAGGAACTGCCGGGGGTTAAGGAGGCGATTCCCGTCACCCGTCCCTTTAAGCTGGTCAGCCGCGAAACCAAGCCGGAGGATACGGTGGTCACGGTGGGCGATATCCGTATCGGCGACCGGGGAATGGCGATTATTGCCGGGCCGTGCGCCATAGAGGATGAGGACCGGGCCATGCGGATTGCCGAGCAGGTCAGTTCGGCCGGTGCGCATTTATTCCGGGGCGGGGCGTTTAAGCCGCGTACCTCGCCGTATTCTTTTCAGGGATTGGGGGAGGGGGGCCTTAAGATCCTTGAAAAGGTCCGGGAGACCTTTGGCATGCCGGTGGTCACGGAAGTAATGGACCTTGAGTGCTTTGATATGGTGGAGGCTTATGCGGATATCGTGCAGATCGGCACCCGGAACATGCAGAATTTCAGTCTCCTTCGCCGGGCGGGCCAATCCCGCCGCCCCGTGCTGTTAAAACGGGGCATGTCGGCAACTGTTGACGAATGGCTCATGGCCGCGGAATATATCATGGCCGAAGGCAACGCGGATGTTATTTTATGCGAGCGCGGGGTGCGCACGTTTGTCCGCCACAGCAGAAATACCCTGGATTTTTCGGCCGTTCCCGTGGTGCAGCGGGAAAGCCATCTGCCGATCATCGTGGACCCCAGCCATGCGGCCGGGTTCCGGGACCAGGTCATGCCGCTGGCCCGGGCCGCCGCTGCGGTCAACGCCCACGGCGTGATGGTGGAGGTTCACAATGAGCCGGAAAAAGCCCGAAGCGACGGCGTGCAGTCCCTTTACCCCCATCAGTTTGAAACCCTTTGCAGACAGATGCGGGCGATCTATGATATTGTGCAGCATTAGAGTAACACCTAAAATTAACGCTCGCTCCGTACTCGTACGCGTGCTCGTACTCGTAATCGGCATTTAAATTTTTCGAGTACGAGTACGAGAGCCGTCCCGCTTGCGCGGGACTGAGTACGATCAGTTTCCTGATTGTCGATTTTAAGTGGCATTTAAATTACACTAGTCCCCTTCTCCCTCTGGGAGAAGGCTGGGATGAGGGTAAAAATTTTATGAAAACACGCACCATATCCGGCCAGACCGGCAAGTCCCAAATTCTGGCGGGCGAATCTTTAGACAACCTGGCGGGTTATCTGCCCGCCGGACGCACTGTCATCATTACCGATGATAATGTCGAAAGGCTCTACAGCGCCGCGTTTCCCAGCCGGGAGGTGATCCCCGTCGGCCAGGGCGAGGCCGTTAAGACCCTGGAGACCGTATCCGCGATTTATGACCAGCTGATCGAATCCCAGGCGGACCGCTCGGTATTCCTGTTGGGCATCGGCGGCGGGATTGTCTGTGATATTGCCGGGTTTGTCGCATCCACTTACCTGCGTGGCGTGCGCTTCGGATACGTGCCCACCACGCTGCTGGCCCAGGTGGATGCCAGCGTGGGCGGCAAGACCGGGGTGAATTTTCGGGGGTATAAGAATATGGTGGGGGTGTTCAATCAGCCCGGGTTTGTGCTGTGCGACCCCCGGGTGTTAAAGACCCTGCCGGCAAGAGACCTTGCCTGCGGATTTGCCGAGGTGGTCAAACACGCGGCCATTTACGATGCGGATTATTTTGAGTTTCTGGAGCAGGAAGCGAGCCGTGCCCGATCCCTTGATCCTGAAGTCATGACGCGGGTGGTGTATGATTCCATTGCCATCAAGGCCGATGTGGTGAGCCGGGATGAGCGGGAAAAAGGCGAGCGCCGCAAATTGAACTTCGGCCATACCTTCGGCCATGCGGTGGAAAAAACCGAAGGCCTGCCGCATGGGGAGGCGGTTGCCATCGGGATGATGATGGCCGCACGCCTGTCCATGAGCCGGCATATGCTGGATCAAAAATCCGTCGATCGCCTGGCCGCCTTGCTGTCGGCATTCCACCTGCCTCTTGAAAGCCAAGTGGACCAAAAACAAATCATGGATGCCCTGGCCCGGGACAAAAAGCGCGAAGGCGATGAAATCCACTTCGTGCTTTTGGAACGCCTCGGCCGGGCCGTGGTTCAGGCTATTCCCATCAGTGAATTGCAGGAGTTGATTGGACTTTCGGAATGAGATCGCTCCTTGCGCTTTCAAATTAGAGAAAGAATTGCACCTATCACGTTAAAATGGTATTATTTATAAAATTATTAGAATATTATTTGGGCTTTTCCCTTTCGAACGATTTCTAATGCATCCATTGATTCAAAAATGAAGCAAATAGAAGAAAGCTATCAACTAATCTCGGTAGACGACCGTTCATTTGATGTCCGCTTCTGGCAGGAACAGGGGGATCTGGCAATATTTGAAGCGGTTACGGAGATGCTAAAGGATTATTTCTTGATCAGGGGCGAAAATGCTGACGAGTTCAGACTTCAAAGAACTGTTGAATCTTTTCGAAAAGCATAACATTCGGTATCTTATTGTGGGTGGGTATGCTGTCATGAAATACAGCGAACCTCGCTTCACGAAAGATCTTGATGTGTTTATTGCCACGGATCAAGATAATGCAAAAAGGGTTTATGAAGCTTTAAAGGAGTTTGGGGCACCGCTTGAAGATCTTTCGCCGGAGGACTTCACACACAAAGGCTATTTTTATCAAATGGGCAGACCTCCGCTGCGTGTGGATATTATGATGTCTATTCCGGGTGTGGAGTTTAATAGCGCATGGGAAAATCGAAGATTAGTTGAACTCAATGACAACAGGGTCTTTTTTATTTCCAGGCAGGATCTCATTCAGGCAAAGAAAGCCAGCGGCCGGCCGCAGGATCAAATCGACCTCGAAAAGCTCAAAAAAGCTGAAGATTTGGACGATAGTTCTGGCCACTAATTCAGCAAAATAAGAGCCGATCTTATGTCCCCGACCCATTGAGGACAAGGCGGCTGAAAAAAGAAACCGGAAAGCGGAAAAAAAGGCAAATAATGCAAGCGACGGATCAAAAACCTAAGGATTCGCCCTTTCCGGTAAGCATCGGAAACACCGTCAAAAAGCCGAAATTTAGAAATGGAGATTGTGATGGCAGATTTTTCACTTTGCCGGCTGAAAGTTTTTAATACATGGGATCCCGTTGAGGACAGAAATTTCTGGGAAGCAGAAATTGAAGTGCCTGATAATTATTCTTTATTTGATCTGCATCTTTATATGCAGCAGATTATAGATTTTGACAATGACCATTTGTTTGGATTCTTTGCCGGCAGAAACGAGCGCCATCGCAAACTGATATTTTCGGAAGATGCCGGTTATCCCTTTGATGGCGGGGAGTATGAAAAAATTCTGTTAAAAGATATTTACCCGCTCAAAGGGCTAAAACTTTATTATGTTTTCGACTTTGGCGATAAGTGGGTGTTTGAGTTTCAAAAAAGCCGGAAAAAGGCAAGGGTTGAGCAATGTGTCCAATATCCGCGGATCGTCTCGGATAATGGGGTCAGGTTAATTCAGTATTACGCAGGCGAATAAGGCAAATCCGGGAATCTGTAGAAGACGACTTTGAAGGCATCCGGCCCATATTTTATGAGATCGCGGGCCGCCGGCCCATGGCGTTTAACCATCACAGTCAGGGCTATGCCGATGCCTTGGTCATGTAAAAATGGCTGGATAGTTGACAGGCAGAAATGAGGGTGCGTACTGTTTAATCAGATATCTCTATTAATTCTGAAGCCAGCGCATAGGAAATCATATACCCGGTCGGAGTGTCCTGCCAAACATGCTCCCGGTGCGCCGCGTCATAGACCATCCGATCTTCCGGAAATGTTTTGGCGACTTTCTCAATAACTGACATTTCTTCGGCGCTGAGAGGCTCTGCTTCCGCTGTATCTGAATCCTTGATCTCATCAATTAAATCCCGGTAGTTATTAAGTTGCGGGCCATACGTAATGGCTGCGTAGGCAGCTCCGGTTAGGCCCCGCCCCAGTCTCTGGTATGCCAGCATATCCGCATACCACAGGTATTTCGCCACAAATAAAAATTTATCCGTTTTTTTGATCAGCCGCCGGTTTAATCGCCCTTCAAGTTGTTTGATGACGAGTTTGATCCGCGGCAGTGACAGGGGGCGGTTCCCATGATAGACATCGCCCGGGCAGTCATCCATTAAATAAGTCCTGAGGAGCTTATCCATCGAGGCGCTCTGTATATTGGATTTTTCCCAGCGTTTAATGCTGGCCACGCCGACTTCGATTAAATCAGCGAGTTCTTCCTGGGTCAGCCCTTTGGCCTGCCTAAGGTCACGAATTGCCGTTCCGGTTAACAGGCCCATTTTTTTCCGGTAGCCCTCGGCGATTTGATGCTGCACGTCAGCTGTGGCGGCAATGTCGGCCGCGGTTAATCCGCACTCCGGACATACGTGTTCTTTTACCGCCACCTCCAGCTCAACACCCCGGAAAGTGGTTGATTTTAAATTGGTCTGGCGCTTCATCGGTCCGTGCCCTTTCGGGCATTCTTTGGCGCTCATTTATCCTCCTTTTCGGGCCGATCTTTATGCAGTGAAACCAGCCAGAATGCATCTTGGGTCAATGCAAACTTAATATATACCGAACATTTGAAACATGCCGGTTCGACAACAAAAGCGAAAAGCTCCAAGCCGTCAATCTGCGGTTTATAGGACGTTTGAGGGGGCCGGGTGCCTTTGTAGTGGTCAGGGGTCACTTCCGATAATACATTTTGCAGAATATCCACAAGTTCGGTTTCAACATCATAGTCGAGCTCTCCTGCATCTGATGCAATCGCCACCGCATCGATAATTTCAATGCGGCCTTCCGCTATTGCTCGCCCGGCTTGGCGTATCTTGTTAAATAATTCCTTTTTTGACGGCCTATTCATAGTATAGTATCAATTGATACGTTGTCAACGCCTTTTATTTTTTGGGGTTTAATTTTAATTAATTGTTTTTATTTTATTATTCTTAAATCTCGGGGTCAGCCCAATTTATCATTTTCCAGAAAACTGTAATAGCCTTTCGGCGTAACGATCATGTGATCCAGCACATTGATGCCGAGAATCCGGGCTGCGTCGCTTAGCTGTTTATGGGTTTTAAAATCATTGTGACTGGGGGTCAAATCCCCGGAGGGATGGTTGTGCACAAAAATCACCGAGGCGGCCCGGTCGGTGATCACGTCGGCAAATACCTCCCGGGGGTGCACGGGGCTCTGGTTCAGCAAACCGATGGTAACCACCCGGGTGTCAATCACTTCATTGGCGCCGTTTAAGGAAATGCAGACAAAATATTCCTGCTTCTTTGCCGTGATAAAGCTGACCAGGGGCAGGACGCTTTCCGGCCCGTCAATTTTTACAGTATCTTTGATGATATACCGCCGGGCCAGTTCAAACCCGGCCAGAATTTGAGAAGCCTTGGCCGGGCCGATGCCCTTGACCGCTGAAATCTTTTCCAGGTCCAGCTGTCCTTTGCTTTTGGCAATCACCCGGGCCACCCGCGTGGCAATGCTCATGACCTCCTGCCCGCCCTGGCCGCTGCCCAGAATCACCGCCACCAGTTCCGCGTCGGATAAACAAACTGCGCCCTTTTCTTTCAGTTTTTCCCGCGGCCGGCCGAACTCCGGCATCTCTTTGATTGGCTTCATGGCTCCCTCTTGTTTACATCAGGCATACACGTGCCGGTCGGCACCGGGATACTGCTGATAGATATGATCAAACACCTGGGCGGCCAGCAGTTCGCTCGCCACCTTTTTTATCCGGTTTCGGGTGCCCTAAATCCAGGGTTTTCCCGGAAGTCAGAATATCGAACAGCGCCAGATGCTCTTCATCCAGTCCCTCCCGAATGGCGCGCAGTTGATCCGCGGCTTCCCAGAGTCTTGCTTCCACCTGGCCGATATTTTCCATGCACTGCTCCGCTCAGGGTTTCAATGGTGGGTTGTTTTTACTTGCCTCTTGAGATAGCAATTTCTGCGGAAAATTTCAAAACCCTTTCGTATTTTTATATTTTCGCATATATAGGGTAGCTGTGATTATAAGAAAAGGCTTAACGGGACGGTCAGCAAATGGGCACCATTCGCGAAAATATTATTGAGCTGCTGTTGCAGAGGGAACTGGACGCCCGGGAGATTTCAGGCCAGATCGGGGTGTCGGAAAAGGATGTGACGGAACATCTGAGTCATATCAGCCGCAGTCTGACGCATCGCGGTATGAAGCTGATTATCACGCCGGCCCAGTGCTATTCTTGCGGGTATCGGTTCAAGGACCGCAGCCGGCATAAAAAACCCGGCAAATGTCCCAGGTGCCGGAGCGAGCACATCGACCCGCCGCGGTTTTCAATTAAATAAGGACAGTTATCCGAGACCTTATGGTTCAGGAAATAAGCCGGGCATCCAGCGGGGGGCGAGCCTGGCAGGGAAGGCGAGATGCAGGGGAGCCCGGCTGCTTTTTGAGGCAAGTACCCCCTGTTCTGTTAAAGCTGAAATGACGCGGCGGGCCTGGCGGGCCCCAACGCCAAGGATTTCCGGAACCTCGCCGCGATTCAATTGGCCTCGATAAAGCACGGTTTCAAGCACTTTCCCCGCCTTGGGCGGCAATGTGCCGGCGCGGATCTCCTCTTCCGCCCAGATCCGTATGCGATGGCCCAGTCTGTACGGCTGGACAAGGTTTTTCATAAACTTTACCTGATCCAGGCAGGTTTCAAGAAAGAACCGGGTAAACCGGGCAAGCGCCTCTTCGCTCAGGTGGCCCCGGCCATCCAGGTCATTTCGGCGAGACTGATCGCATTCTGCCAGTAGCATTTTGTAGGTCTGGGCGTTTCTGGCCAGCCCGCGCGCAACCGACCAGATCCCGCCGGTATCAAGTTTTTCAAGCAGTGTTGCGTGGGACATAAGTCTTGCCACGCGCCCGTTGCCATCCAGAAACGGGTGAATCCAGAGAAGTCGGTGGTGTGCGGCGGCTGATGCAAGAATGCTCTCCAGTTTGGCAAGCGGATGGTAGAGATTTTCAAACCGGGCCAAAAAGCGGGGCACGGCGCCGGGACTGATCGGAACATGCGGCCCCACCCGGACATCACGCCGGCGGAGTTCGCCGGGTATAGCCTTCAGCCGTTCGCCGGTTTCTGCGTCCTCGGTCCACAGCAGCGCCTCCGGCAGCAGTTCACCAAAACGGCGATGGATTTCGCGGAGTCCTTCGACGGCGGTCGTCCGGCCAAGCAAGCCGCCCTTATCAATCCAGTTTTGAACGTGGATATGGGCGGCGGCTTCATGCTGGAGATTCCGTTTTTCCGGATCATTGCTATATTGGTTGTTCAGCGCATGTTCAATATCAATGGGATGGGTGTAATGCCCCTCAATTAGATTGCTGTAATAGCAGTTCATGGATCGGATGAGATCAGCCAGGGAAGGCTGGATGCCGGCGGGCAGACTGTGCCGGAATCCGGCCGCCTGCTGGGCGAGCTCAAAGGCAAGGTCTGTCAATTCATCCCGGTGGCGGGAATCGGCAGCAATCAGCAAAGGCTCCATCTGGGATAGGGGTTCTCCCCGGTCCGCGGCCGTTTTAAAGTCCGGTTCTATGTCCGGTTTGTTTTCGTTCATATATTATTTATATCAAATAATTATGAATAAACAAGGCAAAAAATAAGAAATTATATGTCCGACTTTAAGGCCGGTTTGTCCGCCTACTTTAGCCCCAGCTTCTTTATCCGGTTGTGAAGCGTGGTGCGCTTCATGCCAAGAATTTCGGCCGCCCCGTCCGGGCCGCTGATTTTTCCCCGGGTGTGGGAGAGCACATGCCGGATATAGCGCCGCTGCATATCATCCAGGGTGGGCAGATCGGCAAACAGCTCCCTGGAGCCGGTGCGCCGCTCCGCGGGCAGGTTCAGATTGAGGCTGCCGTCTTTGGATAACAGCACTGCCCGCTCCATCACATTCTGCAGTTCCCGGATGTTGCCGGGCCATTCATAGCCGGCGAGCATGGCCTCTTCCGCCCGCGTTAACTCAAGGCCCTGCCGGCTGTATTTGGCGGCAAACCGGTGCAGAAAATGCCTGGCCAAAAGGGGGATGTCTTCCTTTCGCTCCCGGAGCGGGGGCAGGGTCAGGGGGATCACGTTTAACCGGTAGTAAAGATCCTCCCGGAAGCGGCCGGCCGCCACTTCACTGGCCAGATCCCGGTTGGTGGCCACCACCAGCCGAAAATCCGAGTAAATATTTTTGGTGCCGCCCACCCGCATCATGGTCTTCTCCTGGAGCGTGCGCAGAAGTTTCACCTGGATGGATTTGGGCACCTCGCCGATCTCATCGATGAACAAAGTCCCCTGATGGGCCAGCTCCATCCGGCCCTTTTTCTGCCGATCCGCGCCGGTGAAAGCGCCTTTCTCATGGCCGAAGAGCTCGCTTTCCACCAGGTTTTCCGGAAGCACCGTGGGGTCCACGATGATCAGCGGATTATCCCGGCGGCGGCTTTGCTGATGGATGCGGCGGGCCAGGAGCTCCTTGCCCGCCCCGGTCTCGCCCAGGATCAGCACCGCGCTGTCCGATGCGGCGATTTTGTCCGTCTGGGCCAGAAGCTCCCGCATTTCCGGGCTTTGGGTGATAATGGAATAGGCGTCCGAAGGCTCGAGCTGGCTTAAATGAGCCACGGTTTTCTGTTCCAGCTGCCGGCTGAATTCAAAAATCTGGTCGATATATCCGGTGAGCCAGCGGGCCATGCGGATCAGTTGGGACTCATCGAATTCGTCAAAACAGTCCTCCACATAGGAGTTGTCATGGTAGAGCACGCCGCGGGGCCGGCCCTCCACTTCAAAGGGGACGCAGAGTATGGCCTTGACCCGGCTGGGATCCATTTCCTGGTCCTTTCGGCGGATGATCTGCGGCCGGTTTTCCCGGAATGCGGTAAAAATAAGGGGAAGATTGGCTTTAAATGCCTCGGTGGCCACATCCGCCCGGGAGAGGTTGCAGGGACCGCGGAGCACCGGCCCTTTGTTTGGCCCGTGACGGCGGAACCAGAAGATGCCCCCGCGCTCGGCGCCGAAAAACCGGTTGGTGGTTTTCACCGTGCGCTCTAAAAGTTTGTCGAAATTTGAGCTCGGGGCAAGGTCCTGAATCACATCCGCGAACATGTCCAGCATCTCGTTGCTTGAGGCCTGCTGGCCGGCCATGTCGCTTTTAATGGACAGAAGCGGCCGGAGATCGTCCGGAAAATAGACATCCACGTAGCTGGCAAAATCCTTGCGGGCTTTTTCAGCCAGTATCCGGGCGTTTTCCTGGTCGCCGGTGCGCAGCTTGAGCCGGGCCATCTCCACGCGGGTTTTGCCGAGCTGGATAGGGTCGCCGGAGCGGATCAGGTAGTCTTCGCTGCTGTTTAGAAGGGATTCCACATAATGGATATCCTCGGCATTGGCCATGGCCTCCGCGCCTTTCAGGCGAAGCGCCACGCCCCTTAGATGGATGTTGGGCTCGCTCATGATGCGGTTGAATTCATCCATGAAATTAAGGGAGGGGATCTGCCAGAGGTTTCTCCGGTTTAATTCAAAAACGGTTTCGATCACAATAGGTGAGGCGTATTGGTGGATAAGCCCCGAGGCCGCCCCTTCGCTGATGGTCTGCTCGATCCAGTCGCCCGCCTCCTTGTAGCGGCCTTCCAAAAAATGGTGAAAGGCTAAGCCCCCCTTGGCAAAATAGTTGGCCAGGGCATTCTGGGTGGTTCGGGCCTCCTGCAGGGCGCCGGAGAGGTGGAAGTAGGCCTCTTTGTTTTTTTTGATACTTAACAGGATGATGCCCAGCACCGCCCGAAGGGTATTGGCAAGCCCCGGGTCCGCGCCCTCGATGGCAAGCCGGCGGTAATAGTCAAGCGTGCCGATGGCGCGGTGGAATTCGCCCAAAAAGGCCGCGCAGTAGGATAGCCACAGCGGGCCGGACGGGTTGATGACGCGGCCCCGGGTTTCGGATTCAAAGCTTTTGGCTGCCCGTTCAAAGTAGGCAATTGCCTCGCGGAAGCGGCCCTGCAGGAAGTAGTAGAGACCAATGAACTCCGCGGCCTGTGTCAGAATGTCCTCATCGCCCAGGGATTCAGCCTTGCTTTTGCCCGCCTCGAAAAAGGCCAAGGCATTATCGCGCTGCTCGGCAAAATAGAAGAGGCGGCCCAGATGCAGATGGATGATAGCGGTGGATCTTAGATCGCCAATCTCTTCGGCCCGGCCCAGGGCCTCCTCAAGGGTGACAATGAGGTCGCTGAAGCCTTTGCCGAGCACAAAGCTGACATTGGCCAGTTGGATGGCGGTGGAGACGAACAGGGCGTCGCGCTCGGTTGAGGCCGGGCGTTGGACGAGCCGGTTCACGATGTTCTGTAAGTGCAGCCACGCATTTTCCCGGTCCCCGGACGCGACGGCCTCATTGGCCAGATTTTTCTCCAGCTGAAGCACCTCTTCGCTGGGCGGCGGCGTTTTTGGCGTTTGCGTCATTTCTCTCTCTCCTTTTTTCTATGCAATCATACCATGGCCGGGCGCCAGGTCAACCCAATTGTCCAAATATGGGCATATGGCTGTCCAAATAATAACAGTACAAGATCATATAAATTTTTTTATAATAATATATCAATTGGTTATAAAATAGTTGGGTTAGGCATAAGACTTGCATTATTTGTTTTCTCCAATGATTCATTTCTTGCCGTATAAACGGCATCCTTTATAACCAACCACCAAGCAAGAGGAGGTTCTTAATGAGCGTGTTCAAGGATACCCAGCAAATGTATGAGTTTCTTGAGGATCTTTGGAAATACATCGTCTTTGAGCAGGGCCTGGGGGACAAAATGCGGGATTACGGGGTGAGCTACAAATACGTGATCAATGATCCCGACGGCTACCTCTACGTAGACCCCGACACCGTAATTACGGGCAAGGAGGCCAACCGGGATGCGGTGATCACCATGCAGCTCTCCGGGGATACGATCCATAAATTCTGGCTGAAACAGATTTCTCTGCCCGTGGCGCTGGCCACGAAAAAAATCAAAGCCAAGGGCCCGATACCCAAGGTTTTGAAAATGCTTCCGGCACTGAAGCCGGTGCATGAGGCGTATCCGGAGTTCTGTAAAAAACACGGGCTACCGGTGGAATAACCGGGCCTGACGTTCTGAGCTTAAAGATTATCATCAATAAACGGAAAGGGGGAAGCTATGACGGAACCGAAAGTCCCCGGTCACATCGCTTACGAGCTTGACAGCCGGGCGGAAACCATGCCGGCGGATTTCAATGTGGTCACCTTTGAAAACGGCGATTTTCCGGAGGAGCCGCTGACCTATCAGGATATCGTCCGCCGGGGTCGCATCCTTGCCCGGGAGTTAAAGAAAAACGGCATCGGCATGGGGGATGCGTTTGCGCTGCTCATGCGCAACCACCCTGAATTTATTTATTCCATGTATGCCGCATCCATTCTCGGGGCGATTATGGTGCCCATTGATCCGCGGACCAAGGGCGAGCGGCTGAAATATGTGCTGTCCGACTCGGGCAGCAAGGGGGTTATATTTACCAGTGAATTCATGGAGACGGCCAGGCCGGTGCTTTCGGAACTGCCTGAGGTCAAAACCATCGGGGTGGCCTACAAGGACGGCATGAATGTGCCGGTGAGCAATGATTTTCCCTCCCTGAATGATATCCTGGCCGGCCCGGAAGTGGGCCTCCCGGACAACCCCAATGAGGATCCGGACAAGCCCTTTGAGGTCATTTATACCTCCGGCACCACCGGGGATCCCAAGGGCGTGGTGGTCAAGGGCTCGCGGATGAGCCAGTTCGCCCAGGTGGGTCTCTTTGTCTGGCAGTACACGGAAAATGACCGGCTCTACACGGGGCTCTCGCTGACCCACGGCAACGCCCAGGCGGTGACCCTGGTGCCCTCCCTGATTTTAAACATCCCCTGCGTGATCAGCCGTAAATTTACCAAGAGCCGTATCTGGGATATCTGCCGGCACTATAACTGCACCACATTTTCCCTTTTGGGCGGTATGATGATGGGGATCTACAGTGAACCGCCGCGGCCGGATGATGCGGACAACCCCGTCCGGGTGGTCTTAAGTGCCGGCACGCCGGTGGCCATCTGGGATGCCTTTGAAAAGCGGTTCAATGTGTGGATTCATGAATGGTACGGCGCGGTCGAAGGCGGATTCGCCCACAAGCCGCCGGGTGTGGGTCCTATCGGGTCTTTTGGCAAGCCGCTTGAGGGGCTGATGGAGATGAAGGTGGTGCGAGAAGACGGCAGCGAATGCGAGCCGTTTGAAACCGGGGAGATCGTTTTCCGGCTGATCGGCCAGAAAACCGAAGTCCAGTACCTGGGCAAAAAGGAGGCCTCGGAGGAAAAGACCCGCGGCGGGTGGCTCCATACCGGGGATATGGGACATATGGATGAGGCTGGCTGGTTTTTCTTTGACTACCGCGCCGGCGGCGGCCTCAGAAGATCCGGGGATTTTATCCAGCCCCAGACCGTGGAGGCCTCCATTGCCGGTAATCCGGATGTGAGCGATGTCTGCGTCTATGGCGTGCCCGCGGCCTCCGGGTCACCCGGGGAAAGTGACATTGTGGCCGCTGTGGTGCCCATGCCGGACAGTTCAATCGATCCGGCATCGGTTTTTCAGAACTGTGTGGAAAATTTGGAGCGCAATGCCGTACCGTCCTACCTCCAGGTGGTCGATGAAATTCCGAAATCCGGATCCGAGAAGAACCTGGATCGGCTGCTGAAGGACGATTTCAGCAAAGAGGCGGACAACGTATATGCATTCTCGGACTATAAGGACCGGGTCAACGCATAAAACTTGATAGGAGTGAGTCTGATGAAAAAATATGTCGAAGACCTCGATTTCCGAGGCGAAGAGTATGTGAATGAGTGGACGCCCTGGTCGCCCCAGGACATCCGCCGGAAAAAGGGGGCGCTGGAGGCGGCCCGGCTGATGCTAAATTCTGCGCTTACCGCCCCGTTGGCCGGCGGCGTGCCCCAGATTGAGGCCCATATCGTCTATGGCCAGGAGGAGCTGGAAACCGTGGCCCGAAAAGTCGAGGAGATTGCCCATCAGAAAGAGCAGTGGCGGGAACCGTTTCTCTATGAGGCGGTCATGGTCCGGGACTCGGATGTGATTTTGTTTATCGGAAACACCCGCTGTCATGAGACCCCGCTGGATGCGGGCTGCGGCCTTTGCGGGGGCGGGCTTGACTGCAGCTACTTCTATGACCAGAAAACCCAGCGCAATGGCCTGGTGGATATCACGGACCGCTCCTCTGAAAAGGAGATTGACGGGCCGCTTTGCACGGCCCGGGTTAATGACCTGGGGTATGCGGTGGGCAGCGCCCTGTGGACAGCACATACCCTGATGGTGGATGCCCGCCCCTTTGCCAGCCTCGGTATGGCCGGCATGCAGCTGGGATACTGCCGCAACTCGGGCATGGTGGTCGGCGTACCGATGGCGGTGAAATCCAAGAATCCCTATGTGGATGTCAACGTGGACTACCATCTCATCAACATGGACAAGGTTTTGGACAACACGCGCAAAATTTATCAGACCGCCCGGATCATCCGGGGCTTTGATTACCGCAAGTGGGTGCCCAAACCCCGGAAATCGGATGAGGAGGATGAATAATGGGCCATTTAATGGGAAAACAATTCTGTCAGGAGCATGTTTTGGAGCTGGCCAAGAACATTGCGCTGGCCGTGCACAAGGCGCCGCAGATCACCGGAAAGACCGAAGTGGATGCGGAAATCATCTGGGGTGAGGACCTGGAGCCCATCATTGAGGTCATGGGCCCGGTGGCCCAGCTCATGCGGTATGTGCAGTGGGATTATGAGACCATCAAGAACTGCTATGAAAAAGGGGAGAACCCGGTCATCGTGGCCGTCGGGGCCAAAACCGCGCGCTCCAATCTCATGTGGGACTGCGGCGCGTGCGGGTTTAACACGTGCAAGGAGTTCAATAAATACGCCAAGGAAAACCGCGGCGGCGGGCAGCTGGGCGGGCCTACCTGCAACTGGAAGGCCCTGGATTTTTCGATTGCCTGTGACTGGGCCTGCGCATCCGCCTGGCAGTATCGGATTGACAACCGGATCATGGGCTCTGTCGGGTTTGCCTTAAACGCCCTGGGGTTTATGCCGCATATGGATGTGAAGCTCGGGCTGGCACTGGGGCCGCCGCGGGATATGGTCTACTACAGCCGCGAAGAGATGCACAAGACCATGAACTATGAGATGGACAAGCAGGATATGCTAAACTGCCTGCCCAATATGTTTACCGCGTTTCCCGGCGGGGGCACACCCATGTATAAGACCAAGGATGAATGGTGGGCGCCGCCGGAATTCATGGGCATGGCCTACTCACCCGAGGCCATGGAGGCGATGCAGCAGGTGCTGTTTGAGCAGGTGCCGGAAATCGTTGTGAAGCATGCCGACAAGATTGAGGCCCGATACAAGGACAAGGAAAAATAGGGGGGTATATGAACTACCTGGACCTGGATATTAATTTATCCCGCGAAGACATCATGTTGAAACAAAACGCCCATGAATTCGCGAAAAAGGTGATGCGGCCGGTGGCCAAGGAGTTGGACGAGATGACCCCGGAGCAGGTGATTGCCAAGGATTCGCCATTCTGGGATTTTATGAAAAAGGCATACAGCCTGGGCTATCATTCTATTCTAATCCCGGATGTCTACGGGGGGATGGGGCTCACCTCCCTGCAGCAGGCGATCGTCTATGAGGAGCTGGCCTGGGGCAGCGTGGGGCTCACCGTGGCGCTGGGGGTGGCGAGTTTCCACGCGTTCGGCGCCTCTATGGTGCCGGAGGAAACTATGATCGACGAAATCCTGGTGCCGTTCTGTGAGTGCGATGATGCAAGCATCATCGGCTGCTGGGGCATCACCGAGCCGGACCACGGGTCAGACACCCTGGTGCCGTTCTACCCCTGTTTTTCGGATGAATGTATCCCTTCCCAGTGCGTGGCCACGCCGGACGGGGATGACTATATCATCAGCGGCCAGAAGTCCGCCTGGGTCTCCTGCGGCACCATTTCAACCCATTGCGCCCTTTTCTGTCAGATCGACCCCTCCATGGGCCATGCCGGGGGCGGCATTTTCTGCATGCCCCTTGATCTGCCCGGAGTGAAAAGAGGGGCGCCTTTGAATAAAATGGGTCAGCGGGATTTGAACCAGGGAGAAATATTTTTTGACAACGTCCGGGTGCCGGGCAAGTACCTGATCGCCGGGCCGGAAGCCTATGAGGCGCTTGTTGAAATCGTGCTGTCCGCAACCACGGCGCTCATGGGGATTTTCGGCACGGGTGTCGCCCGGGCGGCATTTGATGAGGCCCTGGCCTATGCCAAGACCCGGGTTCAGGGCGGTAAGTACCTGATCGAATATCCCAACATCCAGGCCAAGCTTTTTGAGATGCTTCGCCAGGTGGAGACCAGCCGGGCCTTTACCCGGGCCGCGTTCGCCTATAACCAGAATACCACCACCCCGGCTGAGGAGTATTCCAATATCGCCAAAATCCACGGCACCGAGGCGGCCCTGAATGTGGCTCACGAGGCCATTCAGATCTTC
The DNA here is from genome assembly GCA_034520365.1 of Desulfobacterales bacterium. Taxonomy (NCBI): domain Bacteria; kingdom Pseudomonadati; phylum Thermodesulfobacteriota; class Desulfobacteria; order Desulfobacterales; species Desulfobacterales bacterium. The sequence goes on from JAXHNP010000007.1 coordinate 919,190, forward strand.
GGCGGAAACGGCCTGACCAAGGAGTACCTGGTGGAAAAGCTCTACCGGGATGCCCGGGCCATGCTGATCGAAGACGGCTCCAACGACACGCTGGCCATTGCCGCAGGCCATAAAATTATAGCGACGTATCCGCGAAAGGATTGATTTAAGGAGGTATCTATGACCAATGTGTATATTGCCGGTCTCGGCATGATTCGGTTCAACAAGTATCCGGACAAAAACGTCCGGAGCATGGCCCATGAGGTAATCCAGGCCGCCATGGATGATGCGGCGCTGACCAAGAATGATCTTCAGGCGGCGTTTTTCTCCAACACCTTCTGGGGCATGTTTGACAACCAGCACTCCATTCGGGGCCAGGTGGTGCTGCGATCCATGGGGATCGGCGAGATCCCGGTGACCAATGTGGAAAACGCCTGCGCGGGCGCATCCACGGCGCTGCATCTGGCCTATACCGGCATCCGGGCCGGGATGTATGATGTGGCCCTGGTGGTGGGCTCGGAGAAAATCACCCATCCGGATAAGATGAAATCGCTTTCCGCCTATGCCACGTGCATGGATGTGGAAAAATTCGAAGATCAGCTCAAGCTCATGGAAAAGGCCAATGCCCAATTCCAGGTGGAGATTCCGGAAGGCCAGACCCCGCCGGGCGAGGGACGGAGTATCTTCATGGATGCCTATGCCATGGGGGCAAGATGGCATATGAACCGCTTCGGCTCTACCCAGAAGGAGCTGGCCACCATTTGCGCCAAGAACCATTTCCACGGCTCGCTTAACCCCATGTCCCAGTATCAGCAGGATATGAGTGTGGACGAAGTGATGGCGGACAAGCCCATCGCCTACCCCCTGACCCGTTCCATGTGCGCGCCCGTGGGCGACGGCGCGGCCGCGGCGATCGTCTGCTCCGAGGATTTCTTAAAAAAGATGAAGAATCCGCGGCCGGTTAAAATCCGGGCCTCGGTGCACGGCTCAGGCACGGACCGGGATTTTGACGGCGAGGACATCGGCGAGCGTCTGGCCAAACAGGCCTATGATATGGGGAGCGTGGGCCCGGATGATATCGATATCGCGGAGCTCCATGATGCCACCGCCTACGGCGAACTCCACCAGACCGAGGCCATGGGCTTCTGCCCCATGGGCGAGGGTGGCCCCTATGCGGAAACCGGGGCCACCAAGCTGGGCGGTAAAAAGCCCATCAACACCAGCGGCGGCCTGGAATGCCGGGGCCATCCCATCGGCGCCTCGGGCCTGGCCCAGATTTACGAGCTGGGGCTTCAGCTTCGGGGCGAGGCGGGCAAACGCCAGGCAGAGGATGTCAAGCTTGGGCTCGCGGAAAACGGCGGCGGCAATATCGGCTTGGAAGAGGCGGCCATGTGTATTCATATTCTGGAAAAAGTGTAGCGTTTCCGACTCTAAATCAGGAGCCTGATTCATGGATCAAAAATGCATTCTGATAACCGGGGCGGCCTCGGGCATCGGCCGGGAGACGGCCGTGTTGTTTGCCGGAAAAGGCTGGTATGTGGGGGCGTTTGATGTTGATGAGGCTGGTCTCAAGACCCTTGAAGCCGAAATCGGGCAGTCGAATTGTCATATCGGGCACATGGATGTGACCGATCCGGATAGCGTGAGCGCGGGCATTGACGCTTTTGCCGGAAAAACCGGCGGGCGGCTGGATGTGCTGGTCAACAATGCGGGCATCCTGAAATTCGGTCGATTTGAAGATGTGGATCTTGGAATCAGCCATAAGATTGTGGATGTAAACCTGAAGGGCTGTCTCTCTTGCATTTATTATGCCATGAAATACCTAAAAGAAACGCCCGGGTCCCGGATCATCAATCTGTCGTCGGCTTCGGCTATCTACGGGATACCGGAGCTTGCCGTATATTCGGCCACCAAGCATGCCTTGTCCGCGATGACTGAGGCACTGGCGATCGAATTTTCCGGCCGCGGCATCAGGGTCTCTGATATCCAGCCCCCCTATGTGAAGACCCCGATGCTGGCCGATTCGGAGCACGTATACAGTATCAAGAAGATGGGGGTCCGGGTGCAGCCGGTGCAGGTGGCCCGCACCGTCTGGAAGGCCGTCCATAAAGACAGGCTTCACTGGCTGATGGGTTCAGGCAAACTGCTTAAATTCCTTTGCTGGATCATGCCGTTCGGTAAGGGGGCGATTGTTAAAATGCTGACCATGGGGCCTGAAGGCAAAAAGCCGGAAATTGTGTAAGCATTAAAATTATTCGCAAAGTCAAACGACAAAAATTGCTTTGACACCACAGCCAGGATGGGGCAATGAATATTCTACCTAAATTGAGCGTTTCAGATTTTTAACAGCGCCAAGTTTGTATTTGACCGGCGGGACATCCGGGAGTCCATGGATGATATTTTTGACCGCGCGATCAGTGAAAGCGGCCCGGAAAAGGGGCGCCGGATTACCGGTTTCCCTTAAGGCGCAGGGTAAGTAACCGCATTGAAAGTGCCGAAGACGCCCTATTACGGCTGGTATATTGCCGTCGTGGCTGTTTTGGCCAATTTTATGGCGGTTGGCTCCGGATTCTATGCGTTAAATGCGTTTCTCGAGCCGGTCAGCCAGATGCGGGCTTGGAGCCGGACGGATATCAATTTGGCGGTCACTTTGGGCACTTTCTGCGGATTTGTCGGCCAGTTCGTTTACGGTACCCTTGTGGCACGGATCGGCCCCCGGGTTTTGATGAGCTTAGGTGCCCTGGGGGCCGGCGTATCGTTTATTTTCCTCTTCCGAATGTCCAGTCTCTGGCAGTTCCATCTTTTCTATATATTTCTTTTTGTTTTCAATGGCGCTTACGGCGGTATTGTGGCCAATACCGCCGTAAGCAACTGGTTTGTGGCCCAGCGCGGCAAAGCCCTCGGTCTGACCACCGCGGGAATCTCCCTGTCCGGGGCGGTGCTGCCATTTTTGGCCATGGTGCTGATTCTTGAACATGGGGTGGAAACCGCCGCGCTGATCATTGGCCTGGCCATGCTATGCATCAGCCCGATAGCCTGGCTGGTGGTTCGGGACTGGCCGGAAAAATACGGGATGGCCCCGGATGGTGCCGGGCCCCCGGGAGCACCGCTTGCGCCGACAGTTTCCGGCCGCGGCGATGGGGCTGCCGGATATGATTTGACCGGCCGCGCCGAAATAGACAAGTGGCCGCTTTCCGCGCTGATCCGGACGGATACGTTCTGGAAGATCGGCATGGCCTATGGCATGATGATGATCGGGGTGGTCGGGGTGATGTCGCAGTTAAAGCCGCGGTTTTCGGATATCGGCTTTGATTCCGGGGATGCCATGGCCATGATGGCGGTAACCGCCCTGATCGGGGCGGCGGGTAAATATTGGTGGGGCTCGCTTTGCGACCGGTTTGCCGCCACCCGGGTCGCCGCGGTGATGGCTGGGACCACCGCCGTCGGTCTTTTTTTCGGCCTCTGCGCACCGAACATATGGACGCTGACCATTTTTATCGTGGTCTTCGGCTTTTCCATGGGCGGCGTGCTTTCCACCTTTCCGATTATCGTGGCCGAACGGTTCGGCCGCCAAGCCTTTCCCCGCGTGTTCCGGTTCCTCTACATGTTCCTGGTCCTTCAGATGACGGGCTACCTGATCTCCGGGTTGAGCTATGATCTGACCGGCACCTATGATGCGGCTTATGGGCTATACATAGGGCTATACGCCATCGCCTGCCTGCTGATGTTTCGTGTAAAATAAATTGCCTCAGGCCAGTTTCTTTCCGGCGCCGGGGCCGGGGGCCAGGCCGTAAATCTCTTCGATCTTTAAGATCACCGCGCCCTTGGATTTTAGCGGAAATCCGGCCTTGTTCCCCATTTCCTCGACCCATTTGGCGGTTTCCTCATAACGCTTGCCGGATGTTTCAATGGTGATGGAACCTTTTAACTGGTAGCCTTCATGGCCTTCCCAGAAGGATACGGCTACCCGGGGGTTGGATTTCATGTTGGCCAGGGTCTTGTTAAGGAACTGGTCAGATATCAGGATCGTCTCATCATCAATGATTTTTTTTGCCCCCACCGGCACGGCATTGGGTTCGCCGTCCGGCGTTGCGGTCGCTACGACTGCGGCAGGCACTTTTTCGAACAACTCCTTCATGCGATCGGTCATTTTGGCCATAACAGTTATCCTCCTTTAGGTTTTCGGTTACTGGAAAATTTTGAGCATATGTCTGAAATTTTAAGATTACCAGTCTTAATTTAATCTTTCCACGCTGATTTTCAACCCTCATTTCCTTGCCCACGGCTAATTTGTTCTAACCGCAAAATCCATACCCCCGGTCCTGTTAACGCTAAGGTTGGGATTCGTTTTCTTCGCTATCGGGATCGCTATCGGGATCGAAATCGGGATCGAAATCGGGATCGAAATCGCTATCGGGATCGAAATCGATGCTGTAGACTTCCTGATCCTCTCGAACTTGGTATCCTCTTCCGCCGAGACGGCTGAGCATCGCGGCCATACGGTCGAGTTCATCCTTGCGGTTCCGGCTTTCCATCTTGTCCAGTGCCTTGCCGACAACCAGCACATCTTGAATCGCCGCGCACTCAAGCGCGGAGCCACGAGCGATTTCGAAATAACGCCTTCGGTCGGCTTCCGCGGTCTTGCCATTACCTTCGGCGATATTGAGCGGTATCGACTGGCTGGCCCGAAGCCATTGATCCCGGGCGGGCCGATGGACTCCGTTCAGGCTGTCGGCCTTCTCGTAAACCCATGCAACGTAGCCTATTGAAAGACGATAGACGTCCAGTTTTTCGTGTTCAAGGGTCATATTTTTTTCGATCCCGATCCCGATAGCGATTTCGATTTGGATACAGAACAAATTAGCCCTGTTTCCTTGCCCCTCGCATATTGACAGGCTACGCGGATAATGCCATATAGATGTGTCTATGTTTCTGTCCGTCAACTTTGAGGAAAATGGGATATGATTATTCGAAAAACCGGTGCCATTACGCCGGAGCTGCATGTGCTGGGTTCCATTGATTTGCCCGCCTTTTTACTCGATGCCAAACGGCCTGCCATTATTGACGCCGGCATGAGCCTGATGGGCAAAAAGTATATCCGGGAGGCCCGGGAACTGCTGGACGGTCAGGGGCCTGGGTATTTATTTTTAACCCATGTCCACTATGATCATTGCGGGGCCGCCTCTGTTCTTAAACAGGCCTTCCCGGAGATTAAGATCTGCTGCTCAGCCGAGGGCGCCGGGGTACTTGAGCGGCCCCGGGCCATTGAGACTATCAAGGCGTTAAATCGGTCGGCGGCCGAATATTTTGCAGAGATGGGCGAAGAAATCCCCGATACTGCCGGATTTAAGCTGTTTGCCGTGGATCACACCCTTGCGGACGGCGAGACGGTTGAACTGGGGCCGGATTTGAGCCTTTGCGCCATTGCCACACCCGGTCATACCCGGGATTCCATGAGTTTTTACGTGCCTGAGAAGAAAATGCTTTTCACCGGCGAAGCCTTGGGCATCATGGATCAGAGTGGCTATATTTTCTCGGAATGGCTCTCGGATTATAACCAGTATTTTACGTCCATGAAAAAACTCACAAACCTGGATGTCGATATCCTCTGCCTCGGCCACGGCCATGTGTTCACCGGCAAAGATGCGGCGGATTATATGACGCGCGCCATTGAATACGGGACCTGGTTCCGGGAATTGATCGAAGAGACGCTTGAAGAAACCCGGGGCGATACGGAGGCGGCCAAGCAGCGCATTAAACAAAAAGAGTATGACCCGGTGCCTGAGCCCAAACAGCCGGAGTTTGCGTATATGTTGAATCTGGAGGCAAAAATCCGGGCGGTGCAGAATATATCCTCAATTTAGGGATAAATGTCTGATCCGTTCCGAAACCGGGCGCCCGGTTTCGGGATGCAGGCCTTGAATCTTATAAAACCAGCGATTGACATTTCTCCGGGGCTCTGATATCTATCATCCAGTCATTTTTTGGTCCAACCACAATATCATGTGTCTTAAATATATTTGACACACAATTTAGTCTGGTATAATATCAATTAATGCCCGCCAAAAGAAGCCCGGCATCCGGGACTCGGGTGCCTGACCTGATAATCGTTTCAACCGGAATACGGCTGAGATTTTTTAATGGGCAGACGAAAAGTTTTTTCCCATCTCCAGGTTCTGCAGGACCACCTGTTTCTGATTATCAAGGAAACCGGATCTTATACCTATCACAGCTTCAATGTCACGCGCGCCACGATTCCGCTGATAAAAACCCTGGCCAGCGATGATCTGCTCACGGTCGAGGAACTGGATAAAGCCCTGGACCAGCTTTTCGACTCGCTTTACCTCCACCCCCTGACCCGCCACAGCCGCTCCGTGACCAGCTACATGCGGCGCACCAATATTATTCCGAATGAGAAGACCACGGAGAAACTGATCCGCTATGTGGTGGATCAGATCACCCTGCGCAGCCCCATCGAGGTGCCGGAGGTCGTGGTCCAGGAATTCTGGTCGTTTTTTGACGAGCTTTTCAGCGAGCCGGAGTTGAGGGGGCTGGTTGAGTTGAACCTGGATGTGGTCCGCATTGTGCTGAGGTGTTATCAGCCGCTTCTGGTTGAGATCGTCAATCTTTTGAAAGATACCAAACGTAAGAACAAGGCGTTTTTTAAGGATATCGGGGAAAGGGTCCGGATCGTTCGGAGCGACTTAAAGATTATTCGACGCCAGGTGCGCGCCATTCGCTATATCAAGCCGTTTTTTCAGACGGATCCCAAAGATTTTGCCGCCCAGGCGGAGATTATCGCCAAAATGGTCCGCGAGTTCGGGCCGTTTTTTATCAAGATGGCCCAGGTGGCCGCGGCAAATGCCGATTTTCTGCCGGATGAGATTTCCAGGGAGCTCATGGTGTTTCAGGAGGATGTCGCGCCCATGACCGCGGCAGAAGTTTACGCCGCGTTCGAGGAGTGCTACGGCAAAAAACCCCATGAATGTTATTTTGATTTTGATGTGGCCGCGCCGATCAAGTCCGGCTCCATCGGTTCGGTCTATCTGGCCAAAAAACCGGTGGTGGAAAACGGCCAGGAGTTTTTAAAGCCGGTTGTCGTAAAGATCGCCAGAAAAGGGCTGGACCGGGAATTTCTGCTGGGTAAAACCGTCTTGAGCATTGCGATTATCAGCACCCACTACTGGGCGCCCCATTCAAAGCTGGCCCCGTTTTTAGAAGCCATGCAGCAGCAGTCCGAAGAGTTTGCCAAGGGGTTTCAGCAGGAGCTTGATTTCGAGCGGGAGGCGGACAACCAGCAGCGGTTTGCGGAGCGCAGCCGCAATTCCATGTTCTGGAATGTACCGGAGATATTTTCCTGCACCAAGCGCATCATTGAAATGGAGTATATTGAAAGCGCGGGCAGCATCAATCAGGTCATCAATGCGGTGCCGGAAAAGCATCGGCCCAAACTGGCGCGGCAGACCGCGTCCCGCTTTTTGTATACCCTGTTGTATCATGTGTTTGTCTATCAGGAGTTCCACGGCGACCTGCATCCGGGAAATGTTTTGATCAATACCCAGGGGCAGATGTTTTTTATCGACTGGGGCAACTGCGTGGATCTGCATGGCAAATGGAAACCTTTGTGGGATTATGTCTCCGGCGCTGTGTTTGCGGATGTGGAGCTTCTGGCCACCGCCTTGATCAATATCAGCTCTGATCCGGAGCGCAACCAGCGGCGCAAATCCGAGATCAAGTGCATTCTGTCCCAGACCCTTAAGAAAAAAAACGTCAATCCCCTGACCCCCCGGAATTTCTTGTTTCAGCTGCATGCCGAAGGGGCGGAGGGAATGCACCGGCGGCTGCAGGTGGTGCTGCACCTGATGTCCAACACCCAGCACCTGGGCCTGGTGGTTAAAAACGAATACCTGCATCTTTCCCGGTCCATGGCGGCGCTGGCCGGCACCTATCTCCATCTGTACAGCGGGCTGCCGCGGATGATCCTTTTATTTGATTTTATGAAAACCGTGGCCAAGTTTCCGGCCGCCCTGATGGTGGATCGGATGGTGGATAAGCGAACTGCCAACTACCTGCGGCTGTTCCAGAAATTAAACGCCCTGCCCATGTTCAGAAAAGCCGCGCCCCGCCATCTGATCGACGGCTCCACCTACCTGCCGAACTAGCCCGCGCTTGAAAAACACCGGCACTTCCTGATATGGACTTGCACATTAATATAACTTAAAAATCAATGCCATTAACTTAAAGTGCCATTTATCTCCTTCTCCCTCTGGGAGAAGGGCGGGATGAGGGTAAAAATGGATTTAGGTTGACGGTATTGACCTATAAAAATCTAAGGCGGCATATACGACCCATGAATTTTTGTTCCAACTGCGGCCGGGCCTTATCCATAAAGATTCCGGCAGGGGATGACCGAAGCCGCTATGTGTGCGAATCCTGCGGCATGGTTCACTATCAGAACCCCAAAATGGTAGTGGGCTGCATTCCGGAATCCGGCCGCCGTATTCTGCTCTGCAAGCGGGCGATCGAGCCGCGCCTGGGCAAATGGACGATTCCGGCGGGCTATCTTGAAAACGGGGAAACGGTCATGGCGGGGGCGCGGCGGGAGTCGTTTGAAGAGGCGTATGCCCGGTTCAGGGACCTGACCCCCTACCGGCTGTTTAATATCCGGCATGTAAACCAGATGTATTTGATTTTTCGCGGTGAATTGGCGGATGATGATTTTTCTGCCGGCGAGGAGAGTCTGGCTGTGGATCTTTTTTCCGAGTCCGAGATCCCCTGGGATGAGCTGGCCTTTAAAGTGATTTCCGTGACGCTTGCGGATTATTTCAATGACCGGAAGCAGGGGGCGTTGCCATTTCAGGTTGGGGATATCCTGCCGGAGTATGACGGTGACACCGGGGCCCACCGGGTCTGGTGATGGAGACAGGCGAGGGAGTCAGTGGATGACGACAGCACTATCCGAGCGGTTTTTTGAAAAAGGCCGGGCGTTTTTAGGCGTCCAATATCCGTTTATCTGCGGGGCCATGACATGGGTGAGCGATCCAAAACTGGTCGCCGCGGTGGCCAATGCCGGGGGGTTCGCCTGTCTGGCCGGTGGAAACGCCCCGGTTGAGGCGCTGAAGGCACAGATCACGGAGACCCGGCAGTTGACGGACAAACCCTTTGGGGTGAACCTGATCCCCCTGGCGCCCGTATATCCGGACCACCTGGCCCTGGTCCGGGAGATGGCATGCCCCTATGTGGTTTATGCGGGCCTGCCCCGCAGAAAGGATCTGGCCGCGGTTCAGGAGGCGGGCGCGAAGACCATGTGTTTTGCCGCCACCCAAGCCACCGGTAAGCGCATGCTTGATAACGGGGCCGATGCCCTGATCATAGAAGGCATGGAAGCCGGCGGCCATGTGGGCCAGGTGAGCCTTGCCATCCTGATCCAGGAGGTATTGTTTCAGGACCCGCCGGTTCCCGTTTTTGCGGGCGGCGGCATTGCAACCGGCCGGATGTGCGCGCACATGTTTTTAATGGGCGCGGCCGGCGTTCAGTTCGGCACCCGGTTTGCCGTATCCGAGGAAAGCGCCGCCCACCCGAAGCTAAAGGAAGCCTATGTCAAAGCCAAGGCCCGGGATGCGGTGGCCACGCCGCAGGTGGACAAGCGCCTGCCGGTGATTCCGGTGCGGGCGGTCCGCAACAAGGCTACCGAGGATTTCAGCCGGCTTCAAATGGAGCTTTTGGATGAACTGGCGCAGGGCAGCATTTCCCGGACCCAGGCCCAGCATAAACTTGAGGGCTTCTGGGAAAACCGGCTGCGCAATGCGGTGGTGGACGGCGATGTGTCCCATGGATCATTGATGGCCGGCCAATCCGTGGGGCTGGTAAGCGGCATCCTGCCGGTAAAAGAGATTATCGATACGCTGGTTTCAGATACCGAAGCTGAGTTGAGAGAAGTGCAACAGAAACTGATGACAGCCGAAGACGCCTGAAAACCGCATACGGACATGTCTTTTGCCGCATAACCGGTTATTTGACCAATGCCGGCTGCATGCGCCTTTCCAGGGTTTTTCGCTGTTTTTCAAACGCCTGTGACGAATCCTGGGGCGACAAGGGCGGGAGCATATCGCCATATCGAATAATAACTCTGGAAAAGGGTTTGGGGATGAAAAAACGGTCCCAACTGTTAAATATCCACTTGGATTCTGCTTCCGCATAGACAGGGACCAGCATTGCGTCCGCATCCGATGCAATTTGAATAGCGCCGCGCTTGACAATTCCCGCCGGTCCTTTGGGGCCGTCTAAGATATGGGCGGCAAGTCCCGTTTGCTTCAGCCGTTCGATAATACCGGAGAGCGCCATCGCGCCGTCCTTTGATGAGGACCCCCGTACCGTGTGCCAGCCCGACAGGTTTGCCACAGTGGCAATTAATTGACCGTCTGCACTCTGGCTGATCATCAGGCTGGGATGGTAGATCTGGAGCGTCTGAAAATGCCGGATAAAGGAAAAAAACTGCTGGTGCCAGGCACAAATCAATACTTTTCCCCCGTTTTCCAGATGATCGCGCCATGATTTTTCATTGATCACGCTCAGCCTGAAGGTTTTTGCATAAAGGCGGATGAGGCGGTATAGGAATCGTCCGAATATTTTTGATTTCAAAATTTTTTTGGTATTGATTCGCATTATATCGCCATTTGTTTTCAAGTTCTTGAAATAATTACTTATATATTTTTTGACCGTTTTCGTCAAGCGTTAAGAATACTTGAGTCTGGCGGTACCGGCTACTCGGTTTTCGGCTGTTCCATCTCTATTGCCGCCTTGAGCCTGCCGTGCTGGTCTATGATTTCGATGCGTTTAAAATTGGTTTTCGGCATTTTGAGCATCATGCAGGGGCTGGTGATCACCTGGGTCACCATGGCATCCGGATCCGGTATCATCCATTTAAGCACTACCGTGACGGTTTTACCGGAAATATGCGCGTGCCCGCTCACGTATTCGAGAGCGTAGCCGCCGGTGGGCTGCCGCCCCATGTGAACGAAAAGAATGCCGTAATTTTTAAAATCAAAGTTTTCCGTCCATTCCGGAGCGCTGCCTCCGATCTGACGGCGATCCATCCGGTCAAAAACCCTCGTAAGCCGGGCTCTGTCCGCAATCCACAAAGCAGTCGACATTGCCGCCGTGTTTTCGCAGTGCGTGCGTTCATGCATGACCTGTATATCTATGGATTTAAAATCCTGCGGCGTTTCGGCATGGGTGCAGCCGAACAGACCGATCCACAGAAGGCATATGAAGCTGGCTGCAAAAGACCGATTCATTGTTTCACCTTTTTAAGCGCCCTGTTATTGCTGCGGCTGAGCGGGACGACCAGCCCGGAATTTTCTGCTTCCGGGATTTTTACATTGAATTCCGTGACAAAATCAAGTCCGGACCGGTCGCTGTCAAGATCTAATATCGTGGGCTGGTCTGTAGACAGATACGCGCCGATGGCCTCTCCGGCATCACCGATATTGAAATCATTGTCCGAATCCGTGCCCGCGTATATTCGGTATTTACCGGGTTCGACCCCGGTAAATTGATACTTGTACCGGCTGTCCGCGCCTGCCACGGATACCTGGTCCACGGTTTCATCGCTCTGACTGTCCACCAGCAGCACATAATGAAATCCTGCATCCGGTGCCAGAGTGGTGCTGCTGATTCGAAGGCTCACCGGGACCTCCACGGTGTTTTCCGAAGACGCAAAGGTTATCACGGCATTATAGGCCCCGTCTGACAGGCGCTCGCGGTCAGCGGTAACGGTATAGGTGCCCAGGCCGTTTTCATCGGTTTCCGCTGCGGATACGGTAAGCCACTGCGCGTCTGCCGTGACCTGGGTAATGGACAAATCTCCGGGGCCCATGCGGGCGGCGGCAAGCGTAGTGGATGAGAGGCTGCTGCCCAGGCTGATAGAGCCGGGACTGATATTTAGTACCGTGGGTGCCGAGTCGTCCCGGGCGGCACGGACCGCCAGGCTGGCATCGATTAACCCGTAGCCGTAACGGTCATCCCGGCCGGCCGGCCCGAGATCCCGGACAATCGCCCCGCTCTGGAGAAAGGCGTCCAGATCATCGGGGGTAAGATCCGGGCGCACCGATTTCATGAGGGCGGCCACACCGGCCATATGCGGGGCAGCCATGGAGGTGCCCTGGAAAAACGTATAGACGTTCTGGATTTTTCCGTCGGAATCGTCCCCGCCCGTGCTGAGTACGCCGTCCACATACCCGTCGCCGTTTAGATCGCCGGAAAAATCCCCGCCCGGGGCAGCCACATCAATGCTTGGGCCGAAATTGGAATAGGGCGCCGGATTGGCATTAATATCCACGGCGCTGACTGAAATGACCCCGTCATATGCGGCCGGATACGAGGGCGCGTTCTCCGCTGAGTTGCCGGCTGCGGCGACAATTATCACCCCGGCCGCCCGGGCCTGGGCAAGGACATCCTGCTCGGTCTGGGAGAAACTCCTGCCCCCGAGGCTTAAGTTGATAATATCCGCCGGTTCATCCGGGGTTGTGCCGGAATCGTTTTCAAGGCCGGCCGCATACCGGACCCCCTGCAGGATATCATAGGTGGTGCCGGAATCGCCTTTGCCGAGGGTGCGGATGGCCATAATCCGGCAATTCCAAGCGACACCCGCCACGCCGGTGTCGTTGTCCGTGGCTGCCGCCACGGTGCCGGCCACATGCGTGCCGTGAAAGGAGCTGCTTCCCTGAGTGTCGTCTCCCGTGTCATTCGGGTCGCTGTCAATACCATCCCCATCCATGGCCCGGTCGGGATCGCTGATAAAATCATAGCTGTCCGCTGTGATTTTGCCGGCGAGATCCGGATGGTCAACGATCACGCCCGTATCGATGACCGCGACTTTAACATTTTGTCTGCCCCGGGTTATTTCCCACGCGTCCGGCAGATTGATCAGAGGGTAATGCCATTGAAGCGGATAATATTCATCATTTGGGCTCTGGAGCGCCTGGTGGATATAGTTCGGGCAGGCAGCCGCGATATCCGAACGGCTGCGCAGGGTTTTGATTTTATATAGGGTCTCTAATTTTTCCCGCGTGCGGGCATTCATGGATGCGCCCGGCAAAAGCAAGCTTTGGGAATTCAGCCCGGCGGATTGGGACTGAATGGTTTGATCGCCAATATTATCGGCGGAAATGGCAAACAGCTGCGCCCGTCCGGGTCCGCCGGCGAGATGCCGCATGCCTGGGGCAGGGATTGCATTGGCGGTACCTGCGGCGATTGGCTGGGACTTACTCGATTTGACGATCACCTCGCCGGGCACGAAATTCTGGCTGAGGCGAAGGCTGGATCGGTTTTGGCTGTTTTGTGCCTGCCCGATGGTGAGTGTGTAATTGGAGGCGCCGAGTTCGGTGATGACCTGGATCAGGTAGGTGCCGGCATCCGGTGCGCTAAGGGACTCGGTGCGGGCGAATCGATCGATGGCGGAGTCGATCAATTCAAGGCTTGCCGCATCATAGAGGTACAGATCCAGGTCGGCATCCAGGATCGGGGCGGCGATATTTAGCACAATCCGCTCCCCGGCCAGCAGCTCCGCCCGGAATACGTCATTAATATCGCCCCGGTCAAACGAGCGGCCCTCTTGCCCGGTCTGCGGCTGGTTGACATAGCCGCCCAGGGTGACCGGGGTCGGGACTGTCTGGGCCTGTTCTGCACTGTCATTTGGCGTATAAGCGGCTTTGGGATCATTGACATCGCTGTCAATGGCTGTGTTGGAGGCTGCGGTGATGGTGCCGGATAAGGTGTATTTAGTGACGGTCGGCGGGGTGGTGTCCGCCTCATCCCCGTCGCTCCCGGAATCACAGCCAAAGCCGAAAAAAATAATTAATCCCGTCATCAGAAGGAAAAAGAGCAGACGCCGCAAAGGATAAGGGGGTTTTGCTTCAGGGCAGCCGCTCTTGGGGATATTCGCAGGAAATATATTAAAAAAATATGTCATCAATCGCATCGCATGATTATTTTAATAAATAATCCTTAATGTAGAAGTTTCATCTAAAATTTCAAATTCAAGCAGGGAGGGAGACCCATGATTTGTTCATTCTCAAATCTGACCGATCAGGAGCTTAAAGCCATCCAGGAACTGGAAGGCAGCCTTAAAACGTCACTTCTGGCTTTTTCCTGTCAAAATCTTAAAATTTCGGACTTATCCCAGGAAGACCTCTCCCGGATCCAGGAGCTGGAAACCCGGATGGGCATCAGCCTGGTCGCGGTAGATGCGGGTTGACAGCCCCTTTCCTGCGGTGCATTCATTTTAGCGCCCTGGCCAGGGCTTCGGCTATATGCAGCACCTCAAAGGGCAATTTCTGCTGAATGGCCCCGCCCCTTAGCTGCATCACGCACCCCGGGCAGTCTGTGGCGAGAATTTCCGCGCCCGTGTCGCCGACCGCCGCCAGTTTTTTATTCAAAATTTCCGCGGATATTTCCGGAAATTTGAATGAATAGGTGCCGCCCAGCCCGCAGCAGGTTTCCTCTTCGCCGTGGGGCACGTAGTCATATCCGGCGCTTTCGAGCACCTGCCGCGGGGCTTCGGTCACCCCCAATCCCCGGCACAAGTGGCAGGGGGCGTGATACGCGGCTTTCACCGGTTGTTCAGGCCGGCCGGCATCGGAGGCATCCAGCACGAAATGGGCAAATGAGCTGAAATCAATAATTTTCCGGGCAAATTGGGCGGCCTTGACCGTTCGGCCGGCGGCGGTCCCCAGCAGAAACGGGTAGTTCTCCCGCATGTGCGAGCCGCAGGAGGCGCAGAAGGTCAGGATGAAATCATACTCCGCCGGATCCATATGGCTGATATTGTATTCGGCCACTTCGGCGGCGGCTTTGCGCTCGCCCAGCATATACAGGGGAAGGCCGCAGCAGCCCTGGGCATAGGGAAAGTCAATGCGGATGTTTTTGCCGGTAAACAGGCGCAGGCCGGCTTCGAGCTGTTCCGGATAGACAAAATCCTGCAGGCACCCGGAAAAAAGCGCCACCCGGTATTCCGGATGTGTCGGTCGGTGGGGCGCCGGATTCCAGCGGTCCCTGAAGGGTTTTTTGGAAAGGGCCGGCAGCGCCTTGAACGCATGCTCTTTGACCAGGGCATGGGGCAGATGCCGCATATAGGGTGTGCCGCCGGTGACCGGCGTCTGGGCATAGCGGCCCGCGCGCAGCAGGGTGTGAAAGCGCCGGCGGTTTTTGATCACCGGCACGGCCAAAGCGTTTAGCACCGGTTTCCGGCCGTCTTCCTGGATCAGGGTGTGGACCTCCTTGATCAGCCGGGGCAGATCAATCCCCGCCACGCAGACCTCCTTGCAGGCCTGACAGTTCAGGCAGTTCTGAACCAGGTTCTTGTCCCGGTTCTTGCCGTGAAAGAAATAGGTGAGGATGAGTCCGATCGCCCCGATATAGATGTGGCCGTAAGTGTGGCCGCCCACCATGCGATAGATGGGGCAGACATTGGCGCAGGCCCCGCAGCGCACGCAGCGAAGCGCCTCGGAGAAGACCGGGTCCCTGGCCAGCGCGCTTCGGCCGTTGTCCAGGAACACAATGTGCATCTGTTTCTGCCCGTCTGGGGCGGCAGCCGAGGGGGTTGCGCCGGTAATCCAGGTGACGTAGGAGGTCATGGCCTGGCCGGTGGCATTTCTGGGCAGGCCTTTTAGAATCTGCAGGGCCTCATGAAGCGTGGGGGTCAGCTTGTCCAGGCCCACCAGGGCCACATGCACCCGGGGCAGGGTCGTCACCAGCCGGGCGTTTCCCTCGTTGGTGATCAGACCCAGCGTGCCGGTTTCGGCAATGGCGAAATTGGCGCCGGAGATCCCCATATCCGCTTGCACAAACCGCTGCCGCAGTTCGCGGCGGGCCACCTTGACGAGCCGCTCAATATCGGTATCCTGGGGTTTTCCGGTGACTTCGGTAAACAGGCGGCTCACCTCGTTTCTGGAGAGATGAATGGCTGGCATGACCATATGGGAGGGCCCCTCGTGTCGCAGCTGGATAATCCATTCGCCCAGGTCGGTTTCAATCACCTCATAGCCCTTGTTCTCCAGAAAATGATTGAGAAGGGTCTCCTCTGCGGTCATGGATTTGGCCTTGACGATTTTTTGGCAGCCGTTTTCTTCCGCGATCCGGGCGATAATGGCATTGGCTGCCGAATCGGAGTCGGCCATATGCACCGTGGCACCAGCCGCCTCCGCGGCATTCTTGAATTGGGCATACAGCTCATCCATCCGGCCCATGGCCGCATCCTTGGCGGAAGCGATCTGCCGGATAAGCTCGGCCCGGTCAATCCCGGCGAAATTTTTGGCGCGTCCCTCGCGGTAGGCTACAGCGAAGTTGTCCAGGGCGGTTTTCTGGAATTTATTGTCAAGCGCCTCGCGAAGCTCTTTGCGGTAGGCGTTAAGGGTGTCAGCGGTTTGCATCCGTCCGTTCCTCTTTAAGTGTCTTCTTTAAGGATTAGCACGTGCAGGGCAAGCGGGCCGTGCACACCCAATGTCAGCACCCGCTCGATATCCGCCGTGCGGCTGGCGCCGGTAATGAAGGCGGTATAACCGGGCCGTGCCGAAAGGCTTTTTAAGAGCAGGGGTTCCAGATCTTCCGTATCAGCAAGGATGTCCGCTGCCCGGAGGATGGCGATGTGCACTTCACTGATCATTGTAGCCAGGCGCAGATCTTCACTGGTGCAGTTTAGGACAAGGGTGCCGGTATCGGCAATCCCGGCAGTTGCTGTGGTCAAACCCACGTCAATGCCGCCGGTATAGGCGTGCATCCCGCGGTCGATCAGACCGATGCCGGCCTCCCGGCAAAGCGGGGTGAGTGCCGATATCGCATCTTCCCCCAAATCAGGTACGGCCATTAGCCTCTCCCATTGTTTCAGCCCGCAGAGTTCTTCTGCCGGATCGGACAAGGGGAATTCACAGCCTGAGGAGAGAATCTGACAGGCCGCCTTATCCCGGCAGATGGTGACGGCATAGTCATAGGCCGCCTCGATTGTGTCCACCAACTGGACCTCAGTGGAAACCGCACGGGCCTTTTCGGTAAATTTTTCGATTAACGCATGCTGGCTCATTTAGCTTTTGCCTCGCTGGCGGGTGTATGGGCGGCGGCCTCTGTTTCACCCATTTTATCAAGGGCCTCCGCATAGAGTTCCACCGGGTGTTTGACCGCAATGCCGCAGCCGGCGTGGGATAACAGATCGGTAATCTGCATCATGCAGGCCGGACATCCCGTGGCCACGACATCCGCCCCGGATTCAATGATGCGGCTTGATTTTTTCTGACCGATTTTCCGGGAGATATCATAGTGCTGGAGGTTAAAGCTCCCGCCCATGCCGCAGCAGCGGTCCGCCTCGCGCATCTCCACAAACTCCCGGTCAGGCAGGGCGGAAAGCACGGCCCGTGGCTGGGAGAAAATGCCCAGAGATTTCTTGAGGTGGCAGGGATCGTGATAGGTGACCCGTTTTTCCGAAATCGGCTGATCCCCTATGGGCTGGATGTTTACGACATCCACCAGAAATTCGTTGATATCCCGGGTTTTTTCCGAGATGGCCAGAACCTTTTCGCGAAGCGCGGCCGGGAAATTTTCTGTCATCAGGGGCCATAGTTTTTTGATGGTGGATGTGCAGGTGGCGCAGGGGGTGATCAGGTAATCATAATCCACGCTTTCAAATATTTGGATGTTTTTTCTTACCAGCTGCTCAAATGTCTGGCGGTCGCCGGCGGCAAGGGCGGGGATGCCGCAGCAGGGCACCTGATCGGCGACAAACACATCCACCTGATGGTAATCAAACACCCGCATGGCCGCATCGCCGACTCTGGGCAGGACTTTGTCAATCAGGCATCCGGGATAAAAGGCGACTTTGGGGCCTGAATGATTCGGCCTCTTAAACCGCCGGTGCGCGTGCTTGTGCCAGGCTGTTTTGGCCAGCGGCAGGTAATGGCGGTCCCCGATGACGGGGGACATGAACCGGGCACATGAGGAACCCAGGGTCTCGTCGATCTGTTTGGAAAAAGGCCCCTGGATCCTGGCCATCCAGCGGAGCAGGCGATCGAATCGGTCCGGATTGGAGAGAAAGCCCCGGAAAATGGCTTTTTTAACCGGCGACAAACCGAGGTAGCCGGTGATAATCGCCCGGGCTTTTAAAAAGATATCCAGGATTTTGACCCCGCTGGGGCAGGCGGCTTCGCAGGAGCCGCACAAGAGGCAGCGGTCCAGGCGCTCCTTGACCGCCTCGGGGTTATCGAGGATTTCCTTGCTTAGGTTTTCCACCAGCACGAGTTTGCCGCGGGCCACGTCGGTTTCCCGGCCGGTTTCGCCGTAGAGCGGGCAGGCCGCCTGGCACATGCCGCAGCGGGTGCAGCAGACCAGTTCTTCGTCGAGTTCATTGAGCAATCGGACCAGTTTGCGAATATCTGCCATTTACCCCTCTCCGATCATTTTGCCCGGATTTAAAATATTTTTGGGGTCCAGCGCCTTTTTTAACCGTCTGGAATACAGGATCGTTCCCCGGCTGGTTTCATTCTCCAGATACTTGCTTTTGGCAAGGCCGATGCCGTGCTCCCCGGAAAGGGTGCCGCCGAGCGACAGCGCGGTTTCAAAGATCTCGTCAATGGCCTGCTCCACCCGCGAAAATTCCTCATGGTTTCGTTTGTCGGTGAGAATCGTCGGATGGAGGTTGCCGTCGCCGGCATGGCCGAAGGTGCCGATGGTGATATGGTATTTTTTCCCGATTTCATTGATTCTTTTCACCATTTCCGGGATTTTGCTGCGCGGCACGGTGGCGTCTTCGAGCACCGTGGTGGGTTTTAAGCGGGCCAGGGCAGGGAGGGCGTCGCGCCGGGCCTGCCAGATGAGATCCTTTTCAGCAGCCGATTGGGCCATCTGGATTTTGGTCGCGCCCTGGCGGGTGCAGAGCTCTTTTATCTGCGCGGCATCATCTTCGACTTCCGCCGGATGGCCGTCCACCTCGATCAGCAGAAGCGCCTCGGCATCCACGGGAAGCCCGGCCTGCCGGAAGTCCTCCACGGTCCGGATGGTGAAATTATCCAGAAATTCCAGAGTACAGGGGATGATCTGGCTGGCAATGATGGCGGAGACGGTTTCCGATGCCTTTTCCACGGAATCAAAGACCGCCATCATGGCCTGCTGGGCCTTGGGCGGCGGAATGAGCTTGAGCGTTATCTGGCTGTAAACGCCGAGCAGCCCCTCGGAGCCCACCATAAGATCGGTTAAGTTAAACCCGGTGGCGCATTTGACGGTGCGGGAGCCGGATTTGACCAGCTCACCCGCGGCATCGAAGAATTCAATGCCCATCACATAGTCCTTGGTCACCCCGTATTTAAGCCCCCGCAAGCCGCCCGCATTTTCCGCCACATTGCCGCCGATGGTGGAGACAGTCTGGCTGCCCGGGTCCGGCGGATAGAAAAGGCCCTTTTCCGCCGCGGCTGCGGCAAAATTCGCGGTGATCACCCCGGGCTGGACCACGCCGTACATGTCTTGCGCGTTGATTTCGATGATCTCAGCCAGGGCGTTGGTCACAATCACCACCGATTCCGTGCTGCTGGGAATGGTGCCCCCGCTTAGGTTCGTGCCCGAGCCCCGCACGGTAAGCGGCAGCCCGTGCCGGTGGCACAGCCGGACGGTCTGCCCCAGCTCTTCCGTGGTCGTCGGCCGAATCACCAGGGCGGGCACCACGGCATCCAGCACGGCCGAATCGTAGGCATAGGCCTGCCGGTCGGCTTCCTCGGCCATGACGTTTTGCCGGCCGATCTGTTTTTCAAATTCTTTGATCAGGTGTTTATTTGGCATAATGGATATTTCCTGCTGGCATAATTCATCAAAAGACGCCTGGAAAAAGGACATAGGCAAAAAGCAGACCCAAAAGGCCCACCACCGCGGCGTAGAGCATCAGCGGGATCACGTTTCGCCTGAGGATCAGGCCCTCCATGCCCACCAGGCCCACCGTCGCCGATGCGGCCACAATGTTGTGAATGCAGACCATGTTCCCCATGGCCCCGCCCACGGCCTGAAGGGCGACGATAATCTGACGGGGCAGGTCCAGTGTGCCGGCAATGCCGTACTGGAACTGCGCAAAGAGGAGGTCTGAGACCGTATTGCTGCCGGTGATAAATGATCCCAGGGCCCCGATGAGCGGCGCGAAAAACGGCCAGGAACCGCCGGCCACAAGGGCCACCGCTTCGGCCATGGAAAGCGGCATGGAGGCGTAGTCCATGGGATTCATCGTGGAATTTTTAAATATCTGGACCAGGGCCACGGCAAAAAGCAGGGCGATGGTCGGATTCTTCATCCGTTTGAATGCATCCGTCCAGGCCTTTTTCACATTTGCCGCGGGCATTTGATGGATAAACACGGTAAGCACCGCCACCAGGACAAAGGGGATAATCCCCGGATTGTAGAACGGCCGCAGGGCATAGTCGATGCCGGATTGGCCGAGAATGTCTGAAATTCCGAGTTCCAGGCTGGTGACCCATTGGCTGAACGGAAGGAACTTAAGACGGGTCAGCACCAGGATGAGGCCGATTAAAATATAGGGCAGCCAGGCGCGGAACTGGCTCATCTGCTGCTTAAATTCAATGGTTTTCGCCGTGGCGATCTCACCGGTCCAATCCGCTTCCCATTCGGACTGCGGGCCGAAATCCCAGCCGGTCTCAGGCAGAAACCAGCCTTTCTTGGCCCCGAACAAAACCACGCCAAGGCTGACCAGCCCGCCGATAAGCGCGGGGAATTCCTCGCCGATGAGAAAGGCCGAGCCCACATAGGGAATGACGAAGGCGGTGCTGGCGAACAGCGCGAACTTCCAGATGGCCAGGCCCTCCTTCCAGGATCGGTTCCGGCCGAAGAGCCGCGTCATGAAGCAGACCACGAATATGGGCAGGATAAAAGCCATGACTGTATGGAAAACGGCCGCCCATTTGCCCACCAGCATGTTGAATCCGTCCATGGAGGCAAACCCCAGATCCATTCCGGCCTCGGCTACGGCGGCCTCGATTTTTCCTTCAAGATTCTTCAGGCCGAACCAGATGGGTGTGCCCACCGCCCCGAATGTGACCGGCACGGTGTTTAGAATCAGGGCCACCAGTACGGCGGCAAGCGCTGGAAATCCCAGGCTTAAAAGCAGGGGGGCGGCAATGGCCGCCGGCGTGCCGAACCCGGCGGCGCCTTCCAGAAATGCCTCGAAAATAAATGCGATGATGATCACCTGGACCCGGCGATCCGTGGAAATGCCATGGAACCCGTGGTTGATGGTTTCCATTCCGCCGCTCTCAGAAAGTGTATAGAGAATCAGCAGCGCGCCGAAAACGATCAGCAGCACGGTAATGGCGCTGCCGAACCCCTGAAGCGTGGAGGCTGCGACCACGATGAGATCCATCCGCCAGACAAAAATCGCCGTAAGGGCGGAAACCAGCCATGCGACCGGCATGGCCCGGGTCGCGGGCCAGCGGAATCCTACCATGAGAATCAGGGCCACAAGGATGGGCAGAAAGGCAAATCCGGCAAGCCATCCGATGGACATAGGACACCTCCTCTAAAATGTTTGTTTACGGGTGCAGCCTGAAACAGTCGGGATCGGCCCGGATGCCAGGCGGCATTTGACAAAGGGCGGACAGAAGCAATTACTTGCGGATGGTGAATCCGGGCTCTACGCCGACGGCCCGGCAAACCGCCTCGTCCTGTGCGGTCAGCACCTCCATGTAGTCTCCGGAAAGCCATTTTTTTTCAGCCGTCCAGTAATAAGGCCGGGGCTTTTGCTTGATCACCTCATTGGCGGCAAGGGTCAGCAGAATGGCCTGATGGCGCTGGCTTGCATAGCAGTCCGTGGACAGGGCAAACCATTCATAAACCGTATCCAGCTCTTCCCCGTCCGCGTCTTGTTCATAGGGGGTATAGAATTTCATATCTCTCTGGCTCAGCGTGCGTTTTTCAGACGGATTCTGCTTGTCATATACCTCCATATACGCGTACGGACGGTAAACCGCGGCAAAAAGGGTAAAATCTTCATCTTCCGGGGCCGGGATGCTGGTGAGATAGTAATGATCTGCGTTTTTTACATTGTTTCCGGACAATATCCGCTGGAAATATCCGGTGGCATCTTTCATATTGCCGATTACCTGGCCGGTTTCACCGTCCGGCAGCACCTTGCTGAACAGTTTTCCGTAGGCCATTTCATAGGTCTCGCTGATCGTGACCGGCATGTCGGCTTCCTGCATTCGCTGATTCAGGGTCTGCAGGCTCAAATCCGAATACGCATAGTAGGGAAGCGCAGAGGTTCCCACATCCAGCGCCTTGCCCACCGAATAGGTGGCGGCAATCGGCACCTCCACCAGCTGGCAGCCGGCAGTGGAAAGTATCATGGCAAAAATAAGCAGGCCGGCAAATGGTTTCATGGCAATCCTCGTCTTTGTTTATCGAAAAGTTGGGTTTTAAGGTTCCGGTTTCCTGTGGCTGAACCATTTCATTTATAATATACTTTAATTGAGTGATTTTCAAGTTTGGCGCAGACACAATAAAAAGGAGGTCTCTTTATGCTAAAAAGAGTTGTTTTGTTTCCGGTTGTATTGATGATTGTTTTTTCCGTCGCGGTTTCAACATCCGCCCGGGCGGAAGAGGATGTGGAAGGAAGCAGGGATCATCCCATGATTTCCCGGTATGAGGGTTCGGTCATTAAAAGGTACGAGCATGTTGATTATGACCGAATCGAGTTCCCTTCGGGCGTGGAAGATGATGAGCTGCAAGTCGCCACGGTGGAAGGTGAGGTCACAAAAATTATTTATGCGGCGCCTGAAGGACTTTCCGTTTTACAGGTACAGAGAAAGTACCAGATGGCATTGAAAGAAGCCGGTTTTGAAATTGTCTATGAATGTTTTGGAGGAATGGATAAAATTCCGCGGGATATTTACACAGATTATGATCCCGGCAGGCTTGGTATCCCGGGTAAAAGTCCGTATTATGAAAAAGATAACAGCTATTTTCTGGCCAAAAAGCCCGAAGATGACTAGGAGATTTATGTTTCGGCCCATACCCTGTTAAGTGAAAGGTTTGACGACCGTGCTGCCACCGCCCTTCAGGCCCTTTCAATTTTATATCAGCTGATATGTTCATAATTTAAGAATCCAACATGCTTGCCAAAGTCTTGCCTGACATTTAGCTTTGGCAACTGCACATTTGAAAAAGCTAAACTCATCGCCTCTTTCAAAATAAGCAGTACAAGATCTTGCAGCTACCCGGCATTTTTTTTCTATGCCGCAACCTTTGAGCCCAAAAGCTCTAAAAACTTCTTCATCCATTCCGGACGTGCGGGCCATGCCGCGGCTGTTACTAAATTGCCGTCAACATACGCATTGGTTAGGGTTTCATTGGGTTCCCCCCATTTGCCGCCAGCCATTTCCACGTCCGGTTTAACCGCCGGTTTCATTGTTATCGTTAGCATTTTTATTGTCATCCGCAATAATGTTAACCGTGAAATTGGAAACCGTCTGGGGTCCTGCTGCCCCCGGTTCTGTCTGATTAACTGCCGATCTCCTTTATGTATATCGCCCCCAGGGGACAGACATCAATGCACTCCCAGCAGCCCTGGCACAGGTCATGAAATATCATGGGCGGCTCAAAAGGGCCGTCCATCTGCTTGATCACCTTATGGGGGCAGGCTGCCACCGGCGCACAAATTCCGTTTTCCGGGTCACATTGCCGGGGATCGCAACTTTCAAAGTCCACCATGGCAAAGGTCTTTTTTCCCTGTGGGCCCATATTTTCTCCTTTAAAGCTTTCTGTTTGAGGAATCCTGACTGATATTGAAGGCTTGGTCAAGGTGGAAAGTCTCGGGGTTATTTGCCCCTTGCCTTTCTGATTTTTCGCGCACATCCCGCTTTCCGTTTTGAGGTTTGAAGTTTTTCAAAATTTTGTATAAATACGAAACTGTTTTCAGGCCAGTGAATTTCAGATAATGTGGATTTTATTTTAAAAGGCGATGGCATGGATCTGACAGGGTATCGAATAAGAATTACAAATGCGGCTAACTGTCCGGCTTTTAAAGCGGATGAGATTTTGAATTTTTCCGGTCATTCGTTGGTACTGCCAATGGAGATCCATTTGTGTCTCGGGTTTGTGGAAAGCTTGTCATCCGTTCTGCCGGAAACTGCCAATGTCAGTGCGCTGGCTTTTGAATTTAACTGCAGCGGCGACAGCATCGGCAAGTCCTGCAGTTTAACCTATCTTATTGAGAAGTCGGATATTGAAACAAAGATTTTCGCCGGGGCCATGCCGGGGAAAAATATTGAAGCCATATCCCGTCTGCTTCTGAATTTACCCATGTTTCGGTCTTTTGACAAATACAGCATAACCCGGTTTTTGTCATACTTCCAAGTGGAGCATATCTATGACCTGGGGTTTAAATCCTACCGCAGCGGGGATGTTTTTATTAAAAAGGGCGAACCGGGCAGAAATCTCTATATCATTATTGCCGGCCGGGCGGAAGTTATTGATGAAGAGGGCAACTCCATCGCATTTCTCGCCAACGGCGAAGTGTTCGGGGAAATGAGTCTGATCAGCGGAAACCCGATCAGCGCAACGGTTCGAGCTGCCGCCCCAACAACGGTGATTCGTCTGTCAAGCAGGGATTTTATCCGCATACTGCCGAAATTTCCGGCCCTGCAAACCTATTTTGCCCGATTGCTCACCCAGCGGCTAAGCCAAAGCAACACTGAACGGACCAGGGATCTGTCAGCTGTCATGGCCGGTGATTTAAGAGAGATGCCGCCAGAGGACGTGATGCAGACGATGCATATTAATCAGAAAACCGGCGTGCTTAATTTCTGGATGGGAGGCGTTAACGCCAGGGTCTTTTTCAATCAGGGGGAAATCATTCAGGCCGAATATGGCCGGGAAACCGGAAGGCATGTAATTGCAAAAATTTGCCAAAACCGGACCGGCAAATTTAACTATTCCCCGAAGCTCCCGCCAGAGGCGGAAAAAATGGAGACTTTGGGCAGCTTTATGGCTATTCTGATAAGCGCCCTAAAGGATCTTGATGATCACCAAAACAGGATTTCAACCCAATGAGCGGCTTTTTAATGCTCCCCGTCAGCCGGACCTGCCGCTTCTTCATCGTCTAAATTCAATTTATGCGCGGTAAAGACCGCTGCTGCTGTTGAAAAAAGCCCCAGGGCATTGGGCCAGGGGAATGCGGGGCTGTCCGATCCGGTGAGCAGAATGCCGGAAATGAGCAGAATGCCGGTAATGGGAATAAGGATGCGCTCTTTCATTTGATTTTCACCCTCCTGAAGCAAATGCCTTAAATTTTTTTGCCTTAAGCGATATTTATTGCAAAATTTATTGCATTATGCTATTTAAGTCAAGCAAAAACTAAAATATTTATTGCTTTTTGAAATAATTTAAGGCTTTGAATATGGCTAATTTTTATGTATTATCAATAAAAAAAGGAGGTTTATAAAATTCGCCCGGACAAAGAAATATTTTTTCAAAAAGCGCTAAATTATTTGCTTGAGCGAAAAGGGCGGGGGGCGCAAACCGAAGTCGCCATCGAGGCCGGCATCTCGCAGTCCTATCTCAATCAGATCAAGACGGGTTCCCGAATCGGCAGCGTTAAAACCCTGCATTTGATTGCCGGTGCGCTGGGTACGAGCTATGAGGACATGCTGAGGCTGGGCGAGAGTATTTCTTTGTCGGATACGCATCCGGAATCCGCGCCCCACCAGCCCTCTCTTGCCCGGGCCGGGCGGGAGGGGCTGCCAAAACCCTTCAACCACCAGGGGGATTTTGATTTTGTGCCCATGGCTGAGGCCAAGCTGAATGCCGGTGGCGGCCATGTGGTGATATCAGAGCAGTACGGCGAGCTCTATGCCTTTAGAAAGGACTGGCTCAGGCAGGTGGCGACGGCTGCGCACAACATCGTGTTGATGATGGTCGAGGGCGAGAGCATGACGCCCACCATTTCAGACGGGGACACGGTCATGATCGATATGGGCCGCACCCGTATCAAGTCGGGCAGCATTTTTGCCATCGGCATAGAAGACACCATTATTATCAAGCGTCTGGAATACCTGGTAGACGGCAGAATCCGCATTATCAGCGATAACCGCCAGGAATACGCCCCCTATGAGGCGGACAGCAAAGAAATCCGCATTATCGGCGAGGTTATCTGGTGTGCCAAGCAGTTTATTAAGACCTGAATTGAGCATATGAAAAATGGCATTGTCTTGTCTTGTTTTGCGGTTCGGGTTTTGCTAATTTACCGGGAAAATTTTGGGAGGTAGCCTTTTAAACCGATGAAAAATTCGGATTCCGAACAAAAGCAGACCCTGAAACGCTCGGATGCGTTTCTGCAGAAACTGATCCAGAGTGCGGTGGACGGCGTCATTGCTGCGGACATGAAGGGAAACATCATAATTTTTAATGATTCGGCCTCTGAGATCAGCGGATATACCGGCAGGGAGGTGTTCACGGAGATTAATATCCGGGATGTCTATCCGGGCGACGGGGCGCGGGAGGTGATGCAAAAGCTCCGTTCCGAGGATTACGGCGGGGTCGGCAAGCTCAAATCCCGCAAAATCGATGTCAAGCGCAAAGACGGCGAAATTATACCGATTCTCCTTAATGCGGCCATTATCTACGAGGATCAGCAGGAGGTGGCAACCATCGGGTTTTTCCATGATCTGCGGGAGGAGCTAAGAATCCGCGATGAACTGGAAAAAACCCAGGTGCAGCTTCTTCAGGCGGAAATCAGGGCTTCGCAAAGCCGGGAGCGGGCCATTATCGATGCTTTTCCCTCGGGCGCCCTGGTGGTGGATGAAAAAGGCCAGGTGGTCCTGATGAATCCGGCCTTTAAGAAACATCTGGAGCTGAATCCGGATACGCCGGCGGGTAAACCGATCGAGGAATATGTGGATAACCGGAATTTCTGCCGGTTTGTGCGGAGCATTCCGGAGCAGGCGGCGATTGATCCGGATGAAGCGCCGACCTGTGAATTCGGCCGCTCCCAGGATAAATATTTTCTGGCCAAGGCCCGGCCGGTCAGCGGCGAGCAGGAGGAGAATCTGGGGGCGGTGGTGATCCTTGTGGATATTACGGCCATCAAGCTCCTCGACCGCCTCAAATCCGAATTTGTGGCCAAAGTCTCCCATGAACTGAAATCCCCGCTCTCCACCATTCATGAGCAGTTGAGCATTGTACTGGAGGAGCTTACCGCCGAGCAGCAGAGTGACAACCAGCAGATCCTGTTCCGGGCCAGGGAGCGGACCAACAGCCTGATCTCCATGATCAGCGATTTGCTGGATATCTCCCGGATTGAGACCGGCTTGATCTCCGGGGAGGGCCA
This sequence comes from Desulfobacterales bacterium, assembly GCA_034520365.1. NCBI lineage: Bacteria > Pseudomonadati > Thermodesulfobacteriota > Desulfobacteria > Desulfobacterales > Desulfobacterales bacterium. The sequence continues at coordinate 946,527 of JAXHNP010000007.1, forward strand.
TACCCCGAATCTTGCCCGGGTCCTGACCGAAACCGTGGATTTTTACCAGTCAAAGGCCAGGGACAAGGGGCATACGATGACCCTTGATCTGCCGGAAAAAGCGTTCCCGCCGGTGAAGGCCGATCCCATCGCCCTGCAGAGCATTTTTTCCAATTTGATCACCAATGCCATTAATTATACCCCGCAGGAGGGCCGCATTGAAGTACGGGCCGGATTTGCCGGGGAATTTATATGTGTCGCCATCGCGGATAACGGCTTGGGGATTGCACCGGAATATATGGATAAGATTTTTGAACGCTTCTATCGGGTGCAGACCGAAAAAACGCGGATGATTCCGGGCACCGGCCTGGGGCTTGCCATTGCCAAGGAGATGCTGACCTCCATTGGCGGACATGTTGAGGTCAGCAGCGAGCCTGACAAGGGCAGCGTGTTTACGGTGTATCTGCCGATCGAGGAAGCGGCGGCGGAAACTTCAGGGGATGCCTGAACGCGCCTTCGGGATTATTCGTCTATCAGGCGGTTTATGGCCTCGGCGATCTGCTGGCCGGATGCCGGCTTTTCCAGGTAGTCGTCCGCCTCGGTGCACATGCTGTCATAATGGGAATAATTGGTGGGCGGGACATCGACATCCGCCGAGGTGACCCGGCCGCCCACGCAGGTCAGCAGTATCACCGGGATATCGGAAAGCTCGGGGTCCTGTTTGAGCTCCCGGCACACTTCATGGCCGTTTTTCTCCGGCATCATCACATCCAGCACAATGGCATCCGGGGGATGCTGCCGGATTTTTTCCATCCCCTCCACCCCGTTATAGGCGGCTTCGACATCAAAGCCGCTTTTTTTCAGATATCTCTGGACCACCATATTAAAATCCGGATCATCATCAATGACCAAAACCCTTTTCTTGTCCATATAAATCCCTTTCAAATGGGTTACGCTTGTTTTTTTCTTTTTTATAGCAGCCCGGGCGGGCGGGGATCAAGCTTGAAACGCAGGATTCTGGTTTGCATAAACGGCGGCGGTGTTATAAGGAGAGATGGGAGATGATTGCCGAAAGCCAACCATGATTGATAACTATATTTAAGGACGAGCCGGCCGAATGATACAGCAGACCATTGTTTCCTGTGATGAGATCCAGTGCTTCATGGTAGCGGAGCACTTTTTCGAGTATTTCAGTGATGAGGCGGGGGTGACCACCTTTGACCGGGCGCTGCTGGATCTGGCCCGGGTCTATGACGATGCGGTTCTGGTGGGGGCGATCGCGGTTTCCAAATACGTGCAGCCGCCGATTGAGCCGCGGGTCACCTTTGATATCGACGTGATCCTAAAGGAGCCGGATTTTGAAGATTTTTTAAACGATGAAATTCCTTTTGAAAAAAATCAAATCCTGGACACCTATTTTGAAACCTCGGATTCGGTCAGCCACAGCATTAAACACAAGAAAACCCATATTTATGTGGATTTTCTCTCGGTTCAGAGCGAACCGGTACGAAAAAAGCTCGTCCGGCACATTCTTGAGAACCCGGATGCGGCCACCAATCTTCTCTCCATGGATGAGCATCGGCTTTTGATTGCCAAGCCGGAGCTTGTGATCGCCCTGAAGCTAAACCGCTATGCCAAGAACCCGGGATCCGAAAAAGGGCTGGCGGATCGGCTGGATATTGTCAAGATGCTGAAGTCCTATTATGGGCAGACCGATCTTCTGGATCCGGATAAGATCCGGGCAATAAGCAACCGCCGGGAGGTAAAATGTCTGGATGAAATTTCAGAAGATGTAAACCGCGAAATGGGCGATATCTGACCATGAAGCGGCTCTCCCATTCCCAATTTACCTGAGAATGATGAATTTGTTGACCAATCCCGGTATGTTATTATATTTGTTGGTTAGAGGCATAATTAACATCCGTGTCAATGCGCATTTTAATCTCCGGGCTTGCGAGGTGGGGTATGGCGATGGCAGATGGCAATTTTTTCCGGTGCCGGCAGAGGCGGGGGGCATTTTATTTGGCGGGCGTGACGGTGTTTTTGGCTGCTTTTCTATCCGCCTGCGGGCCGATGAAAGCCTATGACGGGGCGGTGCTGGCGCCTGAGGAAATTTCCGTCATCCGGCCGGATACGGAAAAAGCCTTCACCCATGTGAGAATTTTAAGAATTAACGATTACCCGGTAAATCGGTTTGATTCCGGGGTAGAGGTCATGCCCGGGGAGAATACGATTTTTGTCCAGGTTACCCTGGATTATCCCTATTTGCATGGTTTTTTCCATTTCTGCGAAACCCTTACCTTTGAAACTGCGCCGGGCCAAAGCTACACGGTTTACGCGCGGGTTTCCCCGCTGCTGGCAACAGGCTATATATGGGTGGAAACCGATTCATCGCCCGGCGGGGTGGTGGCGGAAAGCCTTGCCACGCCCGCCCGGACAGATTCCTATCCCCACTGCAAGAAAACCGGATCATAGGGGAAAGGGCTGAGAATGCCCAGGGCTGTTTAAATTATAAAGGTTTGACTAAACCCAGGCGGTGGTGTCAGGCATCACCGCATCCATTTTTTCGGATAGCTGATCAAATTCCTTTTGTAACTCACTTAGATTGCTATCAATGGTTTTCTTCTGCGGTGACCAGTCCGCCGGGCATTCGTTGCGAAGTTGTTCCAGGTTTTTATTCAGCTCCGCCACAATGCCGTTTAGGCTGTCAATCAACGGCTGAACTTTTCCTTTGTCTGTTTCTTTAAGTTTTTCGGTGGCCAGGATAGCATCATAAATGTTTGCCTTCCAGCCGGTTAATTGCTGATTAATCGTGTCACAGTAAGATTTTGCGTCCATAACTGGCTCCTTTCCGTTGCGGTCTGTTGGGTAATTAATCTAGGAGTTAATATATATGCAGAATCTGGCCTGTCAAATGAGGCGCCCGGCCATTCACACAGGAAATCCTCATTTTATCAGCTGAACAATAACGCCTCGGATGCGTGATATTCCATATTGCCCGGATTTAGAATAAATGATAGATTATTTGACAAATGACATTTCAGATATGCAGAGAAAGGACGGCATGATTATGAATAAACCGTTGTGGCTTATCATTTTCCTTATTTCCGTGGGCCCGCTGATGGCTGGCTGCACCTCCAAACTGGTCCGCATTGATTCTTCCCCGGCATTTGCAAATATTGAAATTAATGATGAGCATATCGGGAAGACGCCGTTTTATTACCGGTTCAGGGACAACTGGTATCCCTGGCCGATAACAAAAACCGAGGATTATTCCGTGGTAGCGAAGCTGCCGGGGCATGAGCCGTCAGTTAAGGTTTTTAAGGACACCCCGCCCGCTTTGGATATCAGCTATGTTCCCGATGAAGTGGTTTTCGAACTGGAGGCGGCGGGAAGCGATAAGGCATCGAAATGAAATGCTCATGGCGACTGCTGCCTAATTTACAAGACCGTCAAGTTTGCCGCAATGGATGCGGCGGCTAATTTGTTCTATCTATTTTTCAGGCGGGCCCGGTGGCACCGCCCTACGCAGCAAAGCCGATATTTTGTAGGGTCGGCCACCGTGCCGACCTGACATGCTGAAATCGGCGGTTCCGCAATTTCGGTGCCATTGTCTTGGATGAATACGGAGGGATCTATCAATGTCTGATGCGTGGAAGGAAGCATTAAGCTGCGCTCTGGAATGCAAGCGATGCGGCGCAATACTGGAATCCGGAGCCAAACGGATACTTTCCGTGTATGACCATCAGCCCATCTGCATGCCCTGCAAAAACGAGGAGGAGCGCCGTCCGGACTATGAGGCGGTGGCCCAGCAGGTGATCGGGCAGTGCATGGCCGAAACCGAAGTCATGTACGGCGATCCCGCGGGATACTGCTATTTTCATTTCTATCCCTTCAAGTGCTGACGTCTTTTTTTGAACGGGTTTTACAGTAAATTTTTTGCAGCCGGAAGATATCGGCCCGGTCTTCCGGGAGCTGCTGCTTTCTGGGACGGATGAGGCTTACCCATAGGTTCTCCTTTTTGCAGAGGATCTGGGTCTCCTTGCCATGGTAGTGATAGGCATCCTTCGGGATGATGACCCCCCGGGATTTTCCCAGGCGCCTGAGGAGCCTGTCCAGCATATTGGGTTCAGGTACATTAACACTCATAGGCAGTGCCGGATATTGTAATATTCCGTTCCATCAAAAGCTATAGACCATTGTCAGTGCGGTTTCCGTGTCTGTCTTCTCTCTGCCCGCCGGTACGCTTGAGGTGTGTTCCAGGGTAAACGCCGCTTTCATGGAAAGGGCGCCGATAACCTGGGCTTTCACCGAAGATCCGGATTTGGTGACGGTCTGATCCGCCCCGGTCTCCACGCTAAGCTCCTGCTTAAAGCTCGAATTCTGGGTGAGTTTAATGAGGCCATCCCCACAATGATGAGGATGGCGCATATAAGCCCAAGGGGTTTAAGTCTCATTCAGCTCACCTTCCGTCAGGTCTGGGCTCAGGGTTGAGTTGCTTAGAGTTTTTTACTTGTTTAATTTAGTCGGTTTAACTCCCACATGCAAGGTGGCAAGTCCCATTGTCAGCCGGCGCCACCGGATCTCCCGAAATCCGGCGGACCGCATGAGGCCCGCAAATACTTCCGGTTCCGGAAACCGAAGGACCGAGGCCGGAAGATACCGGTAGGCCATGCGGTTGCTTGTAAAAAAACCGCCCACAGCGGGCAGGATGCGTTCAAAATAGGTGGCATAAATGGTTTTCAAAAGCCGCTGCCGGGGGGTGGCCAGCTCCAGCACAGCCAGCTGGCCGCCGGGTTTTAAGTGCTCGTGAAATTGCCGGAGTGCGGCTTTTCGGTCCATGATATTGCGGATGCCAAAGGCGATGGTCACTGCGTCAAAAATCCCGGGCAGAAACGGCAAGGCCAGAGTGTTGCCCGCGACCAAGCTGGTCTGTGCGTTTTCAGGCAAAGGCCCTATTTTGCGGCGGGCCACCGCCAGCATCTGCGGGGCAAAGTCAATGCCCACCATTCGGCGGCCGGTTTTTGATTGCCGGGCGAGTTCAATCAATACGTCCCCCGTGCCGCAGGCGGCATCCAGAATATATCCCCCCTCCGGTATGGAAAGCGCCTGTACCATCTCCCGCCGCCAATACACATCACGCCGCAGGCTAAGCAGCCGGTTTAAAAAATCGTAGCGGGGAGCAATGTGGTTGAACATATCTTTGATAAAACCGAGTTCCATGTTGACATTCCGTATTTATGCATTAGTGTATCGCTAAAAGAAACAACGATTCCTATCCTCATATCACATGGCGGTCCGCTTTAAAATTTTATTTTGGATGGCATAACTGCCAGATTTCTGGTAAACATCGAAAATTGGCCGTCAAACGGTTTGAACATTTATATGCTTTAATCAACAAGGAGATTCATGAGTCCGAAACGCGATTATTACGAAATTCTCGGTGTAAATCGGGATGCAGACGCACAGGAACTCAAGTCCAAGTACCGAAAAATCGCCATGCAAAACCATCCGGATCGAAACCCCGGCGATAAAGAGGCCGAAGAGCGTTTCAAAGAGGCGTCTCAAGCCTATAAAGTCTTATCCGATCCGGAACAGCGGCGAATTTATGACCAGTTCGGCCATGAAGGGCTAAACGGCATGAACGGCGGCGGCGCTGGTGCCGCGGGATTTGAAGACATTTTTTCCAGTTTCGGCGACATCTTCGAGGAATTCTTCGGTTTCCGCAGCGGCCGGCGAGGCCAGAGCAGCGCCATGCGGGGCGCAGACCTGCGCTATGATCTTTCTGTTGAGTTCATGGACGCGGCCTTTGGGATGGATACGGAAATCGATGTGGAAAAGATGGTGAAGTGTCCGACCTGTAACGGATCCGGTGCCAAACCGGGAACAGAGCCGGAAATCTGCCGTCAGTGCCGGGGTACCGGGCAGTATGTCCGCCAGCAGGGATTTTTCTCGGTTAAAAGCACCTGCCCCAACTGCCGCGGCCAGGGAAAGATCATTTCCGATCCGTGTTCCGAGTGCCGTGGCCGCCAGCAGGTGGTGGATACCAAACGGGTGGCGCTTAAAATCCCCGCCGGTGTGGACAACGGGTCCAAGCTGCGGCTGGCCGGAGAGGGCGAGCCCGGCGTAAACGGCGGGCCGCCCGGGGATCTGTATGTGTTTCTCCGGGTCAAACCCCACGAATATTTTGAGCGCCGAAACAATGACGTAATCTGCAAGGTGGAGCTCTCCTTTGTGCAGGCCGCGCTGGGCGATAAGGTGACCGTGCCCACATTGGAAGGCGAGGAAACCGTTACCATCCCCCATGGCAGCCAGTACGGGGATACCTTTCGATTGGCCGGTCAGGGCATTCCCTCCCTGCGCACCAATATCCGGGGGGATCAAATTGTGCAGGTGGAGCTTAGAACCCCCAAGCATCTGAACAAGCGGCAGGAAGAGCTGCTCCGCGAGTTTTCCAAGATCGAGTCTGAAAAGTTCACCAGCCGGATTAAAAAGCTGTTTAAGAGCGGCAATGCCAAGGCTGCCAAGTAAGGGATGGACCCATGTATGAACTGAAAGTGGTGACCCGGTTTGCCGCGGCGCACCAGTTGAAAATGGTTACCGAGAAATGCGAGAATCTGCATGGCCATAACTGGCGGATCGAGGCCTTTGTGGCCGGCCCAAAATTGGAACATTCCGGCGTACTGATCGATTTCGGCGTAATTAAAACGTATCTGGCCGAAATTATCGATTCATTGGATCATAAGTTTTTAAATGAACTGGAATTTTTTAAAAGCGCCAATCCCTCCTCGGAAAACATCGCCCGCTATATCGCGCAGACGCTTCAGTCCCGTTTAACGGAACATCCCACGATCCGGGTCTCCCGGGTTAGCGTCTGGGAGTCAGATGACGCCTGTGCCACCTTTTACAATTCGGATGCCGCCTGAAACCCTGCACCCAATGCCATTAGCTTAAGATTGAAAATTGGCTCGGTTGTCATTTCGAGCGCCAGCGAGAAATCTTATAATTAAATGATTTTTTTTAGATTTCTCGTCACTTTCGTTCCTCGAAATGACAGCGGCGGAAGGCTGAAGTTAATGACGTTGACCCTGCACCCTAAACCTTATACCCTGCATCTTTCATTCTGTGCGCCAAGAAACGGTTGATCCGCTCGCCAAATTCGGATAAAAAAACCCCCACTGATTGGAAGAAGCCGAAGTTTTTTGGGATCAGCGGGGGGAGCAAGAAAAACTGGAAACAGCACTCCTTGAACTCATTTGGATAAATAGCAGATGGCTGTGGATAAGGTCAAATGTAAACCCACGGCTAATTTGTTCTAACCGCAAAACCCATAACCACGGTCCTGTTAACTTACAATTAGTCGGCACGGTGGCCGACGCTACGACGCATGTGGCCGTAGGGCAGGCCACCGTGCCTGCCTAAGAAAAGACAGAACAAATTTGCCCTGAATGTAAAGCGTTTTTTGCAGACGCCGGATAAGGGAGGTATGGATCCCATGAAAAGCAGGCCTTCGGCAATGACAAAGTCAGAAGGGCTTCCCTTTTTAGATGATGCGGCCATCCGGATGTTCCGGGTTGGCAAGCAATACGGGGATATTGCGGCATTAAAGGATATTTCCCTGCTGATTCATGAAAATGATTTCGTATTTATCACCGGGGCCAGCGGAGCCGGCAAATCCACACTGATTAAGCTGCTGTATATGGGTGAGGCCGTTACGGAAGGCGCCATTCTGGTGGACGGGGTTAACCTTGCCCGGGTCCCGCGCCGGCAGATTCCCTGGATGCGCCGCAAATTCGGCGTCATTTTTCAGGATTTTAAACTGATCCCCACGCGCACGGTATTTGAAAATGTGGCGCTGGTTCTGGAGGTGGCCCGGACCCGGCCGGATGAAATCAAGGATCGGGTTTATTCGGTGCTTGAGCGGGCGGGGATCGCGGATCGGGCCAGGGATTATCCGCCGGTGCTTTCCGGCGGGGAGCAGCAGCGCGTGGCCGTTGCCCGGGCCATGGTGGGCGAACCCAGGTTCATTCTGGCCGATGAACCCACAGGCAGCCTGGATCCGGATTCCGCAAGCCGCATATTCGAATTGTTGGAAGGGGCGTACAGCCGGGGCGCCACCATCATTATTGCGACCCATGACAGCGAGTTGATCCGCGCCCATTCCGGCCCCCTCATTCAGCTGGCTGGCGGTCGGATGGCCGCGAATTAAAGGCGGCGGGTGAGCCAATGATCAGGTTTACGTTCAAGCGCGCACTCCGGGATATCCGGAATAATTTCTATCTGCACGGGCTCTGCGTGGTGACCATTTCCCTGGCGGTGTTTATCCTGAGCGCCTTTGCGCTTTTCTATATCAATGCCACCGAACTCCTGGATGCCTGGAAACAGGGTGTCCGGGTGATCGCCTATGTGGGCGGAGATCTTTCCGATACCCGCCGCCATGCCATCATGGCAGAGATTGAGTCCATGGACGGGGTGGCCGGCGTTGATTTTGTCCCAAAAGAGTCGGCTTTTGCCGCTTTAAAGGCAGATATCGGGGATCAATCCTCGCTGCTCGAGGGCTTAAACGAGAATCCCCTGCCGGATGCCTTTGAGGTAAGGCTGTCCGAATCGTTTATCAATCTCGATGCCATCGGCCGCCTGGCCGCCAATATCGGGGCCATTGAAGGCATTGATGATGTGGAATACGCCCAGAAGTGGCTCAGCCGGTTTGCCGGGGTGTACAACCTGTTTAAGATCACCGGCCTGGTGCTGGTGGCCATGTTTTTTCTGGCCACGCTTTTTATTGTGGCCAATACCATCCGGCTGATTCTCTACTCCCGCCGGGAGGAAATCGAGATTATGCGGATTGTGGGGGCGGATGAGGCGTTTATCAAACATCCGTTTTATGTTGAAGGTCTGCTGCTGGGGTTTACGGGGGCCGGTATCGGCATGGGGTTTCTTTACCTGGCCTATTTGGCCACGGTCCCTGGTTTTGCGCCGGATATCCTGGTGTCGTTTTTTGAGCTCCGGTTTATTCCAGGCCCTTTGCTGGCGGGTCTTGTTTTGTGCAGCATGATGATCGGATGGGCGGGATGCCATTTTTCAATCAAGCGGTTTTTAAAAATATAATCCGGCTTTTTCTGATCCTTTCGGGGCTGTTTGCGGCTTCCGCCGCATTCGGTATGGAGGTCCGGGAGGTGGGCGTGATCATGGTGCCCGGTTTGAATATGCGGACCGGCCCCGGCCTGGATCATCCGGTGATTAAAGTTTTGGAGAAGGATACGCGTGTTCAGGTGCTCGCCCATCATACGGGGTGGCTGCGGGTAAGCCATGACGGGGATGTGGGTTTTATCGCAGAACGGGATAAATTCGTTACCCTGTATAAGATCCATACGGTCAAGGATAAAAAGCGCACAGATATTCAGGCCGCCCGGGAGAAAGCCCGAAATATCCGGCAGAAGATAAAAGCCCGCCAGGCGGAAATTGTGGATTACACCCGCCGTGAGGAAAGGATTGTGGCGGCGCTTGAAGACACCGAGCAGGCGCTGGCTGAAACCCGGAAAAAGCTTCGGGGGATACAGTCCGATATCGCCCGGGTCAATATGGAGATCAAAGAGACCCGCAAGCAGGCGGATGCGCTGGAAAAGGCGGTGGCCCGGGAGAAAAAATACGCCATGCAGCGGCTGTCCGCCCTTTATAAGATAAAACGGGTCGGGGCCATGAATCTGTTGGCCTCCGCCGAATCCATGCATGAGCTGCTGACCCGTAAAGCGGCTATGGAAAAAATTCTGGCCCATGATCAGCAGCTGGTGGCGGATCTACTGGATAAGCAGGGCCAGCTGGCGGCCGCCATTGATAGCCTTGCCGGAAAAAGGAGGCAAAAGCGCGAATTGGAAGCCGAACATGCCGAAACCCTGGCCCGCCTGAAACAAAAAAAAGTCGAGCGGGAGCGGATTCTGTCCGAAATCCGCAGCAAAAAAGCCAACCGGATGGCTACATTGAAATATTTGGAAAATGCGGCCGCCCGGCTCGATCAGACGGTATCGGATCTTCAGGAGCGTTCAGCGCAGGAGGCGGGGACGGGAAAATCCTTTGCTGCATATCAGGGCTTGCTAAATAAACCGGTACGAGGTAGAATCACCGCGGATTTTGGCAAATACACGGAACCCCGCTCCGGGGTGGTCAATTTCAGAAACGGCATTGAGATTGCCTCATCGCCGGGCACCCCGATCCGGGCGGTATTCCCCGGAAAAGCCATCTATGCGGATTGGCTGAAAGGCTACGGCAATGTGGTCATTCTGGCCCATGGCAATGCCTATCATACGGTGTATGCCCATGCGGAAGAGCTTTTTTTAAAAAAAGGGGATCAAGTGGATACCGGTGACGTTATCGGTACGGTCGGGGATTCCGGCGCACTTTCCGGCCCCGCCCTTTATTTCGAGATCCGGCATCAGGGTGATCCCGTAAATCCATCCGATTGGATCGATAATACATAAAAGGAGAAATCGTATATGGCCTTCAAATACAGACCAACAGTCAAGAGCGGCATTCTGGTGCTTATCACCGTTTTTATCGTGGCCTCTGCCACCTGTGTTTACGGGGATAGCAACCGGTCCGAGGAAACCTATAAAGGGCTGAAGCTTTTCAGCGACGTAATCGAGGAAATCGAAAAAAATTATGTGGAGGATGTGGATACCGCCGAACTCATTGAAAAGGCGATAAACGGGATGGTGGACAGCCTGGATCCGCATTCTTCCTTTTTGCCGCCAGAGGCCTATGAGGATCTTCAGGTGGAGACCAAAGGCGAATTCGGCGGCATCGGCATTGTGATCACCAAGCGTGACGGCCAGCTGACGGTGATCTCGCCCATCGAGGGAACCCCCGCCTATAAAGCCGGGGTTCATGCCCAGGACATTATCGTCAAAGTCGACGGCCAGCGGACCAAGGACATGATGCTCTGGGAGGCGGTTAAGCTGATGCGCGGCGAACCCGGGACCAGCGTTGACATTACGGTCTATCGGGAGGGTAATTCGGAAACCCTGGATTTTACATTAAAGCGGGCGGTCATTCCTTTGGAAAGCGTCCGGTACCTGACATTGAAGCCCGGCTATGGGTATTTGTGGATCACCAATTTCAGGGAAAATACCGAAAGTGAGGTCAGGGACGCCATGGCCGCATTAGAAGCGGAGAACGACACGCTGAAGGGGCTGATCGTTGACCTGCGGGACTGTCCCGGCGGGCTTCTGGATCAGTCAATCAAGGTATCGGATATTTTTCTGGAAGAGGGTAAAATTGTCTCCATTAAGGGCCGTGAGGCGAATGGCGAGTCCTATTCCGCCCATCCCAACGACGAGAAACGCAATTATCCGATTGTGCTGCTGATAAACGGCGGCAGCGCCAGTGCGGCGGAAATTGTGGCCGGTGCGCTGCAGGACAATAAGCGGGCCCTGGTGCTGGGCACCACCTCGTTTGGCAAGGGATCGGTCCAGACGGTCAAGCCCCTGCGGGACGGCTATGCCCTGAAATATACCATCGCCCGGTATTATACCCCCAGCGGCCGCTCCATTCAGGCAGAGGGAATTCATCCGGATCTGGTGGTTAAGCGCCGGCTGCTGGATGAATCCTCGGTCGAGGGGTTTGATGCCAGCCGGATTAAAGAAGAGGATCTGCTGAACCATCTGAAGCCGGAGGGCGAAAATACGGAAGCAGAAGAAAAGGAGCCGTCCGCGGATGACAAACAAACGGATGCCGGTCAGAACGATGATAGCTCCGCTGCTGATAAAAAAACGAAAACAAAGCAAGAAAAAAAGGCCGAGATCCAGCAGTTGATGCGGATACGGGACGCGGTTTACAAACACAGCGACCGGGACGCCTCGGCCATGCTGCTTGACTCCCAGATCAACCGGGCATATGAACTGTTGAAAGGCTATCAGATTTTCAGCCGGATATCGAAAAACTAGATATTTCTGAACAGTCACCGGAATAGTCCTTGAAAGGCGCAGTAAACCACTATTTGCTGCGCCTTTCTGCGTCGATCAGTTTGGCTTAAATTGAGCGTTTCAAATTTTTGAAACGCTCAATTCAGGTTTGGGTACGTGCTCCAATTGATTCGGAAAACAGGTTAAATGGACAAGACAAAGAAAAATACCGCCGGCACGCAAAAAGGCAAATCAACGGCCAGAAAGCCGGCGGCGAAAAAAGCTTCGGCGAAGAAGCCCGCTGCCAAGAAGCCCGCTGCCAAGAAGCCGGCGGCTAAGAAACCGGCGGCCAAAAAGTCGGCAGCCAAGCGGCCGGCGGGCAAATCCGCAAGCGCCAAAAAGGTTCCCTCCAAACGGACGCCGGCAAAGAAATCCACGGCATCCGCAAATTCCACTGCGAAAAAAAGCGCGGGTTCGAAAAAAACGCCGGCCCGAAAATCCAGCAGCAGCCGGCCGGCTTCCCGAAAGCCCGCCAAGAAGCCCGCGTCTGGTCCGTCTGGGCGGTTTGCCGGCATCTATGGCGTGCTTTTGTTTGTTCTGCTCGCCGCTGGATTAAGCGGCGGGATTTACGGCTGGTTACAGGGGGGCAGGGCCGGGGATGCGCCCTCCATAAGCGAGGAAGCCTCTCAAAAGGCGGGTCTTCCGAAAAAGGTCAAGCAGTTTGAAAAAAGCAGCGGCCAGGCAGCCCCGCCAGCTCAGCCCAAAACCGGGTCCAAACCTGTCGAAACCGCCCGGGCCAAAGTACTTCCCGCCCCTGAACCGGAGCCGGCGGCTTCGGACGGCCGTCCGAAAGTGGCCATTATCATCGATGATATCGGCCACCGAAAGGATATGGCGGAAAAATTTTTCAACCTGGAGGCGCGGCTCACGTATGCGATTCTCCCCTATAGCCGGTATCAGAGAGAAATTGCCGAAGCCGCCAACCGCCGGGGGTATCAGGTCATGCTGCACCTGCCCATGGAACCTGATGAGTATCCAAACATCGACCCCGGCCCGGGGGCCCTGCTCACCAGCATGACGCCCGATAAGCGGATCCGCCAGTTAAAGAGCGATCTGGCGGCGGTGCCCCATATAAAAGGGGTGAACAATCATATGGGATCAAAAATGACCGCCATGGCAGATCAGATGAATCAGGTGTTTACGGTATTAAAAAAACAGGGGCTTTTTTTTATTGACAGCCGGACCACCTCGGCCAGTCAGTGCCGCTCTTCGGCCCGCCTGTTTAAACTTCCGTTTGCCGAGCGGGATGTGTTTTTAGACCACGTGCAGACCCGTCAGGCGATTGCCCAAAAGATCGACGAATTGATCAATATTGCCGAAATTAACGGCTCAGCCATTGGTATCGGCCACCCCCATGAGATCACCTATGCCGTGCTCTCAGATAAGCTCCCCGAACTAAACCGCCGGGTCCGGCTGGTGTCCGCTTCGGCATTGGTCAATTAATTTTGGCAAATATTGACCATGCCTAATACCTCGATATTTGGTGACCCGCGCTCCGCCCTCCAGCAGTTCGATCATCTCTTTCAGGCCATCATTGATACGTCATCATTGATTTATTTGCAAGAAATTGCCCTTTTAGCCGAAACCAGCCAATGGATCCGGCTATTTACGATTCCGGGCGTTATCCGCGAATTCGGTACCGAAGAGGTTGAGTGCCCGATTCGTATTATTGACATAACAAACCGGAAGGACTGTGCGGATTCGACCGATGAGATGCTTTTCCGCACCGCCGTCGGCTTTCGGCTGCCGATTATATCCGAGGATAGGCAGATCTTGATGAGGGCGAGAAAGGCGAATTTGCCATATTTCAATACCCTGATGGTGCTCAATTTTTTACTATACAAAAACGCATTAAATTTATTAGAATATCAATCCGCTCTTGATCGGCTTAAAGCTACCGCCCGTTACTCGGATGAGATTTATGAATTCGGCGGCCAAGTCTTTGCCGAAATTCGCCGCGGAAAAGGTTACGACCCGGGTCAAGGAGCGGATTAGGCTAATCGGAAAGTTTTATGGATTTCATGTGATGAACTTTTATCCATAGCAAAGCTTTAAAGAGAATCGTATTATGACAAGTGACACACCCGAAGAATCCACCCAACACCTCTACCAGAAGATCAAAGACCTTCTCATTCAATCCAGGTCCAGGGCGCTACAGGCGGTCAATGCCGAGATGGTTGCCTGCTACTGGAATATTGGCCGACTGATTGTTGAAGAAGAACAGCGGGGAAAAGAGCGGGCAGAATATGGTAAAAGATTGATTAAGGAACTTTCAAGGAGACTTTCGGCTGAGTTTGGCAGGGGCTTTGATAAGTCCAACTTATGGAATATGCGCGCTTTTTATCTCGGTTATCCAAAAATCGACGCAGTGCGTCGAGAATTGACCTGGACACATTACCGCATACTGTTGCGCGTGGAAGATCCTTCTGCCCGCGCCTTTTATGAGAACGAAGCGGTGAATGCCCGCTGGTCAACCCGTGAGCTGGAACGGCAGATCAATTCATTGCTGTTCGAGCGGCTGGTGCTCTCAAGGGACAAAGACGGTGTCAGGGAACTGGCTGAAAAAGGACACGATGTTCAGCAGGCCGCCGATTTGGTCAAAGATCCTTATGTGTTGGAATTTGTGGGGCTCCCGCAGCAAAGCCGGCTTCTGGAGAAAGACCTTGAAGGTGCGCTGATTGACAAGTTGCAGCAGTTTCTTTTGGAACTTGGTAAGGGTTTCGCGTTTATGGCCCGGCAGCAGCGGATCACCCTGGATGAAAACCATTTTTATATTGACCTGGTATTTTACAATCGCCTGACCCGAAGCTTTGTGTTGATCGATTTGAAAGTGGGGGCGTTGAAACATCAGGATATCGGCCAGATGCAGATGTATGTGAATTATTACCAGCGTGAGATTACCGATGAAAGCGAAAATCCGCCCATTGGCATTATCTTGTGTTCGGATAAAAGTGATGCCGTGGTTCGATACACGTTGCCGGAGGATAATAAACAGATTTTCGCTTCCCGATATAAGCTCTATCTGCCGACCGAAGAGGAATTGGCGGCGGAAATCCAGAAGGAGCGTCAATACATAGAAATGGAAAAGCGCTTATCCGGCGATGAGGAAAGTTGATATGCCTTCATCACATTTTGTACTCTCCAAGGAGGCGGGGATGAAGCGCTGAAGTTATGCCCGTGCGGTCCGGGCCAGTCCGGCGGCAAAAGCGATCCAGTCCTCCTCGGCCCTGGATTCATAGACGGTCAGGCCTTTTTTAAGCATTTCATCCAATACCCATTGCCGCTTGTCGCCGATAATGCCCGAGCAGATGAAAATTCCATCCGGTTTCAGCAGCCCGGGAATATCCGAGAGCAGGGTGAGAATCACTTCGGTCAGGATGTTGGCAGCGATAAAATCAAACTGACCGGATACCTTGTTCGCCAGGTGGCCGGTTTTTAGGGTGTATTTTTCCGGGGCAATCCGGTTTTGGGAAAGATTTTCCATGGCCACGGCCACCGCGTCCTCATCCTTGTCAATGCCGGTCATCGGCCCGGCGCCCAGCCGGTCCGCGGCAATCATCAGGATGCCCGAGCCGGTGCCCACATCCAGAAAGGTGTCGCCCGGCTTTAAATAGGATTCCAGGAGTTGAATGCAAAGCCTGGTGGTGGGATGCGTCCCGGTGCCAAAGGCCATGCCCGGATCGATTTCAAGGATGGTTTCCCCGGGATTGGCTTGATACTCGCGCCAGGTGGGCTTAATCACAAACCGATCCGATATTTTGCGCGGATAGAAAAACTTCTTCCAGGACTCGGCCCAGTCCTCTTCGTCGACATCCGTGTAGATGACCCGGGTGACAATGCCGTCATTTTCGTTGATCCGGGCAAGGGCGGCCTCAAGGTGGCGGCAGTTCTCTTCCAGCCGCGAGTTTTTTGAAAAATAGCCGATCACGGAATGGTGATCCGGCATGGGCGCCGCATCCTGGGCCCAGTCGGCGCTCGGATCATACTCCGGGGTTTCCACGCTCACCCCGTTTAGCCCGATGTCATAATAAATATCTGAGATCAGGGAAATGGCGGTATCCATATCCTGATACAGGGAATAGTCGATAATCACTTTGGCTTCAATCCACTTCATTTATCCACTCTTCTTCTAAAAGGTTGGGCCCAAGGTAAGCCGAATGATGGCGAAAAACAAGAAGATTTTAAAGCGCCGGGCCAAGCAAGTCACGCTTTGTTGGGCCCGCCCCTTTATTCGCTTGACGGGTGCGGGGGGAGTTGATAGTTTCCTTCATCATTATGGAATTTGACTCAAGAAAATACCAGCGCCTGCGGGAATCCATGGTGAAAAATCAGATTGAGGCCCGCGGGATTAATGATCCGGGGGTGTTTGCGGCCATGCGCCGGGTGCCCAGGCATATGTTCGTCAGCGAGGCGCTGATGGACCAGGCCTATGCGGATCACCCCCTGCCTATCGGCGAGCAGCAGACCATATCCCAGCCCTATATCGTGGCCCACATGACCCAGGCGCTGCAGGTGGATGGTGAGGACCGGGTGCTTGAGATCGGCACCGGCTCCGGCTATCAGGCGGCGGTTTTGGCGGAAATCGCCTATAAAGTCTATACCATCGAAAAAAAGCGCAACCTCTATATCCGGGCGCGCAAAATCTTTGATCAATTGAAGTATATGAATATCGTGACCCGATACTCGGACGGCACCATGGGCTGGCGGGAGGAAAGCCCGTTTGATGCCATACTAGTTACCGCGGGCGCCCCGGAAATCCCCAAAACCCTGGTGAATCAGCTGGCCATGGGCGGCCGGATGGTGATTCCCGTGGGACAGTCCTTCTCCCAGGAGCTGATCAAGCTGTTTCGGGATGAAAACGGCATTCATAAAACCCGGCTTGGCGGGTGCCGGTTTGTTAAACTGGTAGGCGAGCACGGGTGGGGCGAAGAGTGAGGCAGACGGCGCCTAAATCCTGGGCGGAGGCCTTTTTCAGCAGTCCGGGCCCCCGTTCCTTTAAGAGCGCGGTTTTTCTGGCGGTCAAAGGGGTGTGTATGGGGGCGGCGGACACGGTGCCCGGGGTGTCGGGGGGCACCATCGCCCTGATTACCGGGATATACGAGGACCTGCTGGCAGCGGTGAAATCCGCAAACGCCAGGGTAATCGGCCGCCTGGCAGTCCTGGATATCAAGACCGCGCTGGCCGAGCTTCACATCCGGTTTCTCCTCTCGCTTTTTTTGGGGATCGGGCTGGCGGTGGTTACGCTGGCCCGGATCATGAATTATCTGCTTCATCACCACCCGCAGCTGACCTGGAGCCTGTTTTTCGGTCTGATTGCCGCCTCGATCTGGGTGGTGGGGAAAAAAATCGACCGGTGGCATGCGGGCACCGCAATAACCTTTCTCATCGGGGCGGCCGCGGCCTTTCAGGTCGTCCATCTGGTGCCGGCCACCACCCCGGAGACCCTTTGGTTTATCTTTCTGTCCGGGTTTATCGCCATCTGTGCGATGATTCTCCCCGGGCTAAGCGGGGCATTTATCCTGCTCATCCTGGGCAAGTATGAGTTCATCACCGCAACGCTCAAAAATCCGTTCGATCCGGTCAATGCCGGCATTATCCTGGTTTTTGTGGCCGGCTGCGGCCTGGGGCTGGCCGGATTTTCCCGGGTATTGAAGTATCTGCTGGATGCCTATCACAATCTGACCCTGGCGTTTCTCACCGGCCTGATGGTGGGGTCCATGCGCAAAATCTGGCCCTGGAAGGAAACTTTGGAAGCCAAAATGGTCGGCGGGGAGCTTCGGGTGCTGCGCGAGAAAAACGTTATGCCCGGGGCGTTTGATACGGATCTGCTGTTTGCCGTGGCGCTGATGCTCGCGGGCTTTATTTTTGTGATCTGCCTGGAATGGTTCTCCCGCGAGAAAGCCGTGGGGTAGCATTTGGCGGATGCGCTGGCGCTTATCCGCCCTCCGGATTACTCCTGCCGAGATAAAGCCGTGGGTTAGGCCAGGGCGGCGAATTTTTCCTGAAGCTGTTTCTGGACCACCGGCGGCACCATGCTTTCAATGTTTCCGCCAAACCGCGCGGCCTCCTTGATGATGGAGGAGCTGGTGAATATCCAGCGAAGCCCGGTCATAAGGAATACGGTCTGGATCTCCCGGTTCAGCCGCCGGTTCATGAGCGCCATCTGGAATTCATATTCAAAATCCGATACCGCCCGCATGCCCCGCAGGATGGCATTGGCCTGCCGGCGCTGGGCATAGTCCACGAGCAGGCCCTTATAAGAGTCTATCTCGATATTCTCAACGTCCTTTAGGGACTCCCGCAGAAGGGCGACGCGTTCATCAACGGAAAAGAGCGTTTGCTTGGCGGGGTTGTCCAGAATGGTGATGATAATTCGGTCAAAAATTTTCAGGCCGCGCTGGATAATATCCAGGTGCCCGTTGGTGACCGGATCAAATGAACCGGGGTATACCGCCGTACGTTCCATAGGGCCATCCTTGTCACATGTTATTTTCGGGTTCTATTGGTCTGATACCGTCTCCGAGGGGGATTGCGGCAACGCCCTCTCTATCATAAAATTTAAAAAGGTTACAAGGGTTTTTCCATACCTGCGGCGGTCCGTGACGTAAAACGGGGGATGGATTTCGGGCAGAGGGGCTTTGGCTGAATGTTCGATGGCAATGACGGCCCCGTTTTCAAGCCCGTTGCTTTCCGCCAGGTTTTTAAGGGCTGGCGCTATAAAATCGCCCTGGTAGGGTGGATCCATAAATGCCACGTCAAAACCGGGCCGAAGGGATCGGATGCAGTTCAGATCCCGGGTGATATCCCATTTGATGCACTGGGCCTGCTTTTCCGCCCGGCAGAGGCGGATGTTTTTTTTTATCGCCGCAATGGCCCGGTCATCGGACTCAATAAATACCGCGCGCGCCGCCCCCCGGCTTAGGGCTTCCAGACCGAATGCGCCGGTGCCGGCAAACAGATCCAAAATCCGGGCGTGCGCTATATCCCGGGCCAGAATGCTGAATATGGCCTCTCTGACTTTCCCGCCGGTGGGTCGGATCTCTTTGCCGCGGACCGGCATGAGTTTTCTGCCTTTATATAAGCCGCTGATAATTCGCATGGGATTATTTCATCTTTCTGGCGATCTTTTGAACCTGCGATTTGTCCGCACCGATGCGTTTGGCGGTTTTTGAGATATCGAATTCATACTGCCTGAGTTTTTGACGGATAAAGGCCTGCTCAAAGGCCTGCTGGGCCTCTTTCAAACGGTCAAAGGCAAACAGGGCGGGGTCTGCTTCTTTACTCTCGCCTGATTTCGGATTATACGGCGGCGGGATATCCGATGCCTCGATGGTCTCCTTGGTTGTGCTAATCACCAGCCGCTCCAGCAGATTTTTTAACTCCCGCACATTGCCGGGCCAGGAATACTGCTGCAGCATTGTGAGGGCGGATTCGGAAAGGGTTTTGAGTGCCAGCGCGTTATTTTCGGCAATTTGGGTTAAAAATAATCCGGCCAGCTCCGGAATGTCCGCTTGGCGCTCCCGCAGCGGGGGAACTTCGATCGGTATCACATTGATGCGATAATACAGATCCTCCCGGAACCGGCCGGCTTCGATTTCCCCGGCCAGATCCTTGTTGCTCGAGGCGATGATCCGCACGTCTACGGAGAGTGTCCGGTCTCCGCCGATGCGCTGGTATTTTTTTTCCTGCAGGACCCGGAGCAGGGTGGCCTGGGTCTTTAAGTCCATATCCCCGATTTCGTCAAAAAACAGGGTGCCCTGATCCGCCAGTTCAAATTTTCCCTTCTTTTTTGCCGTGGCCTCGGTAAAGGCGCCTTTTTCATGGCCTAAGAGTTCGCTCTCGAAAAGTTCATGCGAGATGGCTGCGCAGTTGACATCAATCAAGGGCTTATCCGCCCGGTGGCTGAACTGATGGATCATGCGGGCGACCAGCTCTTTGCCGGTGCCGTGTTCGCCGGAGATCAATACCCAGGCATCCGTGGGCGCGGCAATGCTGATCTGTTTTTTTAGTTCCTGGATCGGGGGGCTGCTGCCGGTGATGGCGTTTCGCTCAATGGTTTTTTTCCGCAGATACTGATTCTCTTCCTCCAGCCGGCGGAAGTTTAGGGCGTTATTAATGGCCACGATGACCTTGTCGATGGAGATGGGCTTTTCGATAAAATCATAGGCGCCCATTTTGGTGGCATTCACCGCGGTTTCAATGGTGCCGTGGCCGGTGATCATCACGACCTGGGTGCTGGGATGGTGTATCTTGATCTCTTTTAGGGTGTCAATCCCGTCAATGCCCGGCATCCAGATATCGAGCAGCACCAGATCCGGCAGTTCCTTTTCAAGGATTTTAAGCGCCTCATACCCATTGGTGGCGGTCAGGGTCTCAAACCCTTCGTCAGCCAGGATCCCGCTCAATGATTTGAGTATGGACGCTTCATCATCAACAATCAGAATCGATGGAAACATAAATGCTCCTTCAGGTGCCGTTAACCGGCAGTTCGACCACAAACCGGGCCCCCCGGGGCGGGTTGTCCGCCGCCCAGATGCGGCCGTTGTGATCGGACACGATAGTGCTGACAATGGCCAGCCCCAGGCCCATGCCCGTTTTTTTGGTGGTAAAATCCGGTTCAAACAGAAACGGTTTGTCTTTGTCGGAAATGCCTTCGCCCGTGTCCGCGACAGCCAGGTAAACTTTGTCCCGCCGGGCATTGCAGGAAACCTCCACGGTGATCTGTCCCTTGGTTTTAATAGAGGAGATCGCATTGTCGATAAGGTTGATCAGGCTTTGTTTAATCTGCTGCCGGTCAAGCCGCAGCATCGGGATATTATCCTGGATTTGTGTATGAAACTCAATATTGGGGTACCCATCCTCGTACAAAGCCACCGATTCCTTAACGATCGGGGGCAGTTCACACGGGGTCGGGTTGGCGGTCGGGAATTTGGCGAATGTAGAGAATTCGTTGACCAGGTTGCGGATCAACTCCGTATGCTCGGCAATGGTCTGGATGCATTCGTCAAAGACCGGATCATCGATCGCGGATTTGTATTTGCGCTTCAGCCGCTGCGCGGAAAGCGATATCGGGGTGAGCGGATTTTTAACCTCATGGGCGATCCGCCGGGCGACTTCCCGCCAGGCGGCCATCCGCTGGGCTTTCTCGATTTCGGTCATGTCGTCAAAGACCATCACCAGCCCGATCTGGCGGCCGTTGTCATCTTTTAAGGCGTTGAAGGTCACCTTGAAGCTTCGCGATTTGCCCTGAATGGTCATATTGACCGACTTAATGAGGCTCTCCTCCCGTTTTTCCCAGAACCGGTCCCGGATCTCCTGGATCAGGGCATTGTCTTCCTCCTTAAGCAGATGTTTATAGCTCTTGTTTATCACATCCTCGGCACTGATATTTAACATCCGCTCGGCCGAATCGTTGATGGTGGTGATGAGACCATGGGAGTCAAGGGAGATCACGCCGGTGGACACATTGTTTAACACGATTTCCATGTACCGCCGGCGCTCCTCGATTTCGATGTTCTGCTCATAGAGCTTTTTGGCCGAGAATTCGAGTTCTTTTCGGTTAAAGCGCAGATCCCGGGTCATTTTATTAAAGGAGTCCACCAGGGTTTTGATTTCATCGTCGGCAATGACATCGATCCGGTAGGAGAGGTCACCCTCCGCGACCCGGCGCGTGCCCTCGGCCAGCTCCATGATCGGCACGGTAATGTTTCGGGATAGATACATCCCGAACCAGATGGCGCAGAAAACCACCAGCAGGGAGACAATCGAAAGGGTAATATAATAGGATATCCGAATGGGGCGCTTTAACATTTTCATCTGCTGGTATTCTTCAAACCCCTTGGAGATGGAGCCCAGATTTTTTTCCAAATCCGGCGGCAAAATAATACTGATCACGACAAAGCCGTCAATATCCGGGCCCTGCGCCCCATAGGGGATGGCGGAGATATTTCGGATGATTTCGCCGCCCGCCATATGCTCGGAGACAGACCATGTCTTTTTGGAATCGGCCATGCCTTTTTGCAGGGCATCCGCATCCACCGGTTCGAAGGTGTGGTTTTTGAGATTTTCGGAAACCGACTGGGTGAGCCGCTTAAAATTCGAGTTATAAAATTCCACGGCGTTTAAATTAAAGGCGCGCTGGACCACCTGGGTATAGTTGCCCAGTTCGGAGCGGTTTTTGGGCGCCAGCAGGTCCCGGGAGTCGACCTGATAGGCGGCTTTATCCAGGAAAAAGGTATTGTTTTCCTCCACCAGTTTGTACAGATTCTGCCCCACCTCCAGAGAGTTTTCCAGGGCCTGTTCAATGGGGATTTTAAACCAGAACTCGATGCTGGTGGTGATGAACTGGATGGAGAAAAAGAACAGCACAACGGTGGGCAAAAGGGTAAGCCCGATAAATGCGGCTATCAGCTTGGTCCTGAGCTTGCTGCCGGCCACCCGGTTTCTGCGTTCATGATAGAGCTTGATCACATTTCGGAAAATAAGGAAAAAAAGCGTGATCAAAAGCAGCATGTTGATATTCATCAAAATGAACATCAACGCCATATTGGCCGGCGGGATCTGGGAGCCGGAGCCAAAGGCGCGGACCGTGATATAGCTTAAAACCGAGATCAGCGCAACGACCCCGATGATAATAATGACCTCGCGCTTGCGGCGTTTGCGATCCATTGCAGTGCTCGGCGCTTTGTATCGGTTAGGTTTCATGGTTCTGGGGCGGGGGTTAGTATTTAAACTTAAACGAATGCCAGCTTGTTTCAAAATCCCACAGGGCGGTGAAAAAAAGGATGTAATGCAGCTTAAACGGCAGTGTGACTTTGTCAAGTTCGGCTTTGGCCCGGATTATGTAGCGGTGCTCTTTTTCCAAAGGATCAAGATCGGTCAGGCGAAAGCTTTTGATTTCAGCCATGAGGGATTTGGCCTGCTCAAAGGATTTGGTGGTGATGGCCTTGTCAGCATCCCAGGAGCGCTTGATCACATACTCATCCTTCATATTATTGTATTTAATCGTGTGGGTAAAGCTTTTGGCCGCGATTTTTTTCTTAAACCACAGGATCTTATCTTCCTCCAGGCGCACGAAATAGGAGAAGGTCGTGGGGATGCCGTTTTGGATCGCCTCGACCATTTCCCGGGTAAAGGCCCCCTTGACCGAAAAAAAAACAAGCAGGTCATCCCGGTTGTTGGTGACCGCAAAATCAGCGATTTTTACCTCTTTGGCCATCACTGGGGATGAGAGGGCGAGCAGCAAACATGCGGCGACCAGCAGAATTTTAAGTATTACGCCATCCGGTTTTTTCATAAGCGTTTCGGCCTCCAAAATCTCGCCGGCCTCAGATGATCACCGAGGTCTGATCCGCCCCGGGTCGTTCAAACATATCCTGGGCATTCAGCGATGCCGTCTCCCATGCTGATTTTTGATCAAAAAAGGTTTTCAGGAATTCATGGTTAAAATTGTGGCCGGATTTGTATAAAACAAGATGGCCCAGAATCGGCATACCAAGTAAAGAAAAATCCCCGATCGCGTCAAGTATTTTATGCCGCACGAATTCATCCGGGTGCCGTAAACCGCCTTCATTCATGACCCCGTTTTCATCAATGACCACTGAGTTGTCAAGCGATCCGCCTTTGGCCAGCCCGAAAAACTGCATGTATTCGACTTCCTTAAGAAAGCCGAATGTCCGGGCATCACTGATTTCCCGGACGAAATTTTCCTCCGAGAGGAGTACCGAAAAAGTCTGCTCGCCGATGGCCGGGTGGTCGAATTTAATGGTGCTGGTCAGCCGGCGTTCCCGGGACGGATACAGGTGCACGGATTTGTCTTCGCCGACCAATTTTATGGGCGATTTGACCACAAAGTACATCCGCGGCGCATCCTGTTTGACAATGCCTGCCTCGCGGATGGCCCGGGTAAATTCGCCGGTGCTGCCGTCCATGATCGGGGGCTCGTAATTGTCAAGTTCACATATGGCATTGTCAATCATCAGGCCCGCAAAACAGGCCATCAAGTGCTCGATCGTTGAGACAATGCAGCCGCCTTCGCCGATGACCGTGGCCAGGCTCGTATCCACCACCCGGCTGAAAGTGGCCTTAACGAGCGGGGCCGTGGGCAGATCGATCCGCCTGAAATTAATGCCGAAATTTGTGGGCGCGGGTTTGATGGTGAGATTTACCGACTGGCCCGAATGCACCCCGACCCCGGAAAAATGGACCGGCTTTGCCAGGGTCCGCTGATGAAGGGGGCAGGATTCGCAAATCGCGACGGTATTCTCATTTTTAGAATTTTTCGGGTGATTGCTGTCCATGTAGAACGGATATAACTGATGTGAAAAAAAAATGCAAACACATGCGTGGCAAAAGCGATTGTCCTCTTTTGTATGCTTTGTTATAACCCTTGTCCATAACCGGGGGACATACGCCTGAAAACATGAATGAGGAGGCGATTTGCTGTCAAAAATTGTAAGCGGGGCGGTCGTCGGGATTGACGGATACCTGATGGAGGTGGAGGTCGATATTGCCCGGGGGCTGCCCGCGTTTACCACTGTCGGGCTGCCTGAAATAAGCGTCCGGGAAAGCCGGGAGCGGGTCAAGGCGGCGATTACCAACTGCGGATATCGGTTTCCGGATGACCGCATCACGGTCAATCTCGCCCCGGCCCATATTAAAAAGGGCGGGACCGGTTTTGATCTGCCCATCGCATTGGGCATTTTGGCGGCTACCGGCATAATTGCAAACAATGGCATCAGCCATATGCCGATTATCGGCGAGCTTGCGCTGGATGGCCGGGTTAAGCCCATAAACGGCTGCCTGCCCATGGCCATTGCCGCAAGGGATGGGGGGTATGGGGGCATTATGGTCCCTTTTGCCAACCGCCGGGAGGCGGCTGTGGTAAAAGATATCCCGGTATATCCGGTGAAAAATTTGGCGGAAGCCGTGGATTTTTTTACCGGTGCCCGCGAGATCAGCCCGGAGCCCTGCGAGCTCGATCATTTATTTAATGATGCGGGCGAAATCACCGATGATTTCGCCGAAGTCGCCGGCCAGGCCCATGTCAAGCGGGCCATGGAGGTCGCCGCAGCCGGCGGGCACAATCTTCTTATGATCGGTCCGCCGGGATCCGGGAAAACCATGCTGGCCAAAAGATTTGCCGGCATCATGCCGGCGATCACCTTTGAGGAGGCGATTGAGACCACCAAAATTTTCAGCGTGGCGGGTCTGATGAATGGACATCCGGGCCTTGTGACTAAGCGGCCCTTCCGGGGGCCCCACCATACCATATCCGATGCCGGAATGATCGGGGGCGGGGCAAACCCCAAACCGGGAGAGGTGAGCCTCGCGCATAACGGGGTTCTGTTTCTGGATGAACTGCCGGAGTTTAAAAAGCCGGTCCTGGAGGTTCTCAGGCAGCCGCTGGAGGGGTATGAAGTCACGATTTCAAGGGCGGCCAGCGCCATTACCTATCCCGCCTGTTTTATCCTGATCGGTGCGCTAAATCCCTGCCCGTGCGGCTATTATACGGATTCCCATCATGCCTGCACCTGTTCCGCCGCTCAGATACAGAAATACCGGCAAAAAATTTCCGGTCCCCTGCTTGACCGGATTGATATTCATATCGAGGTGCCCCGCCTTTCTTATCAGGAGTTGGCCGGGGAGCGGGCCGAAGAGAGCAGCCGGGCGATCCGTGAACGGGTGGCTGCGGCCAGAGGCCGGCAGGCGCAGCGGTTTAATGCAGCCGGCGGAGATGTGAATGCCCGGATGAAGGACCGGCATATCAAGCGCTTCTGTCAGGTAAGCCGGGACTCGGCCGCGCTTCTGGAATCCGCGGTCGAGCGGCTCGGCCTGTCTGCCCGCGCGTATAACCGCGTTTTAAAGATCGCCCGAACCATTGCGGATCTGGCGGGTTCTGAATCCATCGGCACGGATCACCTGGCCGAGGCGATCCAATACCGGAGTTTGGATCGGGGGCTATGATGGGTCTGTCCCAAAGGAAAGGCGCCGTTTTTGCCAATAATGGGTGCGGCTGCGGGAGTTTTTCATGGCTGAAGAGATCGTAGGCAAGACGGAGGCGGGTGACGGTGCCGGTGATGTGTGGGCGGAAATCGATTTGTCGGCGATCCGTCATAACGTCAAACAACTGCGGTCGATTTTAACGCCGGGCACCCGGCTGATGATCGTGGTCAAGGCCAACGCTTACGGCCACGGCATTGTGCCGGTGGCCAGACAGGCTTTGGCGGCCGGGGCGGATTATCTGGGGGTTGCCCGGTATCCCGAAGCGCTGTGTCTCCGCCAGGCAGGCATCAGGGCGCCGATTTTGATTTTCGGCTACACCCCGCCTGAGTTTACCTGCGAGCTGCTGGCGCACAATCTTATCCAGACCGTCTATTCCTATCAGACGGCCGGGCAGATGGCCGGGCAGGCCGGGCATTCGGACAATCCTCTGCCTGTCCATGTAAAAGTGGATACCGGCATGGGGCGGCTGGGGGTGATGGCGGCGGCGCCTGGCTCCGAAAACGGCAGCGGGGAAGAGGGTGTGAATCAGGCGGCGCTGGATGAGATTGCGGCGATCAAAAACCTTCCCGGCCTGCGGGTCGAAGGTCTATACACGCATTTTGCCACCGCCGACCATCAGGACAAGCGTTTTGCCCGCCGCCAGTTTGCGCGTTTCCAGCGGTTAAAATCCGCCCTTGCGGATGCCGGAATTACATTTGATCTGTGCCATGCGGCAAACAGCGCGGCGATTATCGATATGCCGGAGACCCACATGGATATGGTCCGGGCCGGCATATCGGTTTACGGGCTCTATCCGTCCGACCAGGTAAGCCGCACCCGGATGGCGCTCAAGCCGGCCATGACCCTTAAATCCCGGATCATTCACCTGAAAACCGTTGGCGCCGGATTTCCCGTGAGCTACGGCGCCACGGCCGAGACAAAGGCGCCCACGACGATTGCCACCGTCTCCATCGGGTATGCGGACGGCTATAACCGGCTGCTTTCCTCCAAAGGCCGGATGCTGGTCCGGGGCCAATCCGCCCCTGTGATCGGCCGGGTCTGCATGGATCAGAGCATGCTGGATGTGGGACACATTGCCAATGTGGAAATGGGCGATGAGGTGGTGGCTTTCGGTCCGGATGATACAGGCGGGCTGCCCGTGGCAGAGGTGGCGGATCAGCTCGGGACCATCACCTATGAAGTGGTAACCGGGGTTTCCGATCGGGTGGAGCGGCGGTACCCGGAGCGGCGCCGATAAATGCACAATATATTGTATGCGTGCTTCGGATAAACCGCCTATGTTGAAAATTAATGTTTTTGTAACCCCCTGTATCTGCATGAAAAACAGGCAGATCAAAATTTCTTGACAAGTGTTTTGGGGGGTGTTAAATAATTTACTTTGCAAATGGACAAACATATCCTTTTGATTTATTTGGGAATTTTTGTTTCAGCGATTTTGTAGATTAAGGCAGGATCACCGTTAATTGCCTGAAAAATAGATTGAAAATGTTTGAAGGGAATCTGGAGAAAGGAGGTGTCGGCAACCTAAACCTGACAAAAAATAGTACATTTAAGTGGATTTCAGAATCCACTGTCATTAAACCGTAAACAAGTAGGAGGTAGATAATGCCGAGTTTCGTAGTCACAGAAAAGTGCGATGGTTGCAAGGGCGGCGATAAGACCGCGTGCCAGTACATCTGTCCGAACGACTTGATGGTGCTTGAACCCAACACCATGAAGGCTTACAACCAAGAACCGGATCAATGCTGGGAATGTTTTTCCTGCGTCAAGATCTGCCCGACTCAGGCCATTGAAGTAAGGGGCTATTCGGACTTTGTTCCCCTGGGGAGCAGCATCTATCCGATGATGGGTACCGAGGATATCATGTGGACCTGCAAATTCCGAAACGGCACCATTAAGCGCTTCAAGTTCCCCATCCGGACCACCCCCGAAGGTTCCGCCAATGCTTATGCGGACCTGAAAGGCAAGGATCTCGAGAGCGAACTGCTTTCAACCGAGGAATCAGAAGGGTATCAGATTCCGAAACCGCAGGCGACTGTTTAGCTTGCGCGGGCGAACGAAGATTAATTTTCTTCGATCACAATGTGTCAATTTTTTATATAAGTTAGGAGGATAACACATGGCATTACCGAATAAACCGCGGGGAGAGCTGAAAGCGGTAAGGGATCCCGAAGTTGAAGAAAGAGAAGTTGATGTTCTGATCGTAGGCGGCGGTATGGCGGCCTGCGGATCAGCATTTGAGGTTAAAAAATGGCTGGGCGATGACCAGAGCGTGCTGCTGGTTGACAAAGCCGCCATGGAAAGAAGCGGTGCGGTGGCCCAGGGCCTTTCCGCCATCAATACCTACCTTGGCGACAATACTCCGGACGACTATGTCCGCATGGTCCGAAACGACCTCATGGGCATTGTCCGCGAAGACCTGATTTTCGACCTGGGTACCCATGTCGATGACTCGGTTCACCTGTTCGAGGAATGGGGCCTGCCGGTATGGAAAAAGACCGACGAAGGCAAAAACATGGACGGTAAGAAGGGCCTCAAGCTGGGAACCCTGAAGTCTGGCGCTTCCCCGGTCCGCACGGGTAAATGGCAGATCATGATCAATGGTGAATCCTATAAGAGAATCGTTGCTGAAGCCGCCAAGCTGGCATTGGGCGAAGACAACATTCTGGAGCGGGTTTTCATCGTTGAGCTGCTGCTGGACAAAAACAAAGAAAACCAGATCGCTGGTGCGGTCGGATTCTCCGTGCGCGAGAACAAGGTCTTCATCATCAAGGCCAAGACCATGATGGTGGCTTGCGGCGGCGCTGTTAATATTTATCAGCCGCGCTCCGTTGGTGAAGGTAAGGGGCGTGCCTGGTATCCGGTATGGAACGCTGGCTCCACCTACACCATGTGCATGAAGGTCGGTGCGGAACTTTCCATGATGGAAAACCGATTCACCCCGGCCCGTTTCAAAGACGGCTACGGCCCGGTCGGCGCCTGGTTCCTGCTGTTCAAAGCCAAGGCATTGAACGGTCTGGGCGAAGTCTACGTGACCGGCGACGCGGCCAAGAAAGAGCTGGAAAATTATGCGCCGTACGGCACCGCAGCCATTACCCCCACCTGTCTGCGGAACCATCTCATGCTCTTTGAGATGAAAGAAGGCCGCGGTCCGATCCAGATGGATACGGTCACCGCGCTGGCCGAAATCGGGAAGAGTCTGGACAAAAAAGAGCTCAAGCACCTCGAATCCGAAGCTTGGGAAGACTTCCTGGATATGACCTGCGGCCAGGCCAACCTGTGGTGCGCCACCAACACCGAGCCGGAAAAGAAAAACTCCGAGATTATGCCGACCGAACCGTACCTGCTCGGCTCTCACTCCGGCTGCTGCGGTCTGTGGACTTCCGGTCCGGACTATGACTGGGTTCCGGATTCCTACAAGATCAAGGCGGACAACGGCAAGGTCTACAACCGGATGACCACGGTCGACGGTCTGTTCACCGCCGGTGACGGCGTCGGCTGCTCCGGGCATAAGTTCTCCTCCGGCTCCCATGCGGAAGGCCGGATGGCGGCAAAGCAGATGGTCCGCTACGCCAAGGACCATGCGGACTTCAAGCCGGAACTGCCCATGAGCAAGGAAGAAATCGTGGACATGGTGTACAAACCGGTACGGACCTTCCTGGATAACTACGAATACACCACGG
The DNA here is from genome assembly GCA_034520365.1 of Desulfobacterales bacterium. Classification (NCBI taxonomy): domain Bacteria; kingdom Pseudomonadati; phylum Thermodesulfobacteriota; class Desulfobacteria; order Desulfobacterales; species Desulfobacterales bacterium. The sequence continues at coordinate 976,150 of JAXHNP010000007.1, forward strand.
ATATCGACGTCAACCCGGCCTACATCAAGCCCTCCGGAATGGCGCTGCGTCTCATGAAAGCCACCAACGAATACGGTGCCGGTCATCAGACCTACTATGAGACGACCTCCAAGATGCTTGAAGTTGTCATGGATCTGCTCCAGGTCATGCGCGAAGACTGTGAAAAACTGGCTGCCGGCGATCTTCATGAGCTGATGCGCGCCTGGGAAATCTACCATCGTATCTGGACGGTGGAATCCCACCTGCGCCACATTCAGTTCCGGAAAGAAACCCGGTATCCGGGCTTTTACTACCAGGCGGATTATCCGAAACAGGATGACGAGAACTGGTTCTGCTTCACCAACTCCAAGTACGATCCCAAGAGCGGTGAATGGGACACCTTTAAACGCGATTATGTCCAGATCATTCCGAGCTAAACCGGGATCTGTTGTGATGTAAGCGATACACCTCCAGGTGCCTTCTCCGGCGCCTGGAGGTTTTTATTAATCCTTGCGGCCCGCTGGCTGCTCATAGACGGCGCTCGCGCCTGTGCGAGAAAAACTTAAAAACTGGGCACCGGATAAACCCGGTGGGTCGGGCCGGTATCGAGTTTTTAAGTTTTGCGTCAAGCCTTGGAGGATTGTGCGGATTCAGACAGCATTAGGATGGCACGAGGCGTCTACCTGAAGCACAAACCAGCAAGTCCAACAATTTAATGTACGGAGGGTTAGGATGACTGAAGGAACAGGAGCCCCGTTTAGCGGAAGCATAATGGTCGTCGGGGGTGGTATCAGCGGGTTGACAACGGCCCTCGAAGCCGCCGAGGTGGGGTACGAAGTCTTCATTATTGAAAAAAATCCCTATTTGGGCGGACGAGTGGCTCAGCTGAAACAGTATTTTCCGAAACTCTGTCCTCCCACCTGCGGCCTGGAGATCAATTTTCAGCGGATCAAGAACAATCCGAACATCCATGTCTACACCATGGCCGAGGTCGAGAAGGTGGACGGCGGACCCGGCAACTACAATGTGAGCATTAAGAAAAATCCCCGGTATGTGAATGAAAACTGCACATGCTGCAACGCCTGTGCAGAGGCCTGCCAGATGGATATTCCCAATGAGTTCAATTTCGGGATGGATAAGATGAAAGGGGCCTATCTGCCGCACGAAATGGCCTTTCCGGCCCGTTACGTGATATCCCCGCAGATCATCGGCACCGAGGACGCCAACCGCGCCAAAGAGGCCTGCCCCTATGATGCCGTCGATCTGGACATGCAGCCGGAGACATTTGATCTGCCGGTGGGCGCCGTTGTCTGGTCCACCGGGTGGGAGCCCTATGATGCCGCCAAACTGGATCATCTGGGCTACGGGCGGTTCTCGAATGTGATTACCAATATGATGATGGAGCGGCTGGCCGCACCCAACGGTCCAACCAAGGGCCAGATCCTGCGGCCGTCGGATGACAAGGCGCCTGAGACGATCGCGTTTGTCCAGTGCGCGGGCTCCCGGGATGAAAATCACCTCCCCTATTGCTCCTATATCTGCTGCATGGCCTCGCTTAAGCATGCAACCTATATCCGGGAGCAGTATCCGGATGCCAAGATCTATATTTTCTACATAGACATCCGCTCACCGGGATACCGGTATGAACGGTTCTATAAACAGATCAAGGAAGATGAAAACGTCATCTTTATCAAAGGGAAGGTCGCCGAGGTCGAAGAGGGCCCGGATAGCCAGCAGGTGACGATGGTGGCCGAAGATACCCTGTCCGGTGAAAAAATCCGCCAGACGGTGGATATGGCGGTGCTGGCCACCGGCATGCAGCCCACCGCTGCCAAGGCGAAGCTGCCGGCTGACTTAAAGTATACGGAAGACGGATTTATCATCAATGATTTTGAGAAAGGCGGCATGTTCGCCGCTGGATGTGCCAATAAACCGGCCGATGTGGTTTCATCCAACCAGAACGCAACCGGTATGGCTCTCAAGGCGATTCAAACCCTGGTGAAGCGGTAGGAGGTAACCATGAGTAAAAAATATGGTGTGTATATCTGCACAGGCTGCGGCATCGGCGATGCCCTGGATATAAAAAGTATCTGTGATGTCGTGGATGAAGAGGGGCTTTCCTGCAAGACCCATGAATTTCTGTGCAGCAAAGACGGGGCGGAGCTCATCCAGAAGGATGTGGATGAGGGAACGAATACCATCGTGATCGGCGCCTGTTCCAGGCGCCTCAACCATGATGTCTTTAATTTTCCCGGCTGTATCGTCGAGCGGGCCAACCTCCGCGAGGGCGTGGTCTGGTCCCATCCGCGCTCGGAATTTCCGGCGCTGACGGAAGAGGAAAAAGAGGACGAGGAAAATTTCGACCGGGTCCAGATGATGGCCGAAGATTATATCCGCATGGGCATGGCCCGGGTGGAAAAGGTCAATCTTCCGGAGCCCTATGTACCGGAAACCTTTTCCCGCAAAATTCTGGTTCTGGGCGGCGGGGTCACAGGTATGTCCGCGGCGCTGGATGCGGCAAGCCTCGGCTATGAGGTTACCATTGTGGAAAAAACCGACAAGCTCGGCGGCAACTCCGCCAAATGGCGCAAGCAGCTGCCGGTACAGCCACCCTATGATGCCCTGATTCCGTTCAAGGTGGCGGATATGATCGAGAAGGTGGAGTCCAATCCAAAGATCACGGTGAAAACCGAAACCGCGGTGGCCCGGATTGCCGGCCAGCCGGGCGAGTTTACGGTAACCCTGAAAAATCCCGGCGAAAAAATCGAGTTTGATGTCCCCTATCCCCTGCCGGAGGAAATGAAATACGATGAAAACGGCAAGGAACTGGATAATGAAACCCTGATGGAGAAATACCTGGAATACAATCAGGGGCGAAAAGACATCCTGACCATAGATCCCAACGGCGAGCAGTTCGGGGCGGTCATCCTGGCGGCCGGCTGGCGGCCGTATGAGCCCAGGGATGATGAATTCGCCCATCTGGGCTACGGCCAGATGCCGGACGTGGTTACCAATTATCAGTTTGAGGAACTGGCGGCCAAGGGTAAAATCGTTCGGCCCTCAGACGGCAAGGAGGCCAAGTCCGTGGTCTTTGTCCAGAGCCCGGGCGGCGCGGAGGATGACAGTGATTTTTCCTATACCGGTGCGGTGACCAGCATGGTGGCCTTAAAGCAGGCCAAGTACCTGCGCGAAGATTATCCGGACGGAAAAGCCTATATCGTCTACCAGCATATGCGGACCCCCGGCCTTTCTGAGAATTTCTACAAGGCGCTACAGCAGGATCCGGGCATTTTCATGACCAAGGGCCAGGTTGTCGGAGTTTCTAAAAACGGAGACGGCATGCTTGTGGATGCCAGTAATACGCTTTTGGGCGAGGCCATTCAAATGAAGGCGGATATGGTGGTACTGGCTACCGGTATGGTGCCGGTGACGAGAGATAATCCGACGGTTAACCTGGCGTATCGGCAGGGCCCGGGCTTTCGGGATAACGAGATTTTCGACTGGTACGCGGATTCCAATTTCATCTGTTTTCCCTATGAAACCCAGCGGACCGGCATATATGCCGCCGGCGCGATCCGGCGCGGCATGACCATCGATGAATCCATCGAGGATGCCTCCGGGGCGGCGCTTAAAGCGATCCAGTGTCTGGAGTCCGCTAATCGCGGGGTGTCGGTCCATCCCCGCTACGGGGACATGACCTATCCCGACTTTTTCTTCCAGCGCTGCACCCAGTGCAAACGGTGCACGGACGAATGCCCGTTCGGCGCACTTGACGATGATGAAAAGGGGACGCCCAAGCCCAACATCACCCGCTGCCGCCGCTGCGGAACCTGCATGGGCGCCTGTCCGGAACGGATCATCGGGTTTGCGGACTACAACATTGACAGCATCGGCTCCCAGGTCAAATCCATTGCGGTCCCTTCGGAGGATGACTATGATGAGCCGCCGCTTCGGATTCTGGGTCTGGTCTGTGAAAACGATGCCTATCCGGCCATGGATGTGGTGGGGCTGCATAATAAGTCCTTCTCAGCCGATGTGCGCATCATTCCGGTGCGCTGTCTGGGTTCGGTCAACGTGATCTGGATCAAAGACGCCATGTCCCAGGGGATGGACGGTGTGTTCCTTCTGGGCTGTAAAAAGGGCGATGATTATCAGTGCCATTTTGTCAAAGGCAGTGAACTGGCCAGCATCCGGATGCAGAAGATCGGGGATGCGCTTGCCAGTCTCGCCCTTGAGGAAGAACGGGTGGCCCAGTACGAAGTGGCCATTGACGATTATGATAAGATTCCGGGGATTATCAACCAGTTTGTCGAAGACATCGAGGAACTCGGCCCCAATCCGTTCAAAGGCTTCTAAATATGGATTCCGGCCGGCGCCTCTCGCGCCGGCCGGATCACCGATATATAATTAAGATAATGGCGGAAACAGCCAAGGCCAATAGGAGGTATGGAAATGGCGGAGAAAATTCTGGTCGAACCAGATGTTGATTTTATAAAGCAGCTTGGCGAACTCGGCGGCGAATCATTGAAAAAATGCTATCAGTGCGCCACCTGTTCGGTTGCCTGCCCGATTTCCCCGGATAAGCGGCCGTTCCCCAGAAAAGAAATGATCGCCGCGTCATGGGGGTTAAAAGATAAAGTGGTTAAAAACGGCGATATATGGCTTTGCCACAACTGCGGCGACTGCACCACCCAGTGTCCGCGGGGCGCAAATCCCGGGGATGTACTGGCAGCCGCGCGCACTTATGCAATTGCCGAATACGGCACACCGAAATCGCTCGGCATGGCGATTAATGATCCGAAGAAGCTGCCCGCTTTCGCAGCCCTTCCGGCTGTCGTATTCCTTGTGCTCGGTATTGTGCTAAAGCTCTTCGGCGTTCATTGGCTTAATTTCAGTCCGGAACTCAATGCCCATGGTGAGATTGCCCATGCCCAGTTTTTTTCTACCTGGCTGGTGGATCTGATTTTTATCCCGCTATCCATCTGGGTGGTGGCGATATTCGCTTTGGGCCTAAAGCGATTCATCTCGGATATCCACGAAAATGCCCTTGCCGAGGGTAAAACGCAAAAGCAGACCATTGAACCGGTGGAATTCATAAAATCCATCGGCCTTGCCATTCCCAAGATTCTGAAGCATAAACAGTTCTCCGAATGCGGGGAGAACAATGAGCGGGCCACCCCGCATATGATGGTGCTGTTTTCGTTTATCGGGCTTTTCATCGTAACATCCATATTTTTTGTGGTGCTTTACGGATTCGGCGTGCATGGGCCATACTCCCAGCTCAACCCGGTCAAGATTCTGGCCAATGTCAGCGGCATCGCCCTGATTATCGGCACCATCCTGCTCATGCGCCAGCGCGCGGCCAAACCCGATCAGGTGTCCACTTACAAAGACTGGTACCTGCTGTGGATGATTCTGGGCGTGGCTGCCACCGGCATGCTGGCAGAGCTGACCCGGCTGGCGGATGCGGCCTTTTTGACCTATCTGATTTATTTTATCCACCTCATGTTTGTTTTTAATCTGATTGCCTTTCTGCCGTTTTCCAAACTGGCCCATTTGGTTTACCGAACCGTTGCCATGGGCTATGATGTATACTCCGGAAGGGAATCGAAAACAGCTTAAATTAACGCTTACGCTTAACGTCTCCCCCCCAAAAAGGCCCCGAAAAGCCGGAAATCCGGCATTTCGGGGCCTTTTTTTGGGGGCCCGCGTTCTGCTGCCAGATCCTACAGCCATTTTCATCTCCCTCTGACATGCGGGCGGCCGTTAAATGTAGAAAAAGCTTGTCTTGCCATCGGGTTTATGCAAGAAAATTTTGACAACCCCACAGGTATGTTTTTAATATAGTCGTGCGCTTTAAGCGGGCAGTTAACGGCCCAACCGATAATATTTTAAAAAAAGGATGGTGATGTCTGATGCTGGGTGCGATTGCCGGTGATATAATTGGCTCTGTATACGAGCATCGGCCGATAAAGACGACGGATTTTCCGCTTTTCCAAAGCAAATCCCGGTTTACGGATGACACCGTGCTGACCGTGGCGGTGGCGGATGCGATTGCCAAAAATAACGACTACAAGAGCGCATTAAAGACCTATGGCCAGGCGTATCCGGATGCCGGCTTCGGGATGCTTTTTTTTAACTGGCTTTATTCCGCGGACAGCCGGCCGTATAACAGCTTTGGCAACGGCTCGGCCATGCGGGTGAGTCCGGTGGGGTTTGCCTTTGAAACACGTGAGGAAGTCCTGGCTGAAGCGGAAAAGTCGGCGGCCGTGACACACAACCATCCGCAAGGGATCGCCGGCGCCCAGGCCGCGGCCCTGGCGGTATGGATGGCGCGGCAGGATGCGTCCAGGGAGGATATCAAAGGGGAAATTGAAACCCGATTCAACTATGACTTAAGCCGCCGGCTGGATGACATCCGGCCGGGCTATCAGTTTGACGTGACCTGTCAGGGCTCGGTGCCGGAGGCCCTGATTGCGTTTTACGAATCCGAAAATTTTGAAGATGCCATCCGAAAGGCCATATCCCTTGGCGGGGACAGCGACACTTTGGCCTGTATCACCGGCGGCATCGCCCAAGCCTATTATAAAAAAATCCCTGAAGATATCGTGAATAAAGTTTTTGCCCGGCTGCCCGAGCCGTTCGTGCCGGTGATTGAAAATTTTAACCGCCAGTTTAGCGTCCAGCTTTAGGCCGTGGAGCGATTTCCAATTTTACCGCATCTGCTGTGTCAAATGATGTCTCGCATAGTGGACTATAGCTCGACATCATTTTCCTTGCATCTGCGGCAAACTTGAAAATCTAGTCAACTGGGAATACCCGATTTACTAAATATAAAAGGTCTTAAATTTTTCTTTTCAGAAAAATTTAAGACCTTTTTTTAATTAGTTATTTCGGCAGGGAACAGTTGCCGAAACTATTTACTTCTTCTCATCACCGGTGGCGGCGCCGTGAAGCTTAACTTCGACTTTGTCTGTCAGGCCTCCATAGTACTCCCGCAGGATGTCGAGAACTTCTTCCCGGCCAAAGTGGTCCGGAATCGGGGTGCCTTCGGAAAGGCCCTTTCGCAGCATGGTGCCGGAAAGGATGACCCGGTCTTCCTTGGTGTGCGGGCAGGTTTTAAGAGAGGCCATGCCGTCGCACTTATGGCAGTAAAAGGTCCAGTCAATTTTTAAGGGCTTGCAGAGCAGGGCCTTGCCGGGTTCTTCCGGGTACGGGATTTTGTCAAAAATGGTCTGTGCCTCGAACATGCCGTAGAAGTCGCCCACGCCGGCGTGGTCGCGGCCGATAATCATGTGGCTGCAGCCGTAGTTCTGGCGGAAGGTGGCATGAAGCAGGGCTTCCCGGGGACCGGCATATCGCATATCCAGCGGGTAGCCGCCCTGTACGACCTTATCTTCGACAAAGTAATTTTTAACCAGTACGTCAATGCAACGGACCCGCACATCCGCCGGAATGTCGCCGGGTTTTAAGTTGCCGACCAGGGAGTGAATAAAAACGCCGTCGCTTACCTCGATGGCAATTTTGGCCAGGTATTCGTGGGAACGGTGCATGGGGTTTCTGAGCTGCATGGCCGGAATTCTTGACCAGCCTTTGTCCTCGAAAATTTTGCGGGATTCCGAGGGGCGCAGGTAAATTCCCTTGTAAGCGGTCGGAAAATCAGCTTCGCTTAACACCTTGACGGGCCCGGCCAGGTTGAACTGTTTCTGGTTCATTACCATCTGGACACCCGGATGTTCTTCCTTGGCAATCTTCCAGAACTCTTCCGGGGTCGGCGTGCCTTCGCCCATGAAGGTTTTTTCGCATTGGTAAATTTTGTTTTCCTCGGTCATTTCGTATTTTTCCGTGACCTTCATGGTGGCCATGATCTCATCGCCTTCCGGATCGTATAGCGCGACCTCTTCGCCCTCGCTGATGCTGTCCGCATCTTCCTTTGTGGCTGAGAGTGTCACCGGAATGGGCCAGAAAGTGCCGTCTGCGAGCAGGTAATTGTCGCATACGCTCTTCCAGTCGGCTTTGTTCATGAAGCCGCCCAGCGGGCTGAAGCCGCCGGTGCCGATCATGATCAGATCGCCGCGTTCATTCGGGGTAATCGGGATCTGTTTAAGACCCTTGGCTTTTTTCTTCTCTTCTTCCAGTTCTGCGCCCTCGAGCAGGCAGATGGTCAGGCCTTTGCCGCCATGTGGGGGGATCAAGTTTGACATGTTTTCCGTCTCCTTTCAGTCATTGATGGTATTCAATGGTTATTTGCCCATAATTGTTGGGAAGTTCCTTTTATTCTTTAGAAAAATTGTTTTTAATAGGGAATAATAGATTTGTCAAGCCCAATCGAACCGCATCTATAATTTTAAATATCTGAAATTTGGCCCCATACATCGGGTTTATCCAGATAGCGGATACTTGACCGGAAATCCGCCTTGCGGTGGGGTTCCAGGGTAATAATCGGTTTGGTTTCATTGCCGGCAGCAAAGTCAAACACGGGCTTGAAATCGATGTTTCCGGCCCCCATCGGCAGGTGGGCGTCAAAGTCGCCGTGGTTGTCATGCAAGTGGAATTGCCCGATCCATGGGGAGAGTATCTTTATCCATCGGGAAAGGGGCTCGCGGCTGAAAACAGACAGATGGCCGACATCCAGGCAGCATCCCGCATGATCCGGATCAAATTGGGATAAGAGCCGCAAAAGATCCTCAGGATATCTTTCATATACGTTTTCAAGCATCAGCCGGGCGCCGCAGCGCTTTACCGAGTCTGCCACCCATTGCCAGGTTTCAGTGCTTCTGGCATACCATACGTCCCGGCAGAAATCGTAGCGAAAGGTGTCATAGGCAGCATGGCAGACAATCGTTTTGGGTTGGAAGACGGCGGCCGCATCGATCATTTGCTGGAAGCGTCCGCAGGTGGTCTCATGAATCGCCGGATCCGGTGACCCCGGGGAAAGATCCAGGAACGGGCCGTGTATTGTCACCGAAAGCCCATGGGCGTGGAGCCTACCCGCCATTGCGGAAAAGTCCGACGGGGAAAACCGGTCAAGCGCCGCGGCATCCAGCCCGATCTCCGGATTCAAATCCAGTGCAAAGACCAGCTCCTGCCAGTCTTCGGCCGCAAGCATAACAAAGGGCAGGTTCACCTGCACCCGCCGGATGATTTCCTGCTGAGAGGGGGTATAGATCTGATCTTTCAGGGTCATTGGCCTAAATCCCGCAAAAAGTTAATAAAGGCTTTATTTTTTTACCCGTATCCCCAAACTGTCAAGGAAAAACCGATTCGTTCAGCCGGTATGCGCGTTTTCGATGTTTACCTCGTCAAAGGTCTTGATTTCAGCCAGCACCCGGGTGGCGGCATCCAGAATTTCCATGGCAAGCGCCGCCCCCGTGCCTTCGCCCAGCCGCATGTTGAGATGGAGCAGCGGCTCTATTCCGATCCGCGCCAGCATATACTGATGGCCGATTTCCATGGACTGGTGCGCCGCAAACAGGTAGGGCCTGACCGCGGGCGAGAGCTCGGCGGCAATCAGGGTGCCGGCGGTTGATATCAGGCCGTCGGATAGCACCGGTATCCCCCGGGCCGCCGCGCCAATGACAATACCGGCGATACCGCCAATTTCAAATCCTCCCACCTTGGCCAGCACATCAATGGGGTCATTCGGGTCCGGAACATGCTTTTTCAGGGCGGCTTCAATCACCGCCGTCTTGCGGGAAAGTCCCTGATCATCAAGCCCGGTTCCCCGGCCGGTCAGCTTTTCGGGGGAAATCCCGGAAAAGGCCGCAATAATGGCGGAAGAGGGCGTAGTGTTGCCGATGCCCATGTCGCCGGTACCGAGCAAATCGACATCAGCGGCCGCGCATAGATCGTTTACGGTTTCAATGCCCGCTTCAATGGCGGAGACCGCCTGATCCCGCTGCATTGCCGGTTCTTTATAAAAGTTTTTGGTGCCCTTGGCGATCTTTTTATGGAATATGGGCAGATCCGGAGCAAAATCGTAGTTCACCCCAAAGTCCGCCACCCGGACCTCTGCGCCCGCATGCCTTGCCAGCACATTGATCGAGGCCCCGCCGGAGGTGAAATTATAAACCATCTGGGCGGTTACCTCCTGGGGAAAGAGGCTCACGCCTTCCGCGACCACGCCGTGATCACCGGCGCAGGTCAGGATATATTTATGCGGCAGCCTGACATCCAGGTCTTTTTTGATCGCCGCCAGCCGGGCTGAAGCTTCCTCGAGCATTCCCAAACTTCCGGCCGGCCGGGCCTGATTGGCCAGCCGGTCCAGGGCCTTTTCATAAACGGTTTGATCAATGGCCGGGATTTTTCGAATGGTATCTTTCAGTAATGACATCTGTTTCTCCTTTAAAAAAATTTTGCGGCGGTCAAGCCAATTGGGAAAGAATTTTAAGCGAGGCCTCGAGACGGTTAAATGAGAAGACTTCCAGGCATAGGGTGCCGGTAAACTGGCCCAGGATATCACTTAGGCCCTGGCGGATATCAAGCGGCATCTGATCAAGGCCCAGGTGCTCATGCGCCTTCTGAAAGCCGTATAAATGGATGATCGGAATTTTATGGGTGAAATTTTCATAAAAACGGATCCAATCCATGTCGTGGACCGCCATGTGGCCGATATCCAGGCAAACGGAAAGGTCGAATGCGGCCAAAAGATCGGAGATCCAATCAAGCGGGTAGGACAGGGTCTCGACGGATATAAGCGAGCCCTTTATATGCGACGGGCATAGCTCGGCAAGGCTCTTTTGGGTGCGGTCCCGCCAGTGATTAAAATTTTCAGCATCTTCTTCCCCATAGGGCAGGTGCAGCGTCCAGGTGGTGGGCGATAGGGGCCCGGCCAGATCTATGCAGTATTTGATCGTATCCACGGCCTGCTGCCGCTCTTTAGCCCCGGCTGCGGTGAGTGAAATGTCTAAGGGGAGATGCACATTATAGGTGATGCCGAATGATTCAGACAGCCGGACGAGCTCCCGGATTTCATCAGGCTGGGGCAGGCTTTCCGGATAGGTGCTTTCAAAAAACAGCAGTTCGATTTCATCCACAAAGGGGGCAAGCATCCGGACATTGGGCGCCATAAAATCCGGATAGATAAACGAGGTGGTGGCCAGCCGAAAATGATAGGCCTTTTTATAAGATTGGGACAGGCTCGGCCAGGGTTTTTTCAGGCTATCTGATCCGGTCAAGTCGAATGATCCCTTCTTCCCGGGCGGCCTCGCGCGCTGCCTGGAATTCCGCTGAAGTTATCCGGCGGTCCAGGCCTTTTGCTTGATGAACATTGCCGCAGGGCCGATACTGGGGCATGATGTTTACATAGGTGTCTGGCGAGACATTATCATGGAGAAACCGCATGATGGGCCGGGAGCCGGCCAAATCTTGCGGCAGGACCAGGTGCCTGACCAAAAGTCCGGAGCGGGCGATACCGTGTTCATCGGTTTTAAGGTCGCCTGTCTGCCGGTGCATTTCCCTTATGGCGGCTTTGGCCGCATCCGGATAATCCGGCGCATCGCAGGCAGCCTCGGCAATGGCCGAATTCCAGAATTTGAAATCCGGCATGTAAATATCCACCACGCCCTCCAGCAGCCGCAAGGTTTCCACCCGGTCGTATCCGCCGGAGTTGTAGACAATGGGAAGGGTTAGGCCCGCGGCAATCGCTTTTTCCAGGGCGGAGAGGAATTGCGGAACCACGTGCGACGGGGTGACCAGGTTAATATTGTGGCAGCCTTCATCCTGAAGGGCGATCATGATGGCGGCCAACTCTTCGTCATTTACCCTGCTGCCCCAGCCTTCATGGCTGATGTCAAAATTCTGGCAGAAGCAGCACATCAGGTTGCAGTGGGTGAAAAATATCGTGCCCGAGCCGTTTCGCCCCACCAGGGGGGCTTCCTCGCCGAAGTGGGCGTTAAAGGAGGAGACTTGGGCTTCTTCGGGGGTTTTGCAGAGGCCGGTCTCGCCGGCGAGGCGGTTCACCCCGCATCGGCGGGGGCAGAGTTCGCAGTTTTCAAGAATCTGCCGGCTGTCCCGGATTTTTTCGGAAAGCGCGCCGGATGCGTGAGTTCGAATATAGGCGGGCTCGGTTTTTTCCATATTATTCCGATGCGCCGGGCGGGCGTCCGGATTCCTGGATAAATTCCTGGATCAGATCGGCGGCCTGTCCGAAATCCACCACCGGCTGTTTCTCCAGCACCAGGTCCTCATTGGCATGCCGGAGCTTCTCCAACAGGCTTAAAACGATCAGCATCAGGAGCTTGTTGCCGGCATGCGGATGGGTTTTGAAAAAATAGATGAGATCCTGGCGGCTGATCCGAATTACCGTGGTCTCTTTGGTGGAGGCAATATTGGCGGTGCGCTTGGAGGCCAGAAATATGGCGGCTTCCCCAAAAATTTCCCCTTCGCCGATATTGCAGATCACCACTTTCTTATCGTTTTTATCCCTTACGGAAACCTCCACTTCGCCTTTGAGGACCGCATAAATGTGGTTGCCCACATCACCCTGGTTGATGATGGTTTCGCCATCATCATAGTGGAGGATGGTTGAAATGATCAAAAGCTTTCGCAGTTCGGTCTCATGCAGCCAGTGAAAGATTTTAATGCTTTTGAGCTCCGGCAGAAATCTGTCGATTTGCGTCTCTTCCTTCATGGTGGCACCTGCCTGGGGGTTAGGGGTTGGGCCAAGATTGTGCTTTTTCAACATAAAGGATCATATCGGCAGATCAATGGGCAGTCAATAGAAAGCTGTTTATTAAAGGCAGTTAGGCGGGAATAAACATTTACTGGCCTGTGGTTTTGTCCGGCAGGCGCTTGGCGTCTTCAAGATTTTTCGCATCCCGGGAGATCGCCTGCAGTCAGGATGGGCTGAGCCATTTTTGCCGTTGCGTTTTTTGGGATGCCTTGATATAGGGCTACTTGCGGTCTAACTCACCATTTTTATTAAGATTATTTTTTTTGCCGGCATGCTGCCCCATGGCATATGGCCGTTACTGTGACCAGTTACATCATGTCGGTTTCGTCTCCACCCGGTTCATGGGAACCGATGGAATATCCATGGAAGCGGTCTGTTAAGGAGGGACGGGTGACAATAAAGCTGGTTTCATGGAATGTGAACGGCCTGCGCGCGGTATTGAAAAAAAACTTCTGGGAGGCGTTTAAGGCGTTGGATGCGGATGTTTTTTGCATCCAGGAGACTAAACTCCAGGCCCCCCAGCTCGATGCAACCATGACGGAGATCCCCGGCTATACGGCCTATTGGTCACACTGCGGGGTTAAAAAGGGCTATTCCGGCGTGGGCGCCTGGACGAGGCTTGAGCCCAAATCCGTTTCCTATGGGATCGGTGTACCGGCCTATGACGCGGAGGGGCGGATTCTTGAGTTTGATTTTGGCAAGTTTGTGCTATTTAATATATATTTCCCCAACGGCCAGATGAGCGAGGAGCGCCTCCGGTATAAACTCGATTTTTACCGGGATTTCTTTGAATACGCCAACCGCCTGAAAACCCGGGGCAGAAGCCTCATCATCACCGGGGATTACAACACGGCCCACAATGAAATTGACCTCAAAAATCCCAGGGCCAACGCCAATACCTCCGGGTTTTTGCGTATAGAGCGGGACTGGCTGGATGCCATCGCCGCGGCCGGATATGTGGATACCTTCCGGTATCTGCATCCGGATCTTGTTAAATATTCCTGGTGGAGCTACCGGTCCAGGGCCCGGGAGCGCAATGCCGGGTGGCGGATCGATTATTGTTGGGTCACCTCGGACCTGGTTGAAAACAATCAACTCCAAGCGGCATTTATTGCCGATGACATTCACGGCTCAGACCACTGTCCGGTGGGGCTGATTTTGGAGGTAAACCATGTATGATATTGCGGCGGTATATGGCAGTCCCAGGCGGCAGGGCAATACCGCCACCCTTCTGAAACGGGCGGTCGAAGGTGCCAGAGCGGCCGGGGCGTCGGTGGATGAGATTGTTCTGCGGGACCATAAAATTTCCCCCTGCCTTGAAATTTACGGATGCAAAAAGGACGGGGATTGTGTTATTAAAGATGATTTCCAGGCCGTTCGGGATCGGGTGCTGGCCTGCCGGGGGCTGATGGTTGCCACCCCGATATTTTTCTATACGGTCAGCGCCCATATGAAGATGTTCATGGACCGCTGCCAGTCGCTGTGGGTCAAAAAATACTGGATCGACCAGACCCCCTACAATCAGTGGACGCCGGTGCGGCAGGGGTTTTTGATTTCCGTGGGCGCGACCACGGGCAAAAAACTTTTTGACGGCATGCTTCTTTCCATGAAGTATTTTTTCGATGTGCTGGATATGAAACTTTGGGATTCTTTGCTGGTTCGCGGGCTGGATCTGGAGGGCGATGTGCTTTCCCATCCGGAATATATGGATACGGCCTTTGAGCGGGGCCGGGCCTTTGCCAAAGCAGTCCGGGAGGCGGCATGAGGCTCTCCTTTGAACCCCTTGACCGCTCGCATCAGCGCGCCTATCAGGCCTGCCTGGCCCAATGCCCTGAGGTCGCCTCGGACTATGGGTTTATTAACCTGTTTGCCTGGGCGGATATATATGGCCTGGAAATCGCCTGGACCGGGGAGCTGGCCTTTATCCGTCAGCACCGGCCGGAGGCTGTTTTGTGGGCACCGGTCGGAGACTGGCATGGCGCGGACTGGGCGGCCTGGCAGGCGGATTATGCGGATGATTTCAAAACCTTTATCCGGGTGCCCGAGACCCTGGCGGATATCTGGCAGCAGAGCTTTGGCGACCGGGTGGTTACCGCCCATGACCGGGATCTATGGGATTACCTCTATGATGCCCGGGAGTTAAGGGAGTTGAAGGGCAACAAGTTTCACAAGAAAAAGAACCTGGTCAATCAGTTTAAGAAAAAAAATACCTATACCTATGTGGAGATGACCGGCGAGTTTGCTGATCAGGCCATGGCGCTTCAGAATGACTGGTGTACCTGGCGGGCCTGTGAGTCACTCAGGCAGCTTGAAGATGAAAACCAGGCGATCATGAAAACGCTGGGCAGCTGGGATAGTTTGGCCGGCATAAGGGGGGCCTGTATCTTTGTGGATGATTTGATTGTGGCCTATACCATCGGCGAGATGCTTTCGCCGGATACCCTGGCCATTCATTTTGAGAAAGGCTGCCCGGATTACAAGGGCAGTTATCAGGCCATCAATCAGTTGTTTCTGGCCCATCAGCCGGATACGGTGCGCTGGGTCAACCGTGAGGCGGATTTGGGGGATGAAGGGCTTAAGCAGGCCAAACTTTCCTATCAGCCGGTGGATTTTTTAAAGAAATACCGCATCCGGTTTTAAGGATGACGGTCGGCAAAATTTGGCCCGACATGGCAGAGGGGCCGGAGGGAGTAGACTATGGGCGGCTTTTTCGGGTGTGTGTCCAAGCAGGATTGTGTGACCGATGTTTTTTACGGGACGGATTATCATTCGCATCTTGGCACCAAGCGCGGGGGGCTTGCATTCCAGAACCGGCACGGAATCACCAAGTCGATTAAGAACATTGAAAATACTTACTTTCGGACAAAGCTTGAACCTGAGCTGCCGAATTTGAGTGGTAAAAAGGGGATCGGGGTGATCAGCGACACCGATGCCCAGCCGCTGATTATCGGTTCGCACCTGGGGACGTTCGGCATCGTCATGGTGGGCAAAATCAACAATATGGCGGATATCGTCCGCTACGCCTTCAAGCAGGGCCATCATTTCTCCGAAGCCTCTGAAGGGGCGGTCAACCCCACGGAGCTGGTGGCCATGCTGATCAACCAGCAGGCGACGTTTAAGGAGGGGATTCTTTATGCCCAGAAAATCATCCAGGGCTCCTGTTCCCTGCTGCTTTTGACCAAGGACGGCATATATGCCGCCCGGGACCGGCTGGGGCGGACACCGATTGTGCTGGGCCGGCGGAACGGCACTTTTGCCGCCACTTCAGAATCCTGCGCGCTGTTTAACCTGGGCTATGAAATCGAGAAGTATCTGGGGCCGGGCGAGATCGTTTTTTTGACGGCAGACGGGCAGGAACAGATTTCCGCGCCGGGCGATGAGCTGCAGATCTGCTCGTTTCTCTGGGTCTATTACGGGTACCCGGCCTCCAGCTATGAGAATATCAATGTGGAAGAAGTCCGCTATCACTGCGGTTGGGCGCTTGCGGAGCGCGATGACATCCCGATCGATTTTGTCAGCGGGATCCCGGATTCAGGCATCGCCCATGCCGTCGGCTATGCCAATAAAAAGCAGATTCCCTACCGCCGGCCGTTTGTCAAATACACCCCCACCTGGCCCCGGAGCTTTATGCCACAGAATCAGCACTTGCGGGATCTGGTGGCCAAAATGAAGCTGATTCCCATTCCTGAGGTGATCAGAAAAAAACGGGTGATGTTCTGTGACGACTCCATCGTCCGGGGCACGCAGCTAAAGGACAATGTCCAGATTCTGTTCGACTTCGGCGCCAAAGAGGTCCATATGCGGACCGCGTGCCCGACGCTGATCTACCCCTGCGAGTTTTTGAATTTTTCCGCCTCCCGGTCCACTCTGGATCTGATCGGCCGCAAGGTGATATACGGGCTTGAGGCCGGTAATATGGATGCCATAGAGGAATATGCGGTATCCGGGTCTGAAAAGAATCGGGCCATGGTGGAGAAAATCCGTAAGCAGCTGCTCTTGACCTCGCTTAAATTCCAGCTGCTGGAGGATATGGTCAATGCCATCGGTTTGCCGAAATCACAACTATGTACTCACTGCTGGGATGGCTCCAGCCATTTTTAGGTATTAGGTATTAGTGGTGAACATCTAAATTCAGAATCAAGTCCAACACCCAATACCTAAAACCGAAAACCCAATACCGAAAACCCAATACCCAAAACCCAATTTACAAAGGAGCATATATGCCCAAGCATGAAGATATCCACAAGGTCATGATCATCGGGTCCGGACCGATCATTATCGGCCAGGCCTGTGAATTTGACTACTCCGGGACCCAGGCCTGTAAGGCGCTCAGGGCGCTGGGGTATAAAATCGTACTGGTCAATTCCAATCCGGCCACGATCATGACTGATCCGAACATGGCGGATGTGACCTATGTTGAGCCCTTAAATCTCGTGACATTGAGCTGGATCATTGAAAAGGAGCGGCCGGATGCCCTGCTGCCGAACCTGGGGGGGCAAACCGGACTGAATCTTACCTCAGAACTCCATCAGGCCGGGGTGCTGGATAAATACAATGTCCGGACCATCGGGGTGAGCCTTCATGCGATCGAGCGGGGCGAGGACCGGACGGCCTTTAAGGATACCATGGACCGCATCGGCATCGAGATGCCGGAGAGCAAGGCGGTAACCTCGGTGGCGGCGGCTGAAACAGTGGCCGAGGAGCTGGGCTATCCGGTGGTGATCCGGCCGGCCTATACCATGGGCGGCACCGGCGGCGGGCATGTCTATAACGTGGAGGAGCTTCGGGTGGTGGCGGCCCGGGGGCTGGCCGCAAGCCGGGTCAATCAGATTTTGGTTGAGGAGTCCGTTATGGGCTGGGAGGAGCTTGAGCTTGAGGTGGTCCGGGATGCCAGGAACCAGATTGTCACTGTCTGCTTTATCGAAAATGTGGATGCCATGGGCGTTCATACCGGGGACTCATACTGTACGGCCCCGATGCTGACCATCGATCCAAAGCTCCAGGAGCGCCTGGAAGCCTATTCATATGCCATTGTCGAGGCCATTGAGGTCATCGGCGGCACCAACATCCAGTTTGCCCATAATCCCGAGACCGGCCGGGTGGTGGTGATTGAAATCAACCCGCGCACCTCCCGGTCCTCAGCGCTGGCCTCCAAGGCCACCGGGTTTCCCATTGCCTACGTGTCCTCGCTTCTGGCCGGCGGTCTGACGCTTGATGAACTCCCCTACTGGCGTGACGGCACCCTGGAAAAATACACGCCGGGCGGGGATTATGTGGTGGTGAAATTCGCCCGCTGGGCCTTTGAGAAGTTCGAGGGGATTGACGATAAGCTGGGCACTCAGATGCGGGCCGTGGGCGAGGTTATGAGCATCGGCAAAAATTATAAGGAGGCCCTGCAGAAGGCCATCCGCTCGCTTGAGAACAACCGCTACGGCCTGGGGTTTGCCGGGGATTTTAACCGGAAGCCCCTGGATGAGCTGATGATGCTGTTAAATACGCCGTCGAGCGAACGTCAGTTTATCATGTACGAGGCCTTGCGGAAGGGCGCAACCGTTGCGGCCCTTCATGAGAAAACCCATATCAAGGCCTGGTTTATCGAGCAGATGAAGGAGCTCGTCGACCTCGAAGAGCAAATCCTCTCGCATGTGGGCACGCTGCCGCCGGATGGGCTTTTGATCCAGGCCAAAAAAGACGGGTTTGCGGATAAATATCTGGCCCAGCTCCTGGGGATACCCGAAATAGAGATCCGGGAGAAGCGAAAAGCGCTCGGCATGGTCGAGGCCTGGGATTCGGTGCCGGTAAGCGGCGTGGCCGATGCCGCCTATTATTATTCCACCTATAATGCCCCGGATAAAGTTGAAGTAACCGATCGCAAGAAGATCATGGTCCTGGGCGGCGGCCCCAACCGGATCGGCCAGGGCATCGAGTTCGACTACTGCTGCGTGCATGCGGCCTTTGCCATCCGGGATGCGGGGTATGAGTCCATCATGGTCAACTGTAACCCGGAAACCGTGTCCACGGATTTTGATACCTCGGATAAGCTCTATTTCGAGCCCCTGACCGTGGAAGACGTGTTAAGCCTCTATGAAAAGGAAAATCCTGAGGGCGTGATTGTTCAGTTCGGCGGGCAGACGCCCTTGAATATCGCCAAGGAACTACGGGATGCGGGGGTTAAGATCCTCGGCACCACCCCGGAGACCATCGAACAGGCCGAAGACCGGGACTGCTTCCGGCAGTTTATGCGCAAGCTGGGCATTCCGCAGCCGGAATCCGATATGGCGCTTTCCGAGGATGAGGCTTTAAAAATTGCCAAACAAATCGGATATCCCCTGATGGTCCGGCCCTCCTATGTATTGGGCGGGCGCGCCATGATGATCGTGCATGACGAGGAGATGCTGAGGCGTTATATGGCCATGGCCGTGGATGTCTCGCCGGAGCGGCCGATTCTGATTGACAAGTTTCTGGAAAACGCCATCGAGGCGGAAGCCGACGCCATCGCCGACGGCACGGATGCGTTCGTTCCGGCCACCATGGAGCATATCGAGCTGGCCGGGGTCCACTCCGGGGATTCGGCCTGCGTGATCCCGCCGGTCAGCATCCCGGTCAAGCACATTGAGACCATCAATGAGTACACCCGGAAAATCGCCATGGAGTTAAATGTGGTGGGGCTGATGAACATTCAGTATGCCATCGCCGATGATACGGTCTATATCATCGAGGCCAATCCCCGGGCCTCCCGCACCGTGCCCCTGGTATCAAAGGTCTGCAATGTGTCCATGGCCCGGATTGCCACCCAGATCATGCTCGGCGCCAGGCTGGATGATTTTGATCTGGAGCACAAACTGATCCCCCATTTCGGGGTCAAGGAGGCGGTCTTCCCGTTTAACATGTTCCCGGAAGTCGATCCCCTGCTGGGGCCGGAAATGCGCTCCACCGGTGAGGTTCTGGGCATGGCGGATTCCTTTGGCCTCGCCTTTTTCAAGGCTCAGGAGGCCACCCAAACGCCGCTGCCCCAGAAGGGGACGGTGCTGATTACGGTGGCGGATGCGGACAAACCTAAAGTGCTGGAGCCGGCTCGGCTGTTTACGGATTTAAATTTTGCCATCCGGGCCACCAAGGGGACGCATGAGTTTCTGGCGGAGCACGGCATTGAATCCGACGTGGTGAAAAAACTGGGCTACGGCCGGCCGGATATTGTGGACGGCATTAAAAACGGGCAGGTCCAGCTGGTATTGAACACGCCCACCGGCCGGGAAAGCCAGGATGATGACTCCTATATCCGAAAGGCGGCCATTAACTATAAGGTGCCCTATATTACCACCACGGCCGCCGCCATGGCCGCCGCCCGGGGGATTAATGCGCGTCTGATGGGCGCGTCTTCGCCTAAATCGCTCCAGGAATACCATGCGGATATCAAGTAATCGGCCTATCCGGAACGTTCCGAGGTCTGCCCCCTGATTTCCTCATGGGCATTGATGATCACCTGCCGGACCATTTTGGCGGTCTCCTCAGCCGACAGGTGGGCAAAGGATTCATAGGGGATGGGTTCCAGTACCCGGATACGGATATCCGTGCGGCCGTGAAAATTTAAGCTGTATTTGGGCAGGGCCGCGTTGGTTCCGGCGATGACAATGGGCGAGATGGGCGTCTGCATCTTTAAGGCCAGATTAAAAGCGCCCAGCTTGAACTCCTTTATATGGCCATCCGGCGAGCGGGTGCCCTCCGGAAAGATCAGTACCGAGTTTTCCTGTTCAATGGCTTTTTCGCAGTCAGCCAGCATCCGGGCCACACTTTTTTTGTCCCCGCGCTTTAGTTTGATATAGTTGTTTAACGACATGTTCCAGCCGATCAGCGGGATCTTGAAGATTTCGATCTTGGATACGAATTTGAAGTGGAAAAACAGGTTGAACATCACCAGGATGTCCAGCAGGGACTGGTGGTTGGAAACCACCACATGGGTCGTTTGTCGGGGGAGGTGTTCCCGTCCCTCGATCCGGATCCGCCAGGCCGGGATGATCCATGTGTAAAGCGCCGCCCAAAAGCAGGTAAATTGCTGCAGAATGATCTTTCTCCGGTCAAACGGCCATGTAACAAGCCGTATCAAAAGGGCGACTAAAAAAAAGAGCACCGATGTCAGGCTGACGAATGTAAACCAGCCGATTGCGATCAGACGCTGTTTCATCTATTCATATCCTCTATTCGTTGATTTCCATCAGCCTGGGGGTGCATTCGCGCCCGTTTATATCCAAAAACCCGATGGAGATGGGCAGCTTGAATCGCCGCGGTCCGGCGCTGCCCGGGTTAACGTAGAAGACCCCGTCTTTTTTCCGGAGGGCCGGCCGGTGGGAATGGCCGTAGACCACCGCCGAGCACCCGGCAGCCGCCGGGTCGAGGTCCAACTGGTGTTGATCGTGGATGATGCAGATATAGATGTCCCCGACCGCAATCATATCAAACCGCGGCAGACGGCCAAGCCCCGGATGCCGGTCCATATTGCCCAATACCGCGTAAACCGGCGCAATCCGGTTAAGTCGATCCAGTATTTCGGGTTCATCAATATCGCCCGCATGGATGATGAGATCCACACCCTTCAAGGCCTCAATGGCACTCTGCCGAAGCAGACCGTGGGTGTCTGATATCAGGCCGATGGTTTGCTGACTGTTTTTCATTGGCTCTTGCAATCGCGGCGGATGCCGGCAAAAGGGTTTACATTTCTGCGATTCATCTATAAAAGTTGGGATGACATTTCACAATAAACGATTCAGCCTATTATTTTTTTCAGGCAATCGGTTTTCGGTCAATAAAAAATTTGTCTGCCCGCTCGCGCATGCCCAAAACGTTTATCAATACCGTTATTGATGTCATCCTTTCCCGGCCCCGGCCCATTTTCGGGGTGGTCATGCTGTTTACCCTGGTTTTCCTCTATGGTTTCTTTCAGCAGTCCCATAACAATCATATCGAGGTGTTTTTTGAATCCGGTGATTCTCATCCTCATATTTATTCTGATGGTGATCCTCTTGCGGCAATTCAGCCTGGCGCTGCTCTGCGAGGTAAACCTCCTGGTGATTCTGATCTGGGCAGTGGGCCTCTATGTGCTTTGCGGGGAGAAATTCAACATCATCACCAATACCATGGGCGCCATCCTGCTGGCCATCGCCATTGCCGTGGATGATACCATCCATTTTATCGCCTGGTTGCGGCGGAACAGCGGGTTAAAAGAAGATGCCGGCGAAGCGGTCATTCAGACGTTTGCCGATGTGGGCAAACCGATTGTCATGACCACGCTCCTGCTTTTCTGCGGATTTTTTGTGCTGTTTCTGGGCAGCATCCTGCCGACCAAGATGTTCGGCATGCTGACCGCCTTTGCCATGGGGTTTGCCATGATCGGGGATATGTTCGTGCTGACACCCCTGGTATTGATTTTTAAGCCCAAACTCCCGCCGCTTCCGGTGCATGGAGATAATTAGAAAAAAGGAGGAGTAAATGGAAAAATCGGTACTTTTGGATATTGAAGGGCGCACCGCCTGGATTATTTTAAACCGTCCGGACCGGCGAAACGCAATGAACCAGGCGCTTCTGGCCCAGCTCTATGACGCGCTGGAGACGGTCTCCGAAAACGATGAATTGCTTGCAGCCGTTTTAACCGGCAACGGAAAATCCTTTTGCTCAGGGCTGGATTTGGGGATCATTGCCAAGGAAAACCTATTTGATCCCCGGGGCGACGGCACGGACCTGATGGATATCCTTTCCGCTTTTGAAAAGCCATTGATCGGCGCCATTAACGGGCATGCCATCACCGGCGGATTTGAACTGGCATTAAACTGCGATTTTCTGATTGCCTCGGAAAAGGCCTCTTTTGCCGATACCCATGCAAAGGTCGGCATTCATCCGGGATGGGGGATGACCCAGCTGCTGCAGCAGGCGATCGGCCAGCAGCGGGCCAAGCAGATGTCCTTTACCGGGGCCTTTATCCAGGCGGAGCAGGCATGCCGCTGGGGGCTGGTAAACGAGGTGGTACCCCATGAGATGCTTCTGCCAAGGGCCCGGGAAATCGCCCGCCAAATGGCGAGGCTTAATCCGGATATGCTGGGTATCGTCAAAAAGCTGATTGAAACCCGGAACACGGAGTCCTTGGCATCCGCCCTCGCCCGGGAGCGGCAGGGGTTTGACCAATTCCTCAGTCAGCATCTAAAATCCGGTCAATAAGCCCGGTCTGTTAATAATCGGTTAATATGTGCCGGGCATACTCAGGGATTTCGGGCTTATTCGAGGATAACCGATGAAAATTTTTCTTTGATAACGGTCTCGGCCTGCTCCATGATCTGATCCAGAAGCTCTTGGCAGGTGGGGATGCTCTTTATTAGCCCCATGCACTGGCCGCAGGAGAGCACGCCAGCCTCCATGTCGCCGTTTTCAAGCATCTCCTTGCCCACCCGGCCGGCCACATAGGGGACGATATCCTCGATCTGGGTCTCGCCCGGCTGGTTTTCGATTTCAATCACTTTGTCCACCGCGGTGTTATGCATGACCCGCTCCGTGTTTCGAAGAGTGCGCATGATCAGCCGGGTGTCCCGTTCGCTGCCATTCAAAATCGTCTGTTTGACGTTTTCGTGGACCGGCGCCTCCTTTGTGACGAGAAATCGGGTGCCCATATTGACGCCATCCGCCCCGAGGCCAAGGGCCGCCACCAGGCCGCGGCCGTCGGCAAACCCGCCCGAGGCGAGCAGCGGCACGCTAATGGCATCCCGGGTAAGCGGCACCAGGATTAAGGAGGTGACATCATCCTCGCCCGGGTGGCCGGCGGCTTCAAAGCCGTCGATGCCGATGGCGTCACAGCCGATTTTTTGGGCTTTCTGCGCATGGCGGACGGATGTGCACTTGTGAAGCACCTTGATGCCGGCGGATTTGATCTGTTCCATATAGGCTTCGGGGTTTCTGCCGGCTGTTTCAATAAATTCAATGCCTTCCTCAATACAGACATTAATATAGCCGGGATAATCCGGCGGCCGAAGCGTCGGCAGAAAGGTCAGGTTCACACCAAAAGGTTTGTCGGTCATTTGTCGGCATTTCCTTATTTCCGCCCGCAGATCCTCCGGATCCGGATGTGTGAGAGCGGTCATAAAACCCATGCCCCCGGCATTGGCCACGGCAGAGGTCAATTCGGCCCTGGCCACCCACATGAGGCCGCCCTGCACAATCGGCCGCTCAACCCCGAAAAATTCAGTGATGGGTGTTTTGATCATTGGTTTTATCGCTTATGTCAGAATAAGAAAAGGCCCCCTTAGCAGGAGGCCTGGGTGGTTTTTAAAAAGGGCCGCATCGCAGCAATGATGCGTTTAATCTTCTTCCCAAGAAATGCATTCCGTTGGACAGGAGTCGATGGCTTCCTCGATTTCATCCTCCGGCCCGCCTTCGGGTTTGATGACATAGGCCACTTCCCGGTCCTCATCAAACCCGAACACCTCCGGGCAGAGTTCCACGCAGCTCTCGCAGCCCTCACATTCATCCTGATCAATAACAACTTTTTTGGCCATAAGGTCCCCCTTTTCAGAAATCGGTTAATATACTATGGTGATCATCAATTCCGCGTTATCATTAAATTAAGCAAAAGATCAAAATATGTCAAATGAAGAAGCACAAATGGATTGGAAAAGTTAACAGGCCGGGGTTAACCCGGATGAGGGAATTTTTTTGCGCTTGACTTGAACCGCCGCATCAGATTAAGGCAATTTAGGTTCGCAGAAAGTTCAATATCTTTTTAGGTGAAAGATAGCGCCGAAGGGAGTCGCGCGTGAGCAATATGATCGCCAAATTAATACCGGAAGCTGAGCAGAAGGAGTTTGCGGATTTTCTTTTTGTCCTGAAGAACTTCGACCAGCGTTATTTTCTGAGAAACGATATCTGGCTGGAATGGCTTAAATGGTGCCGGGATCATGATAAGGAGAGCGAGTTTACCTATAATTCTAAGATCGCCAAGTTCTTAAACAAGATCCCTGAAATCCTGTTTATGGAAAATATCGCGCTTGTCCTCCACCGCTATACCATGGGCCGGTACCGGTTCTACCGACTCTCCGGTGCCTTTGACTATCTGGAGGAAATTACGGTCAACCGCTATCTCGACTATAAGGATGCCTATATATTGGGCAACCGGGCGGCAGCCAACCGGCATGCGCTGGAGCTCGATTTTCTGCCGTTCTATGATTACTCCCCGGAAATCCGGGATGTCAAAAACGTGGGCAACGGCATCAGCTTTTTGAATAAGCACATGTCCAGCAGCCTGTTCCATCAGGCGGAAGAATGGGGCCGCAAGCTGTTTGAGTTTCTGCGGCTGCATCGCATCAATGGGCAGCAGCTTCTGGTCAATGCCGCGATCCTGAATGATATGGGGGACTTTCTTGACGCGCTGGAGGAATTCATTGAAGACGTGGAGCGGCTGGATCCGGATTTGCCGTATGAAAACCTGGAACCCCAGCTGAAAAGCAAGGGGTTTGAGCCGGGATGGGGGAAGAATGCCGGCCGGATTCTGGAAACCATGCAGCTGCTCCACGGGCTTTTCCATGAGCCCAGCAGCGGGGGGCTCGAAGAATTCATATCCCGGATCCCCATGATCTCCAAGGTGGCGATTCTCTCCCCCCACGGCTGGTTCGGGCAGGAAAATGTCCTGGGCAAACCGGATACCGGCGGCCAGGTCATATATATTCTTGATCAGGTCCGCGCTTTGGAGAAACACTTAACCCAAGAATTTGAGCTGGCGGGGATTGATGTTGTCCCCCGCATTATCGTACTCACCCGGCTTATCCCCAATGCCGTGGACACCGCCTGTAATCAGCCCAAGGAAGATATTGTGGGCACGAATAGCTCCTATATTCTAAGGATTCCGTTTCATGACGAAAACGGCCGGCAGCACCCGGACTGGATCTCGCGGTTTCGGATCTGGCCCTATCTGGACCGGTTCGCCGATGACTGCGAGCGGGAGCTTATGGCTGAATTCCAGGGGCGGCCGGATCTGATTATCGGCAATTATTCGGACGGCAATCTGGTGGCCACGCTTTTATCCGACCGCATGGATGTGATTCAGTGCACCATCGCCCATGCGCTGGAGAAAACCAAGTACCTGTTCTCCGACCTGTATTGGCAGGATATGGAGGCGGACTATCATTTTTCCTGCCAGTTTACCGCGGATCTTTTGGCCATGAACAAGTCTGATTTTATCATTACCAGCACTTACCAGGAGATCGCCGGCACGGAGTCCCGGTTCGGCCAGTATGAGTCCTACCAGTTCTACACCATGCCCGGTCTCCATCAGGTGGTAAATGGGATCAACCTGTTTAACCCCAAGTTTAACGTGGTGCCGCCCGGGGTGGATGAGGCCAATTATTTTCCCTATTATGAAACGGACAAGCGGCCCACGAGCAAAACCAGCTATTGGCAAAACCGCCTGTTTACAGAGGAATCGGCGGATATCCACGGGTATCTGGAAAACCCGGAACAGATTCCCATTTTTACCATGGCACGGCTCGACCGGATCAAAAATATCACCGGGCTGGTGGAGGCGTTCGGCCAGCATCCGGAGCTTCGCAAGCACTGCAACCTGATCGTGGCCGCCGGCACCATCCACGTGGAAGAATCCCAGGATAATGAAGAGCGCAGTGAAATCCAGCGCATGTATGAGTTGATCGGCACATACGGTCTGCACGGCCATATCCGCTGGCTGCCCAGCGTGCCAAAACAGGAAACCGGCGAGGTCTACCGGATTATTGCCGACAACCAGGGGTTTTTCGTGCAGCCGGCCTTATTTGAGGCCTTCGGCCTGACTATCCTGGAGGCCATGCAGTGCGGCCTGCCCACGTTCGGTCCCATTTTCGGCGGGCCTTCCGAAATTATTGTGGACCGGCAAAGCGGTTTTCTGATGAATACCAGCAAGCCGGAATTAATCGCGGATGTGCTTTGGGAGTTTATCCGGGACTGTCATGAGGATGAAAACTGCTGGCCGCAGATCTCAGAGAACAGCATGGCCCGGGTCAGGGAAAAGTTCACCTGGCATTTATACAGTGATAAGCTGATCCGCCTGACCAAACTCTACGGCTTCTGGCGCTACACCGAGTCCCAGGCGGGCATGATCAAAATGGACCGCTACTGTGAGCTTTTATACCATCTGTTCTTAAAAGCCCGGGCCGAGTCAATTGCAAACTAGCCGGCCTCCCCGGCTGATTGGCGCTTTTTGCCGAACGGATGGGCCCATTTAATCAGGATGGGGGTGATAAAGTAGTCAGCCAGAAGCGCCGAGGTGATGCCCAGAATGATCAGTACGCCTAAATTGACCATGATATGCAGGTTCGAAAACCCGTAGATGCTGAATGCGACCACGATGATGGTGGTTGTTATAAACAGGGCCCGTCCCACCACTTTTAGGGCACAGGCCGTGGCCTGAAAATAATCCTGCGTATGGTGGAATTCGCTTTTGATATAATCCAGGAAATGGATGGTGTCATCCACGGACAACCCGAGAATCATCGGGGCAATGGTAATGGTCAGAAAATCAAGCGGCGTGTGGGTCAGCCCCATAAACCCGCCGACCACCAGCAGGGGCGTAATATTCGGAATCAGTCCGATCATGCCCAGTTTAACGCTTCTGAACACAATGATCATTAGAATAGCGATCACGCTTAAGGCGATGCCCAGGGAATAGATCTGGCCTCTGGCCACATAATGGTTTAAGGCCGCATATTCCGGCATCCCGCCGGTGATGGTAATTTCCGCCTCGGGAAACAATTCATGCGCGGTTTTTTGGAGGAAATCCATCTCACGGACGGTTTCCTGGGCGTTTAAGTCATTGGTGCCCACCTGAAGCCTTATCATGGAATAATTATCACTGACCCAGCGCGAGAGGTCGGGGCCTTTGCCAAGCATTTCATACTCCATGAAAATTTCGCCAAGCCCGATAAATTTGTCCGGCAGCCGATAGTAGGCATCATCGCCCCCATGCTTCAGCCGGTTCATTTCTTTTAAAATCCCCAGAATCGAGTAGGTATTTTTGGTGAGCGTGAGATCCTGGACCTTCTGGGTATAAATTTGAAAATTTTTCAAGATATTGGGGTTTTTTACCGCATTCGGCCGTTTAAAATCCAGGATCACGTTGTAGGTATTAAAAACGCCGAGATCGGATTCGGCAATATCTAACAGCCGGTTCACATAGGGGACGTTCGGTCCATAGGTGTTTTCCGTGTCAATGTTTATTTCGATTTTTGTCAGGCCGTAGGTGCAGAATAGAAGAATGCAGACATATACCAGCATGACCGTTTTGGTGTGATTAAAAATCCAGCGGGTGAGGCTGACAAAATATTTATCACTCCACAATACCGGCGTTTTGGGTCCTTCCAAAGGGGCGGCCCGGTTTTTGCCAAAGCTTAAGAGGATGGGGGCCAGGATCATCAACAGCAGATAGCTGCAGAATATCAGGGCTGCCGATGTGGTGCCCAGCCAATGGATGGGGGTCAGCTGAATGGCCAGAAAGGAGAGCAGGGCGCCGATGGTGGTTAATGCGGAAAAACAGATCGGCCAGCCCGCCCGCCGGACCGCCCGGTATACCGCTTCCTTCCGGCTGCCGTTGGCGCGGAATTCCCGGTTGAAGTAGTTGAACAGGTGGATGGAGTAACTAATGGAAATCGCCAGGATCAAAACCACCGGCACGCTGAAAAGCAGGGCGTTTACACTGATGTTTAGAAATCCCATGATGCCGAACACGATGACAAGCGAAATCCCGGCCATCAAAAACGGGGTTAAAACACCGCGGACGGAGCGCAAAAAAAGGGTCAGGACGATAACCGCCAGGATGACCGCGGCCGTCATCAGGCGGCTGGATTCGTACTTGGTGAATACGAGCTCTTCATACACCAAGACCGGCCAGCCCGTGGGCTGGATATTAAATTTTTGGTATTCGGGCTGTGAGAGGATCTCCAGGGCTTTTTTGCCCACGGCATTGGTGGGAGACAGGTGCTGGGCATCCTTCCAGTCCGCTGGGTAGGGCTTTAGCTGCAAAACCAGCCAGGCTTCGGTGCCGTCCCGGGATACGAATTTATCAGCCAGGAATTCCTTGGACATGGCCGTTTTTCGGATGCCCTCGATTGCCTCCGGATCGCTCGGCACGGGATCGGGCACCAGTTGATCGAGGGTGATGCGGCCGTTTTCCGGGCGGGCGTAGATGATATCGGTAAGTGAGATGACCTCGTCGGCAAACGGTACCTTGGCTTCCAATTCCCGGCCAAGCGACTGCATCATCCGAAGGATTTCCGGTTTGAAGATGTTATCGGACCTTATGAGGCAGGCCACAAAATCGCTGTTGCCGAAGTGCTCATTAAATTCCTGCTTTTTGGCAAAAAGCGGGGAGTCCTTTGGAAAGTAATTTTCAATCGAGGTGTCGAATTCGAGCCGGGGCAGCCCTAGTGCGGAAATAAGGAAAACGGCGGCAATCAGGACGAGCCAGAGAAACCGGAATCGGATGATTTTTCTGCTGATATGCTCAAACCAATTTTCAATGGGCGCTTGATGTTTTTCCGGCATATGGGCTGCTGCAGTCTGCCAGTCCGTTCATCCTGGCTTCAGGGTTAATCCGTATCGCATTGCATCGGGCATTTTTGCGATCAACTGATATCACGTTGTGGCCCTCAGCACAACGCATAATTAGTGCATGCCAGAGGCTTATACCGGCTCTCCAAAAAGCGTTTGATAGGCTTTTTCAATGCGATGGCGGTGACTGGCCTCTTCCCGGGCCAGCCCGACGAATAAGAGGCTGATGGTTTCATCCGTGGATAATTCGCCAAGCAGCGCGTATAACTGGTGGGATTTCTCTTCACGCTTCATGGCAAGGATAAGTGCCTGTTTTAAGTCGAGCCGGGTGTCCGGGGGCACATCTTGTACCCGGGCGGCGATATTCAAGTTGTTGATTTTTTCTGTGATATTGCTGAAAATGCGTTCAATGCCGGCGGCATCCAGTTCCAGGAGGCTCTTTTGATGCTTGGCCTCTTCTTCGGCAAATTCTTGGAATAGCTGCTCTAAAAATGGGTCGTCAATTTTTTCAGCCAGGGATTTATAGAAATTATGGGCTTCTTCCTCCCGGCGGACGGCAAAATCGATTACTTCGGCCAGGGACTGAAATCCCTTCTCCATCATTTCCTCCTGATTGGGACGCATCATTAAAAAGTCGGCGCATCCGACTGCTGTTCGGAGATGCCGCGGCAGGTAAATAACTTTCTGTATTTATACTCATATGACAGAAAGCTGCCCGGATGTCAATCGACAACCCGGGCAAACCACGGCTAATTTGTTCTAACCGCAAAACCCATAACCACGGTCCTGCTAACGGACAATTAGTCGGCACGGTGGCCGACTCTACGACGCATGTGGCCGTAGGGCAGGCCACCGTGCCTGCCTAAGAAAAGACAGAACAAATTTGCCCTGCCGGGCAAACCGGCTTAGAGTCCTTTAGGCCATAAGCCTGCCGGCAAGATGACGGTCTTACTCAGAAGGCGTGCGGAGTTAGGTGCTAAACCCTTTCATATTTTCCCATGAGATGGGCTTTATCAATGACATTTTCTGTCATTTCCTTCTCAACCGTTAGCTTGTCGGTTTTTTCCGGCAGGTCCAGCATGGTGTTCAGGGCGTAAAGTTTGAAAAAATACCGGTGCTCCCGGTCCGGGGGGCAGGGGCCGAAATAGCCGGTATCCCCGTTCGTGCCAAGCCCCGGAGTACCCGGCGGCTCCTGGCCTTCCGGTATTTCCCGGACATCCGGCAAAATGTTGAACACCACCCAGTGGTCCCACATACCGTCTTCCCGGATATGTTTGGGAACATCCGGATCATCCATGATCAGAACCAGGCTTTTGGCTTCTGCCGGCACATCGGAAATCGTGAGCTGTGGGCTGACATTTTCTCCGTCGCAGGTGTATTTGGACGGAATTTTTCCCTCGTTTTCAAAGGCATTGCTCGTCAGTTTCATACAGGGCCTCCTTTCTTTTTTAGATTATTTTATCGGCAATGCGGCGGGTGAATCAATAGGGGATAGCATGTATTTTTGGGTCTCTCATCAGGTAGTTACTTAGAAGGGCTGCCAATGGTGTTTCAGCTTTTCAATTAGATGAAGGTCCGGCTTTCGGGCCGATGCCGCGGATATGGGAGAAAGTATGGTTTAGCATCTTTGGGGTTTGTTTTTAAATCATTTTGCCGAGCCCGGGCCCTTAGTCCAGATCCGATTCCATAAGGGATGGCCCGGTTAACAGGTCAATTGCGATCCGCTTTTCAGTCAGTTCGTAAATATTGACCCCAAACCCATCGAAAGCGGTTAACAGGATTTTATCCGCCAGGCTGCGGGCGCTGCCGTCATAGTTCAAGGAAAGAGTCGCCTCGCTGGTGCTTCGCTCCGTGGTTTGCAGCGCCTTTACCCCCTCCATCGCCAGCAGAGTCTTTCTGAAGCTGACCAGCTGGGGCAGAATATCATCTTTGCCCTTTACGTGGACCTCTATCCGGCCCTTCTCCCGTGTCTGCTGCTGCCAGGCGGCGGAAATTCTTTCCACAAGAATTTTGCCGGTCTGGTATCCGGCGTTTGAAAGGGCGTGGCGGCTACCCTCCCTGACATTCTGATCCGCCGCGGTTTTCGTTTGCTCGGCCGTCTGGATGACGGTTTCGTTTTGGACATCCACAGCCTTAACAGACACCGTCCCCTTGAAGGTTTTGGTATCCATGCCCATTTTGTTGGGCGTTTCAGCGGCCCGGGCTTTACCAAGGATTACCACATCGGCCTGAACGCGCCGGCCCAGCATAATGGCCTCCGGCTGAGTTATTTCCGCCGAAAGCTCCAGGTCGGCAAGGATCTGCTCAGCGGGGAGTTCCTGTTCATCAATGACCGGAAAGCCTTTTTCTTTAAAGGCCTGTTTCATCGGTTTGACCGCTGCCGTCTGGATAAATTGCGAGCCCCGGGTCTGCCACCAGTAGGAAAAAGAAAGGTCATCCGCGTGTTTTTCCGCCACCAGAAAAAGGATTTTGGGCAGTGCTTCGGGGGCGACGGCAATGCCTAAGTCCTGGAGCATATTTTGGATTTTATCCGTTGAGACCGTAGAGCGGATAAGGAGTCGGTAGTGTTTGCCGGTATTTAGCTCTTTTAACACCTGATAGCCCCGGGTAAAATCCTGGCGGTTTTCATAGAGCTTTGTGCTGATCAGATCAAAGTCGGTTTTCAGGGCTTGTTCTGAAATCATACCCAGCGCCACGGACTCGACCGCAGACAGCAGGCCCTCCGCCACGGCGGTATTGCGCGCGCTGGTCACATTATCATAGATCCGGCTTGAGCCGATGACGGTGATTTCTTTTTCAGCGCTTTCCGCAGCAGCCGGCCCTCCCGACACAAGAACGGCTGCCAGTACAAGTGTCACGGCCAGTTGGATCGCCAATGGTTTGAGCCAGAACCGATCAGTCATGGATATTCCTTTTTTAGTTGAATGGGTTATTGCCGGCCTCAATTGAGTGATTTTCAAGTTTGCCGCAGATACAAGGAAGATGCAGGCAAGCTATAGTGGCCTATGCGAGGCTGCATCTGACGCAGTAGATGCGGTAAAATTGGAAATCCCGGAGGGTTTCAGATTTTTAAATATAAATTGCTATAATCCTTTATGGAATCATTTTTTTAACAATCTGAAACGCTCAATTTAGGTGCCGATTAACTGCCCCGGCTCAATGCATAGTCGGCCAGCATGAAAAGTGTCTCCCGGGTCTCACCCGGTGGGAATGCCGCCAGCATGGCCTTGGCCTTTTCCACGTGAGCGCCCGCTCTTTCCCGAGAATAGGAGATTCCGCCATAGGAATCAATTATTTTAACCAGCTGCTTGAATTCATCCGTGGAAAACGATTCCTTTCGCACGATTTCGATAATTCTTTCCCGGTCCTTGCCATTGGCTTGCTCAAGGGTGTGGATGAGCGGCAGCGTGAGTTTTCCCTCCCTGAGGTCCGCGCCCACGGTTTTGCCCAGGGTATCGGTCTCAGCGATGTAGTCCAGGAGATCGTCGGCCATCTGGAAGACCATGCCGATATGATAGCCGTAGTCTGAAAGCTGCCTTTCGGTTTCCGCGGCCGCACCGGCCAGGATCGCCCCGGTTTGGCAGGCGCCCTGGATCAGATAACCGGTTTTTCGCTGGATGACCTCCATGTATTCGGATTCCGTGAGGGTGATGTCGCCTTTGCGGGTTAGCTGCTGGATTTCGCCCTGACACATACTTTCCGTTATGCTGGAAATCACGCGGATGATTTTCGGGCTCCCGGTTTGGGCGGCAATGGAGAGGGCCCGGGCGAGCAGAAAATCCCCGACCAAAACGGTGACCGGCGCTCCGAAAACCTCATGCGCTGCGGGTCTGCCCCGTCGCATGGTCGCATCATCCACCACGTCATCGTGGAGCAGGGTGGCGGTATGAAGAAATTCCACGATGGTCGAGAATTTGACCACAAATTCGTCTTCACGGCCGCAGAGTCTGGCGCAGAGCACGTTCAGCAGGGGCCGCAGCCGTTTGCCGCCGCTGAATATCAAATGGCCGGCGGTATCTGAAACCAGCTGCAGGTGCGGGGTGAGGTTGGCCGCCAGGGCGGCTTCAATCCGGTCTAAATCCGGCTTAATCCGCGCCAGCAGGTCATCTTTTAAACCGGCCATTCGGGTTCTCCTTTAAGATCATAGGCATAGGCTTCCGTAATGCGAATATTGATAAAATCGCCGACTGATAAGCCGGACGATTCGATATAGATAACGCCGTCGACTTCAGGCGCCTGAAACCCTGCGCGTCCCACATAAAGATGATCATCAATCCGATGCTCCACAAGCACGGCATAGGTCTTTCCGATCCGCGTTTGGTTTTTTTCGAGCGAGATGTCCGCCTGACGCGTCATCAGGCGTTCATAGCGCGCCCTGGCATCGGCGGGTGCCACATGGTCCGGCAGGCGGTGGGCGGCCAGATCCTCGGCATCCGAATAGATAAATACGCCGGCATGGTCAAACCGCACGGTTTCCAGAAAATCCAAAAGTTCGGTGAAATCCGCTTCGGTCTCTCCGGGAAAACCCGCCAGAAGTGTGGTACGAAGCACCGCCCCGGGAATTTCGGCCCGGATTTGGTCAAACAGCTGGAGAAGCTCAGGCTTGGCATATGTCCGGCCCATACGCTTTAATACCCCCGGGCTCACATGCTGGACCGGCAGGTCAAAGTAGGGCACAATGGCGGGGTGTTTGGCCACTGTGGCGATTAATGCCGCGTCCGTATAATCCGGCGAGCCGTAGAGAAACCGGATCCGTATGTCTGGCAGCCTGCCGGCCAGCCGGTCCAGCAGGCCGGCCAGGGACTGCCGGGGGCTTAAATCCAGGCCGTAGGCGGAGGTATCCTGGGCGATGAGGACAATTTCTTTAAAGCCCCGGGCCGCCAGTTCTTCGGCTTCGGCCAGAATGTCCGCGGCCGCCCGGCTTCTCAGCCGGCCCCGCAGTTTGGGGATCACGCAGTAGGTGCAGTGCCGGTTGCAGCCATCACCGATTTTTACGTAAGCCACCGGATAGGTCGACGGCTTTCTGCCGGCGGCCCGCGTGGGCAGGGCAAGGGATTCCGGGGGCGGCAGCCGGCAGGTGCCGGGGGCAAATCGGCCGGCCATCGCATCCGTGATTTGATCATAGGCGCCGGTGCCCAGAAAAAGGTCCACTTCGGGGATGGCCGCGGCGATCTCTTCGCCAAAGCGCTCAGGCAGGCATCCGGTGACAATCAGCCGCCGGCAGTTCCCGTTTTTTTTGTATGCGGCCAGCGCCAGAATTGTGTCCACGGATTCGTTGATGGCGGATTCGATGAAACTGCACGTGTTGACCACAATGGTTTCGGCGTCAGCAGGATCTTCGGTCATCAAAGCGCCCGATTTTACCATAGCGGCGGCCATGACCTCGCTGTCCACAAGGTTTCTGGCGCACCCCAGAGTGTTAAGGTATACCCGCATGTATGGATCGTCTGCTTTTGCTATTCGCCCTTAAATTGGGGCTTTCTTTTTTCGGAAAACGCGGTCATGGCTTCCATTAAATCGTCCGAGGGGATGATGTTGGAGCTGATTGAGGCCACATATTTAAGGCCGTCATCGATGCTTTTGCCAATTCCGTAGTTTAGCACATCCTTGGATGCCTGCACGGCCAGCGGCGAGTTTCCGGCGATCTCTTCGGCCATGGCTTCAGCCCCGGCCATAAGCGCATCATGGTCATCATAGATGTCGTTGACCAAAAGAATATCCTTTGCCCGCGCGGCATCAATCAATTTGGCAGTATAGGCCAGCTCCCGGGCGATGCCCTGGCCCACGATCAAAGGGATGCGCTGGAGTACCCCGACATCGGCCACAAAGCCAACGGCGGCTTCTTTTAGTGAAAACTGCGCATCTTTGGAACAGAGCCGGATATCGCAGGCCGTGGCCATATCCAGGCCGGCGCCGATGCAGTAGCCGTGAATGGCCGCGATCACCGGTTTTTTGCACCATTCAATACAGCTCATGGTATCCTGAAGCGGATGAATTTTGTGGATCAGGCGCCATTTCACCCCGCCTTTCTGGTTGGGCTCCATCAGCTCGGACAGTTCCGAGGCCATGCCCATCAGGTCAATGCCGGTCGAAAAGCAGGGACCTTTTCCGGCAATGATCACCGCCCGGATTTCGGCATCTTCGTCCAGATCTTTAAAAATCGGGACGCTTTCCTTCCAGGCGGGCGGATTCATGGCGTTTTTCTTTTCCGCCCGGTTTAAGTACACCCAGGCAATCGGCGGTTTTTTAACCACCTCATAGAATTCATATGCGCCCATTTATTCCTCCTTAAAATTTAATTAAACTATTAATTAAAATACAGATATGTCTGTTAAGTCAAGATTTTTTGTTACGTGGGCACGGCTAATTTGTTCTAACCGCAAAATCCATACCCCCGGTCCTGTTAACGCTAAGGTTGGGATTCGTTTTCTTCGCTATCGGGATCGAAATCGGGATCGAAATCGGAATCGGGATCGAAATCGATGCTGTAGACTTCCTGATCCTCTCGAACTTGGTATCCTCTTCCGCCGAGACGGCTGAGCATCGCGGCCATACGGTCGAGTTCATCCTTGCGGTTCCGGCTTTCCATCTTGTCCAGCGCCTTGCCGACAACCAGCACATCTTGAATCGCCGCGCACTCAAGCGCGGAGCCACGAGCGATTTCGAAATAACGCTTTCGGTCGGCTTCCGCGGTCTTGCCATTACCTTCGGCGATATTGAGCGGTATCGACTGGCTGGCCCGAAGCCATTGATCCCGGGCGGGCCGATGGACTCCGTTCAGGCCTGTCGGCCTTCTCGTAAACCCATGCAACGTAGCCTATTGAAAGGCGATAGACGTCCAGTTTTTCGTGTCCAAGGGTCATATTTTTTTCGATCCCGATCCCGATAGCGATTTCGATTTGGATACAGAACAAATTAGCCCTGGTTGCGGGGACGGGCCCCTGCCGGCCATCGGTTTGGATCGTGAAAGCGATCCGGGTTGATTTGGCGAGCTTATGTCTTATTATAATGCTTTATGGATCAAAAAATTCACAAATATTTAACCACCCCGCTCCAAATCCGGGATCAGCAGATTGACAACCGTCTGATGCTTGCCCCCATGTCCGGATTGGGCAATGCCGCCTTCCGGGAGCTTCTGGCTGAATACGGCGGGCCGGGGTTGATGTCTATGGAAATGTGCAGCGCCCGCTCCGTACCCCAGGAAAACCGGTATGTGTCCTCGGTCTTCAGATGGCGGGATGCGGAGCTGCCCTGGCTGGTCTGCCAGATTTTCGGGGATTCGCCGGCGGATATGGCGGCCGCGGCCCGGCGGATCGAAAAAGAGGGGTTTTTCGGCGTGGATCTCAATTTCGGCTGCTCAGTGGCCCGGATCTGCAAGCGTAACTGCGGGGCTGCACTCCTAAAATCCCCGGATCAGGCGGTAAGCATTGTCAAAGCGGTCCGGCAGGCGGTGGAATTTCCGGTTTCTGTCAAATTCCGGACCGGATGGACGGATTCACCGGCACCGGCCGTTGAAATGGCCCGGCGGTTTGAAGCCGCGGGCGCAGATGCCTTGACTTTCCATCCCCGGGTGGCGCCGGACCGTCGGGCCCGGCCGCCGAAATGGGCCTATATCGGGGAAGTGAAATCCGCCGTATCCATTCCGGTGTTCGGAAACGGCAATGTCTTCTCAGCCGCCGACTGCGAGGCCATGCTGCTTAAAACCGGCTGCGACGGGGTGGCATTGGGCCGCGGCGCCGTTGCCCGGCCGTGGGTGTTTTCCGAAATGATCCACGGGCGCAGGTTCGGCCCGGAATCGTATGCCGAAATGTTTAACCGCCTGATCGATCTTCTGGCGGCCCATTATGATGAGGCCACCGCCCTCCGGCGATTTCGGAAAGCCGCGGTCTACATGGCCGCCTATTTCAGGTACGGCCATGCATTTAACAAGCGGCTTCGCAAGGCAGCGGATCTGAATGAACTCCGGGCGCGGGTGAATGAATTTCTGCAAACCCCGCCGGAATTGTCAGCGGAGCCGAATCTGAATTTCTTTTAGCAATGGGATTAATTTTTCCTTTACAGAATTTTTAATTTAAGGATAAAATTAGTAGTTTATTAAAGTCGTGCCGGTGCCTGCGGCAGGCAAATCCGGCGGATTTATTTAGATATTTAAAATTATGTATCGTCAATACAACATAAACCGTTCCGGCCAGGGGATAGATAAACCGTCCCCGACCATCCGTGAGGATTTTGAGCAGCGGGAGGCCAATTTTATTTCGCCCTATGGGATGCTTTCCGCTAAATCCCGGGGGCGGGCCCGCGAAGAAGCCCCTTGTCCGGTGCGCACCGTATACCAGCAGGACCGGGATCGCATCGTGTTTTCCAACGCCTTCCGCCGCTTAAAACATAAAACCCAGGTTTTTTTGTCGCCCCTGGGCGATCATTACCGTACCCGGCTGACGCATACCCTGGAGGTGGCCGAGATCGCCCGAACCATCAGCCGGGCGCTGCGTTTGAACGAAGATCTGGCCGAAGCCATTGCCCTGGGCCATGACCTGGGCCATACCCCGTTCGGCCACAGCGGAGAGACCGCGCTCAAGGAGATTTATTCCCCGGACTTCTGTCATAACGAACAGAGCCTGCGGGTCGTGGACGTGCTCGAAAGACACGGCCAGGGGCTTAACCTGACCTATGAGGTAAGAGACGGCATTTTAAAGCATTCCAAGGGGTTTGGCGATATCATGCCCTCTGACCCCTCGGAGATCGCCTGTACGGTGGAGGGCCGGATTGTACGGTTTGCCGATATTATCGCCTATTTGAATCATGATCTGGATGACGCCATCCGAAGCGGGGTGGTTAAGGAATCCCAGGTGCCGAAGGATTGTGCGGCCGTCCTGGGTGCCAGGCATTCCGAGCGCGCCACCACCATGATCCGGGATCTGATTTATTCAAGCGAGATCCAGGATGACGATTACGTCTTAAAATTGAGCGAGCCGGTTGCGGATGCCATGGACTGTCTGCGCGGCTTTCTCTATGAGAATGTCTACCGCTCGGAGCGGGTGCATGCCGAGTTTATCAAGGCAAAAAAGATGATTATAGAGATTTACAGCTATTTTCTGGAAAATCCCGAGGCCATGAAAGCCAAGCTCGCCGGCATGGAAATGGCGGTGGCCTATCACCAGGAAGCGCCCCTGGACCGGCTGATCTGCGATTTTATCGCCAGTATGACTGACCGCTACGTATTAAACCTCTATAATAACATATTCGTGCCCACCCCCCTGGTTTGATCCACTCGATGCCATCCATGTCTTACGATACCATCTATCCGGCGCCCGGTGATTTTTTTGATCGGCTGGCGGATTTGTATGCGGAAATGGACCAGGTATACGAAAAGATTGCCGCCGAATATGGCTTTAATTGCCGGGGGTGTGCGGATAACTGCTGCCAGACAAGGTTTTATCACCACACCCATATTGAAACCGCTTATCTGCTCGCCGGTTTTGCCGGGCTGGCAGCCGATAGTCAACAGTTGATCCAGCGCAGGGCCCGGGGAGTGGCTTTTGCTCAGCGGGCAAATGCGCCCGGCGCGGACCGCCTGATGTGTCCGGCCAATATTGATGGCTGGTGCGCGCTTTATCCGTATCGGCCCATGATCTGCCGGCTCCATGGATTGGCCCATGAACTCCGCCCGCCGGGAAAACCCAAAACTTATGGGCCGGGCTGCGGCGAATTTGAGCGCGTCTGCGGGCATAAATCCTATGTGCCTTTTGACCGGACCCCGTTTTATGCCCAAATGGCCCGACTGGAGCAGGCGTTTAAGGCCCATGCCGGCATTGACGCCCGGATCAGGAAAACCGTGGCTGATATGATTGTGGATGCGAGTTTGCATCCTTAAAAGGAATCGTTTATATGAAGTATGTGGAAACCGATGACCCGGCGGATATCCCGGGACGCCTCCTTGAAGACACGGATCGCTTCTGTTTCCGCTGCTATCCGGGTATCTCCTGCTTTAACCGGTGCTGCCGGAATCTGAACCTTTTTTTATACCCCTATGATGTGATCCGGCTGCGTAAATCCCTGGGTATCACCTCAGGCGAGTTTATCGACGCCTACGCGGACGTCGTGGTCCGCGAAGGCAGTCACTTCCCCTCTGTGCTTTTGCACATGGCGGAGAACCAGGAGAAAACCTGTCCTTTTTTGACGGATGCCGGCTGCCGGGTCTATCCGGACCGGCCCCAGACCTGTCGGGCGTTTCCTGTTGAACACGGGATTTATTATGACGGGCAGACCGGCCAAAGTCGACTCGTCCATTATTTCCGCCCCCCGGATTTCTGTCAGGGGCAGTATGAGGAGACTACCTGGACCAAGGATACCTGGGCGGCGGACCAGGAGGCGGTTTTTTATAACCAGATGACCGTTGAATGGGCGGACTTCATGCGGCTGTTTCGCGCCGATCCCTGGGGCGGAGAGGGGCCTGACGGGCAGAAGGGACGGATGGCCTTTATGGCCACTTATAACGTGGATACGTTCCGGGATTTTGTTTTAAACAGCAGTTTTCTTAAGCGGTATAAGGTTAAATCCGATATCCGTCTAAAAATCAAATCCGATGACGTGGCCCTGCTGCGTCTGGGCATCGCCTGGGTGAAGCTTTTTTTGTTCGGCACTGCCGGAAAAAACATTAAGGTCATGCGCTAGCGCTTCCTCTCCCTGGCCACGTCCTTATCAAAATCCGCATTCCGCCAGGATTCATCCGCCGGCCGGTATTCTCTTTCAAATGTTTCAATGATCTCTTCCAGCGGCAGATCCGCGAATTCGCCCCGATGCCGGATGTATTCCATGTGCCGGTTGCCCTTAAGGTCAAAGGGGTGGTAGATGGCGTCGGATTTTCCGTCAAATTCAAGGGGCTTTAGGAAAAATTTCTCACAAAGTTCGATATTAAATGCCGGGGTGGCCTTAAGCCATTGGCCGTTCAAGTAAATAGACGTATATCCGTGCCAGTAAAAGATATCGGTCTGCATCTGCTGGCGCAGTCGCTCGGTTGACAAATGGTTTTTAACATCGGCAAAGCCTAAGCGGGCGGGGATATTTTTATGCCGGCAGCAGGCGGCGAGAAGAATCGCCTTGGCCACACACCAGCCGCGGCCGTTTTTAAGGGTGGTGCTTGCCTTCAGGCCTTCAACCGAAAGATCGATGGCATAGGGATCATAGCGGATCCCGTCGCGCACGGCGTAATAAAGGTTGACCGCCCGGGCTGTTGGGTCCTTTAGTTGACCGGCCTTTTCATCGGCAAAGGCGGCGACCGACGGATCGTCAAAATTAATGAATTGCGTAGGCTGCAGGGATTCTTCCATAAAACGCTACCAGTCGATATCCGGCGGCGCGTCACAGGCCACCATAAAGGGATCAAACACCTGGGAGATATAAATCTTACCCTGGTAGACCAGGGCCGTGGAGGCCGCACTGATAAATTCTCCGGAATTGACGTAAATCGGCTTTTTCACGCCCGTCTCCGGGGTGATCCGCATGACCACCGTGGGGGCGGTTTTTTCACTGTCCTTGGCATGCCGTAAGAACGCCCAATCATCATAATGGGCCGCAGTGATCAGGTACTTCCCATACCGCATCAGGTTGTCCCCGCCTTTTAAGGAGACGACCGCTTCTGCTTCACCGAGCCTGCCGTCCGGGTGCCGGGGAAAGGAGAGTACCTGATTGCCCAGCGTGGTGGTGACAAACACCTGATCCGTTTCCGCCAGAATGCCGTTGGCAAAGGCCAGATCCTTTGCGGCGATCTGCCATTTTTTATCATCCGCATCGTAGAAGGCGATTTCCGAGGCGCGCCGCTTAAAATAGAGGTCCAGCTTGCCGCGGTAATCATTGGTTAAGTAAATGTCGCCGTTTTCAAGAACGGAGAGATCATTGGGCGACCAGAGACAATCCGGATCCTCGAACCAATTCTTAAATGTCAGCTGATCCTGAAACACCTGGTATACAGCCACCGCATGCTCGGTTTTTTCGCCGGTATCATAGGGGTCGTGGAGGATGACGTAAAGATAGGTAACGCCTTCTGCATGCCGGACATCCATGCCATGGGGTTTGAATGCGGCAATTCGCGCGGGTTCCCCTTTTCGCCGCATAATGCCTTTGCGGCCGGTCTCCGGTTCATAAAAGAAAATATTGCCGTTTTTTGGCGGTTCCCGCCGCTCACAGCATGAAATCAGAAACCGGGACGGATGCTGCCACTTATCCAGCACAAAATCCTCCGGCCCGGGACCGATGTCAATTTTAGCGCATTTTCCATGCATGTCAGTGACGGTCTCCGGCAGCTTTTCCTTAAACGAGCACGCGGAAAGGCCAAGGCCGGCTAAAACAAGCATGCCGGCCACACACAGGGCAATCGATCGTTTTTTCATGGCACATACCATACCCCATGTGCCCGGGATTGTCCAGACAATGCCGTTCGTATACACGGTAAATTTGTTCTATCTATTTTTCAGGCGGGCACGGTGGCCCGCCCTACGAATGGGGAAAAACCCGATTCATCGTAGGGTCGGCCACCGTGCCGACCATAACTTCTTGATTTCATTAACCTAATACCTAATACCCAAAACCTAAAACCCGATTAAGTTCCTTGGAAGACCTGATAAAGGGTATCCAGTGATTATTATATAAAAAATTAGCCGGGTGGTCAGAATGAGCATGAGATCTTCGACATTTTTCAATTCTATGCTATATTAATAACAGCTAATACCTTCTAATAAGGAGCCTGGTATTCAAATGCCGGATCATCAATTCGCCACCTCCAATACCGGAAAGTATGTCGCTGCTGTCATCGTGCTGGCCATCGTTGCGGTTGCCGGCTACTTCGGATATCTTAAAGTAATGCAATGGCATCAGCAGGAAGTCCAGACCGCTGTATCGGAGCAGGCGCAGCACCTGGCAGCGCAAACCAGGGACCTGCAGGAAACGGTTGAAGCCTTAGAGCAAAAGCTTGAACAGGCGGACGAGCAAAAACAGACGCCAAAGCAGGCGGCTGCCGAACGGATCGAAAAGGTTTTCGGCGAGCCGCCGGAAAAGCCGCCCATCAATACCATGGCAGTCATGGAAACCCCCGGCTGCTATCAGTTGGAGCAGAAAATCAACGCATTTTTCAGCT
This sequence comes from Desulfobacterales bacterium, assembly GCA_034520365.1. Classification (NCBI taxonomy): domain Bacteria; kingdom Pseudomonadati; phylum Thermodesulfobacteriota; class Desulfobacteria; order Desulfobacterales; species Desulfobacterales bacterium. The sequence goes on from JAXHNP010000007.1 coordinate 1,018,500, forward strand.
ACCTGGATCAGCAGGGGGTTTTGGCGGCCGCCGGCATTGAGGATGCTGAAGGCGCCCGTCAGGTGTTTGAGGATATGGTGACTGCGCTTTCGGCCAGACCGCCGTTAATCATAAGAGAAACCCAGGATATCATAAGCCTCATACACAACCAGGCCCATTTTTTCCGCACCCTGGATAAGAAGCGGATTGCGCTCATCAAGCATATCCTGCAGACAGAAAGAGATGTGCTGGAGCATGCCCTGCTGAATTTTTATGACTACTATGTTAAACTGGGCGGCTGCGGGGAGCAGAGCGAGGCGGTCGTTTCTCTGGAAACGCTGTACGAGTATGCGGGCTTTTTTTTAAACACGCTTTCCGGCAAGAGCTATATTTTGCGCCGGGATTCCACCATCCGCTGCCTGACCCGATATTACAGCGTGCGGGTGCTTGATCAGGCCAATAAGGCCACCTTGAACCGCTACGGCATAGACATCCGGCCCCACATTCAGCTGGCCTTGGATGATATTCGCCATCAGAATGGCCTGATATACAAGGATGTATATCTTGAAAAGCTGGCGAATATAGAGAAAGCGTATGACTAAGGCCTATTTTTTTTGACTTTTCCGGCTGATGGTCCGCCAGTGATCCAGTCTTTCCCTGATGATTTTCTCATAGCCCCGGTCCGTGGGCTGGTAAAATGAGCGGCCCCTTAATTTCTCCGGCAGATAGTCCTGGGAAACCACCGCCTCCGGGTAATCGTGTGGGTATTTGTACCCTTCGGCGTAGCCCTCCTCCTTCATGATCCGGGTCGGGGCGTTTCTGATATGGTAGGGCACCGGCAGGGTGCCGGTTTTTTTGATGGTTTTTTGGATTTGCCCGTACGCCGCGTAGATCCCATTGCTCTTGGGCGCGCATGCCAGGTAGGCGGCGGCCTGCGCAAGGCTTAAGTCCCCTTCCGGAGACCCCAGAAACCGGTAGGCGTCCATGGCGTCCATGGCAAGGGTCAATGCCCGGGGATCGGCATTGCCGATATCCTCCGAGGCAAACCGCACCATGCGGCGGGCAATATAGAATGGGTCCTCGCCGCCTTCCATCATACGGGCCAGCCAGTAAAGGGCCGCATCCGGATCGCCCCCGCGCAGGCTCTTGTGAAAGGCGGAGATGAGGTTGTAATGCTCCTCGCCCGCCTTGTCATAGGCAAGGGCTTTGCGCTGCAGCGCAGTTTCCACATCCTGGCGGGTGATTTCCGTATGCCCGGCGGACTGCGCGGTAAATGCGGCCACCTCAAGCGCGTTTAGCGCCGCCCGCCCGTCGCCGTCGGATATGGAAACAATATGGGCGGCCGCCTCATCCGAAAGCGTTAAGTCCGTTTCGCCCAGCCCGTTTAGAGAATCTGCCGCGGCCCGGGTAAGCAGGGTTTGGATATCCGCATCCGACAGGGCATACAGGGAGATGATCTGGCAACGGGACAGAAGCGCGGATATGACCTCAAACGAAGGGTTTTCCGTGGTGGCGCCGATCAGCGTGATCAGGCCGCTTTCCACGTGATGGAGGAAGGCATCCTGCTGGGATTTGTTAAACCGGTGGATTTCATCTACAAACAGGATGGTACGTTTCTGGTAGCGCTGCTGCTGCTCCTTGGCGGTCTCAATAACGCTTCGGATGTCTTTAACCCCGGTGAGCACCGCTGAAATATGAACGAAATGGCAGCTGGTCTGTTCCGCAATGATCCGGGCGATGGTTGTTTTGCCGGAGCCGGGCGGGCCCCACAGAATCATGGAAAACAGGCGGTCCGCGGTGACGGCATTTCGAATCAGGGTGCCGGGGCCCGCCGCATGCTGCTGGCCGATCAGCGCATCCAGGTTTTTGGGCCGCATCCGGTCGGCCAGGGGCCGGGAGTCGTCAGCCGCCTTTTGGGGCGGCGGATTGAAAAGGTTTCGGGTTTCGTTGGTTTCGTCAGAGGACGCCATAGGGATGTCCGGTCGAATCAGGCCCGTTTCCGGGCTTTTTTCTTTTTAGTCGGCGCCGGGCGCTTTTTCTTTTGTCTGGGTTCGGATTCCCCGCGTTTTCTGAAGTAAAGCCGCACCGGCACCTGGTCCAGGCCGGTCTCCGCCCGGATCTGGTTGATGAGGTAGCGTTTGTAAGAAAAATGCACGCCTTCGGGGTAGTTGACAAAGCAGACGAATGTGGGCGGCCGGGTTGATGCCTGGGTGGCGTAATAGAATTTCAGACGCCGGCCGCGAAAGAGCGACGGCTCCGTGCGCTCAGTGGCCTGCTCGATGATCTTGTTTAACGGGCCGGTGGCAATGCGGCTTGCATATTGGGCATAGACGGTATCCACGGTTTCAAATATCCGGGGCACGCGCTTTCCGGTCACGGCGGATACGGTTAATACCGGGGCAAAGCTTAAGTACTTGGCCTCGCTTCTTAACCAGTCCATCATGCGCTGCATGGTTCGGCTGTCTTTTTCCACGATATCCCATTTGTTCAGGACAAAAATGCAGCCCCGGCCCTGTTCAAAGGCATAGCCCGCGATTTTGACGTCCTGCTCGGTGATGCCCTCGTAGCCGTCCAGAAGAATCAGCACCACATCCGCGCGTTCAATGCTTCTAAGGGCCTTTATAATGGAATACTTTTCAATTTTTTTGGATACCCGGCTTTTCCGGCGGATCCCGGCGGTATCGATAAAAATATAGCGGCGGCCGTCCCTGAAGAATGGCGTGTCAATGGCATCCCGGGTGGTGCCGGGCTGGCTGCTCACCATCACCCGGTCTTCGCCCAGAATCCGGTTGATGAGAGAGGATTTGCCCACATTCGGCCGCCCGATGACCGCGATCTTTATTGCCTCGGCTTCCGGTTCCGGCGCGGCATCAGGCAATTCGGCGGTTAACCGGTCCAGGAGCTCGTAAACCCCATACCCGTGTTCCGCGGAGACGGGAAAGAATCGGTCCACGCCGAGTTCGTAAAAGGGATAGCACCGGTCCTCCTGGGTTTCGCTGTCCACCTTGTTCACCGTAAGCATCACGGGCACGTTATGGGTTTGCACAAGCGCCAGAAGTTCGCGGTCATACGGGGTGGGCCCGGTTTTTCCGTCAAAGAGCAGAATGACCGCATCCGCTTCCTTGACCGCCTGTTCCACCTGGAGACGGCTCATGGCGGTGAATTCATCCTCCGCCCCGGCGAATCCGCCGGTATCAATCAGGGTAAAAGCGCACCCGTCCCACTCGGCGTTTCCATAGTGTCGATCCCGGGTAACCCCCGGAAAATCGTCAACCAAAGCGTCCGTTGTTCGGGTGATACGGTTGAACAGGGTGGATTTTCCGGCATTCGGGTGGCCGATAATGGCAACAACAGGTTTCATAGCTTCCGGAAAACAGGCTTTCTTGAGGTGTTTGGATTTATCGCAAGCAAGCGGGGCGATGCGCTAAATCTTATAGATGATGCGTTCCTCGGTAATAATGATATCCACGAATTTATCGTGGGATTCCATGGGAACCATCTGGGTGATCTGATCCTCGAACGCAAAGGCCACTTTTCTGGCCGTGACCGGCAGTTTTGGAATCATCCGGTCATACCGCCCGGCACCGATGCCCAATCGTCCGCCTTTTTCGTCAAAAGCGACCCCCGGTATAATGGCGATATCGATATGATCCATGGAAACCGGCTTACATCGCTTTGGATTGGGTTCCAGCATTTTGCCGGTCCCTTTTCTTAAGTCCGCATCCACATTCTGAATCTTGTAGAGTCTGGCTCCGCCATTGGCATCGTCAAACAGCGGCAGCACGATGTCTTTGGGGCTGTCAATGCACCGGCGGATAATATGATCCGTATCCACCTCGCGATGGGTATTGATATAAAACAGGGAAACTTCGGCTTCAATAAAATTGGCGAACTCAAAGAGCTGGGCTTCGATCGCATCCAGCTTTTTCCGGATCTCTTCCCGGGAGTAGGCTTCCAGCTTTTTCTCAATCAGTTTCCGCAGTTCCTGTTTTTTTTCTTTGACATCCTCCATCAATCTATTCTCCAACACAAGCAAAAATAAATACCCCTTATATATGATTTTTTCAAAATTTTCAATAATTATTGACGCCCCCTGTATTGGGTGCTAATTTTTAATATTTTATGAATTGTTAAGTATACTTATTCATTAACAATATAGGTACGCTATGCTGGAAATCAAGTACGTCCGACAAAATTTGTCTGAAGTTTCAGAGGCTTTGCAGAAACGGGGGGATGCCGCTGACTTGGATACGTTTAAATCAGCGGATGAGCGGCGCAGGGAGATTCTCTCTGAAATGGAGGCGCTGCGCCACCGCCGGAACATGGTCTCCGATGAGATCGCAAAGAAGAAGAAAAACGGTGAAGATGCCGAAGATCAGGTTGTCGAGATGCGCGATGTTTCCAGCCGGATCAAAAAGATGGAGCAGGAACTGGCGGACTGCGAAAACACCCTTAATGAGATTCTGATCCGTATTCCCAATATTCCGGAGGCCTCGGTGCCGGTGGGTGAAGATGATACCCAGAACCGCCTGGTCCGGGAAGAGGGCGAGCGGCCGGATTTTGATTTTGACGCCAGGGCTCACTGGGACATCGGCGAGGCCCTGCATATTCTGGATTTCGAGCGGGCGGCCAAGATTACGGGCTCGCGGTTCCCCTTGTATTTTGGCGCGGGCGCCCAGCTTGAGCGGGCGCTTATCTCCTTTATGCTGGATCTTCATACCCGGGAAAACGGGTATACGGAGGTGCTGCCGCCGTTTATTGTAAACCGCAAATCCATGACCGGCACCGGTCAGCTGCCCAAGTTTGAAACGGATCTTTTTAAACTGCAAGACTGGGACTATTACCTGATTCCCACCGCCGAGGTGCCGGTAACCAATATATATCAGGATGAAATTCTTGACGAGGAAAGCCTTCCAATCTACTATACCGCTTATACGCCCTGCTTCCGATCCGAGGCCGGCTCCCATGGTAAGGACACGCGCGGGCTGATCCGGCAGCATCAGTTCAATAAGGTGGAGCTGGTCAAGTTTGTTGCACCGGAAAACTCCTATGATGAACTGGAAACGTTATTGGCGGATGCGGAAGGAGTGCTCAAGCGGCTTAACCTTCCCTACCGGGTGGTGGTTTTATGCACCGGCGATCTCGGGTTTTCATCCGCTAAAACCTATGATATCGAGGTATGGCTGCCGGCCCAGGAAAAGTACCGGGAGATTTCCTCCTGCAGCAATTTTGAGGGCTTCCAGGCCCGGCGCGCCGGCATCCGCATGCGTCGCAAGGGAAAGAAGGGCACCGAGCCGATTCATACCTTAAACGGCTCGGGTCTCGCGGTGGGGCGGACTGTGGCCGCGATTCTGGAGAATTTCCAGCAGGCCGACGGGAGCGTGGTTATCCCGGAGGCCTTGAGATCCTATATGGGCGGAAAGGAACGTATCACACCGTGAAACCCGAAGAATTTTCAAAAGATATCCAGCCCTACCTGGTGCCTGCGCCGGCCGGCAAACTGATTTACCGGTGCCTGGGCTGCGGCGCCGAATACGGCATTGAAAAACTGTTATACACCTGTCCGGACTGCGGCAAGGTCTTATTGCTCCAGGATCCGAAATTCGAGCGGCTAAAGGCGATTTCCGGCAAAACCTGGCAGGAGATTTTTGATTACCGGAAAATGCTGAATATCCCGGCGCTTCAGGGGATCTACCGGTTCCACGAGTTTATCGGGCCGATCCTGCCGCTGGATGCGATTGTTTATCTCGGCGAAGGCAACACCCCGATCATCGAGTCCAACCGGTTTTTACAGGAAACCGCCGGGGCCCGGATATTTTTTAAAAATGACGGCCAGAACCCGAGCGCCTCGTTTAAGGACCGGGGCATGGCCAGTGCGTTAAGCTATATTCAGTACCTCATCCAGCAGGGGCTTGTGGAAAATATTTTGGCGGTCTGCGCCTCAACCGGGGATACTTCCGCCTCTGCCGCCCTTTATGCGTCTTATCTGCAGCCGAAGGTAAAATCCGCGGTCCTTCTGCCGCATAAAAAGGTGACCCCCCAGCAGCTTTCCCAGCCCCTGGGCAGCGGGGCGGCGGTTTTTGAGATTCCGGGGGTTTTTGACGACTGCATGAAAATCGTAGAGGCTCTGTCTGAGACCTATAACGTGGCGCTTTTAAATTCCAAAAACGCCTGGCGGATCCTGGGGCAGGAATCCTATTCCTATGAGATCGCCCAGTATTTTGAGTATGATCTGGCCGACAAGGTGGTGGTGGTGCCCATCGGGAATGCTGGCAACATTACGGCGGTGATCAACGGGTTCCTGAAATTTTTTGAAACCGGCATTATTGATGCCCTGCCCAAGATTATCGGGGTGCAGTCCGAACATGCCAATCCGGTATACAAGTATTATCTGGAGCCTGAGCCGGAAAAGCGGCATTTTGAGCCCGTGCATGTAAAACCCAGCGTGGCCCAGGCCGCTATGATCGGAAACCCGGTTTCCATGCCGCGGGTGATCCACCTTGTGGAAAAATACAATCAAATGGCCGGCCGGCAGCGGGTGTTTGTGGCCGAGGTGACCGAACAGCAGATCATGGACTGGCAGCTCACCGCCAACCGAAACGGCCATGTGATCTGTACGCACGGCGGGGAATGCCTGGCCGGTATTGTGGCCGCCAGGGCGCGCGGCCTGGTTGAACCGCATGAAAGCGTGATTTTGGATTCCACCGCCCATGCGCTGAAATTCTCGGGCTTTCAGGAAATGTATTTTGAAGACAGCTTTCCGCCGGAATACGAGGTAACCCCCAAGCCGGCGCTCATCAATGCGCCGGAACTCATCCGCCCGGCGGATCTGGAAGCCGTGCCCGAACCGGGCAAACCGCTGTCCGGGGAGGCGCTGGATGGGTTCGTTTCCCGGATAGCCCGGGAAATCGCTCAAATTTTGGATTTAAAGAAGGTTTCCCGTTAGATGGAATCCGGCAGATTCCGGTTATTTGCCATTGTCTGGGGTATGGTCGCGGTGCTCGCCGGTATTTTACTGGCTTTTCCGGCCCATGCCGCCTTTTTCCAGAAGCGCTTTGTGGTCTGCCAGGACCGCGGCCGTGACATTCTTTGCGATCCCTATGTGGTGCAGAAAAACGACTATGTGATCAAGCTCTTCAAACAGCGGGGCGAAATTGCGCACGAAGATTTTCCCCAATTTTTAGCCATCTTCAAGCGAATCAACTCGGATGTTGAGGATGTCAATAAAATCTATCCCAACCAGAAGATCCTGATCCCTTTAAAAATTCTTGCGCCCGGCGCCATTGAGGGGCAATCCACCGGCACGGTGACCATTCCGATTATAAACATCACCAACCTGCCGGACAGCATGATCCAGAATTCCTCGCGCTATGAAGTGCAGTCCGGGGATACGGTTTCCAGGCTGATTGCCGAGCAGTTCGGCAAACTGAACCGGAAGGAATACGATAGGGTGCTTGAACTGTTTAAATACATGAACCCGGATGTGGAGGACGTCAATCTTATCCGGGTGGGGGAAAAAATCCGGCTGCCGGACCCGGCAGTACGAAATGCCGGCTGGTATGATGCCGTATTCGACGAATCCGGCCAAATTGATAGTAAAAAGCCGTTTAAGACGCCTGAGCCGGAGCCGCCGCCCGCCAAATCCGAGCCGGAACCGGCGGTTACGGATAACGCACCGGAGCTAAAACCTGAACCTGAACCTGAGCCTGAGCCTGAAAGCCAGGCGCCGCCTGAGGAGGCCGCTGAAGCCCCTGAATTATCCAAAAGTCCCCCCAAAGAACCGAAAAAAGCGTCAGCGCCCCCAAAACAAAAGGCAGCCGGGCGGCTGGGCCCGGTTTATAAAAAAGCCGCCCGGATATTAAACGCGCGGCTTATGGATGAAGGGGATTTCTTCTTTCCCCGGGCGGGGCTTGCGGATTACAGGGTCGATTTGACGCAGAATCCGATCATGGAACTGCCCGAGGGGGGGCGTCTGCTGTTTGATCCCCATGAGCGGGTGGATGAGAAGGCGGCCGCTGCCATCAAAAAATTCTGGCGCAACCTCTCGATTGTCCGTTTGGCGCCCAAGGCTACGCTTCGGGAGCTTTTTCAGAAGATTTGTCCGCTTATCGATCCGGACGGGTGCGAGAACAAACTGACGTTTTCCGATAACGGCATATCCGTGACGGTCCGGGGGGAATACATATATGAGCGCCCGGACGGGGACGGCAAAGCTTGCCTTACGTTTATCCGGGACCCAAGCGAGCAGATGGCGCCCGCCATCCGGAGTTATCTGGCGCATCAATGGATAAGCGTTGAGGACTGGATCAACCGGGAGAATGTTTTTTCCCGGGCCCGGCAGGCCGCAGAACATCAGGGGGCGGTCGGCAGGGCCGAAACCCTTATCGCCTCAAGCCCCTCCGAGGTAGTTCGCGCGCTCGCCGAGCAACTGGGATACACATATCAGGAAAACGTTGAAATTTCATTTCCCTATGCGGGCTTCCAGGTCAAAGCCTTAACCAACCTGCTCGCCCTTGGCCCAAGCAGCGAGGTGCTGATCGATTACGGCGACCTGCAGGGGGATGCGATCAAATCGATTGAATTCACCGGCTTTGAGGTGATTCAAATCCAGAACCGCAATGATCCGTATCAAGCAGCCCGGCGGCTGCTATCCGAACTGCCGGTGGAACAAAATGATACGCCGATGTTCTGGGCGGCCAATCGGCGGCGGATACACAATACGTCCTTTAAGTTGCCGGGGACAGTGGTGTCAGCTCCCGGCCAGTCCGGAGAAGAACGCAGAATTCTGATCACCAGCGTTGAAGTGCCGCCGGAAATAAGGTATTTTCTTTCCGAAAAAGGGCTTGCCGTGCTTCAGGTACGCGGACCATAAAATATTAAAGGAATTCGCATCATGGCATCAAGAAAATGGCGGCTTTTTATCTGCCTGATAACCATTTGCGGCCTTACGGCCTGCGCTGCAGGCGATTTGGCGCTACGAAAAGAGCGGGCCACCGCCTCCCGGGAGCTGGGAGAAGTCTATATGAGCCAGGAGTCCTATACCCGGGCGCTTCGGGAATTTCTGAAGGCTGAGCAGATTTACGCCAAAGACCCCTTTCTTCAGAATGATCTGGGCCTGGCCTATATGGCCAAAAAACAGTATGATAAAGCCATTTCGCATTTTAAGTATGCCCTGGAATTAAACCCCGATTATGCGCCGGCCAGAAACAATCTCGGGGCGGCCTATATGGAAAACGAAGACTGGGATGCGGCTATTGAATGTTTTGAGGCGGTAAAAGATGATCTGCTCTATGCCACGCCCCATTTCCCGCTGACCAATCTGGGATTTATCGCCTATCATAAGGGCAACTATGAGCAGGCCGTCCATTATTACAAAGAGGCCTTGGATTTAATGCCCGGATTTCCGAAGGCCCTTCACGGGCTGGGGCAGGTATATTTGGATACCAGCAGGCCGGATAAGGCGGTGGAAGTCCTTGAAAAAGCCGTGGACAAGGCGCCCGGGCAAACCCGGATTCACCTGGATCTGGGCAAAGCCTACCGTGACATCCATGAATACAATAAAGCCTACAAGACATTTAAAAAAGCCGCGGCCATGGGCAAGGATACCCGGCTGGGCGAAGAAGCGGAGCGGCTGGCTGAAGAAGTCTGGCGGTTCGAGTAATGGCCTCGGCCCCTATGAAAGCAGCCGCAGCACGGCGGCCATATCGTCCTTGTCCTGCACACTTAAATCCATTGGCCCGCCGGCGGGGGCCAGGGCGGAAAGAAATTCCGTTTTGCCGTAAACGGCAATGCTGATCCGGTCAATCTGGTCAATTTTTTCCCGGGCTGCGGCCACGTCAATGGCTGAAACATTCATCCCCTTCATGATCAGGGCTTCCACGGTATTGGATGCCAGCGCCTGCTGATTTTTTTCCCCTGCCCGGACGGCTTTAATGAGATGCTGTTTGTACGTCATCAGGGCCTCATAAATGTCCGTTCCGGGATCGGTCTGCTCCAGCAGAAAAATGGCCAGATCCAAGAGCTCCCAGAAGTCATCTGGCTGACGGGTGGGATGCGGGGCCGAGGGCCGGGCAAGCCCCTTAACTAGCGCACAAAGAAAATCGATTTGGTTGTTTGTTTGGCCGATCCGCGCATTTCGCAGTTTGACCCGCATCCGGCAGGCATCTTCGGCCTCCGGCAGAAAATGATCAATGGCCTCTGCGATTTGGCGGGAAATGGTGGCGCTCGGGCGGAGCCGGCTTATCATCTGGCGGATGGCCGTCTCAGTTACCGGCAGAATCGCTTGGCCGCGCTGATCCGGAAAACAGAGCCGGGCCTGAAGGTTTTTCTGGCTTAAAGTATGGACCACCTCAGAAACCTCCGCCTCGGTCAGTTCGGCTTCCGAGAGGATGGGTTCAAGTTTTTCCTGTGTGGCCGCATCCGGAAAAAAGATCAGTTCAACCGCCGTGTCCGCCTCGCAGTTATCCGCATCCACTAATGCTTCGGCCAGCGCTTGCCCGGATGTTGGCGAAAGCGTTGAATCAATATAATGCACCACCGCATCCGGTAAACAGATGTCCCCGGAAAGGATCTCCGTCAATTCCTGAACCAGCTTTTCTTTTGTTTGCTGCTTGCGCATGGGTCGCCTGAAATTTGGTTGTGGCGTTTGTCCGCAATATAAAGGCGGCAGCCGCTGAATGCAACCCGGATTTTTTCGGGGGGTTCCGCCGGCCGGGCTGTTCGAGCGGCCGGGCGAATCCGAATATTTGCTTGACAAGTGTTTGGTTTTAGTCCACATTTTTTAAAAATAGATCAATAACATATTATTCCTTATGAGAGATTCTGTCATGAATTATCATTTTGCCTGGCCCCGCGTTTTTGCCTTTTCTTTATTCTTTATCTGCTGTTTGTTTTTGATGCTGCCGCCTGCCGGATTTTGTGAGTCCAATGCATCTGAAAACGATTCGGCGGAGATGGATGCCCCGGAATCGTTCGAGGCAGCCGAAAATGCCGACCCCGAACCCGAAGCAGCGGAAGCTCCGGATAAATTTGTGCCCATGGCGGTGGAACCCCCGAATCCGGAAGCTCTAAAGCTCACGGATCAGGGAATCCGTTTTTACCGGGGGCAGGGTGTTTCCCAGGATTACGAGAAGGCGGCGGACCTGTTTTTAAAAGCCGCGGAAAAGGGCGGGGCTGCCGCTCAGTATGCGCTCGGGTATATGTATGAACAGGGCCTGGGCGTGGCCGCGGATTCAGATGAAGCGCTGGCGTGGTATCGCAGAGGCGCAGAGCAGGAACACGTGCTGGCGGAATACGGATACGCCCATATGCTTTATTACGGAAAAGCCGGCGAAAAGCAGCCGGAGGAGGCGGCGAAATGGTACAAACGGGCGGCCAACCGGGAAGATGCCCTGCCGATTCATTATTACAGCCTGGGCGCCATATATGATTCCGGCACCGGCTTGCCGGCGGATCCGGAAAAAGCCGCAAGATGGTATGAGCAGGCGGCTGAAGCCGGCTATGCAAAGGCCCAGCTTTGTCTGGGGGATATGTTCTATAAGGGCGAGGGCGTAGACAGGGATCCCTGGCAGGCGCTGAACTGGTACGAAAAAGCCCATGCCCAGGGGCTTGTTCAAGCAAGCTATGGTTTGGGGGTGATCTATTATAAGGGGGACGGCATTCCCCGGAACTATGAGAAAGCGGCGGAATACTTTCAGGCAGCCGCAGATAAAGATTTTGCGCCGGCCATGTACAGCCTGGGGGTGATGCATGAGGCCGGAGAAGGGGTGGCAGAGAATTCCAAGCGAGCCCTTCTGCTTTATGAAAAAGCCGCAAACGCCGGGTTTGGCGATGCCATGTACCGGATCGGCATGCTGTATGCCAACGGCAGTCTCGGCAAGCCGGTTGATGAATCCAAGGCGGTGGAATGGTTTGAAAAAGCCGCAGACAGCGGCAGCAGCGAGGGGGCGTTTGCATTGGGCGTGGTCTATGAGGAGGGCAAGGCCGGCGTGGAAACGGATTACCCCAAAGCCGCCGAGTGGTATCGGCAGGCCGCTTCAGACGGGCATGCCAAGGCCCAGATGCGGATGGGCGTATTGTATGATAATGGACTGGGTGTTGAAAGGGATTTGAAAACGGCTGCAAAATGGCATCAAAAGGCGGCGGCCCGGGGCCTGGTGTATTCCCAGCTTCGCTATGCGGGCATGTGCTACAACGGCATGGGCGTGGAAAAGGATTTTAATCAGGCGTTTAAATGGTATGAAGCCGCGGCCCGTCAGGGCGATGTGGAGGCCCAGTACAGTGTCGGGGTCATGTGTTTTAACGGCCAGGGCACGTCCCAGAGCGATGTAACCGCCTATGCCTGGCTTTCCCTGGCCGCGGCCCAGGGAAAGGATGTGGCGGCCGAGCAGCGCCAGGTGCTAAAATCGCGGATGACAGAGACCCAGATCAAAACTGCCGAAGAACTTTTCAGCAAGCTTTACCAGGAGATCCTTCTCTAAATTCCCAAACGAGGTTGTTTGTATGAGTGTTATCATTGAGCTATCTATTTTTCCAATGGACAAGGGTGTCAGCGTGAGTCCGTATGTCGCCCGGGTGGCCAAAATTATCGAGGGTAGCGGCCTTTCTCATGCGATCAATTCCATGGGCACCTGCATTGAAGGGGAATGGCCGGAAGTAATGAGAGTCGCGGATCAGTGCTTTAAAGATTTGCAGAGTGACTGCGACCGCATCTATCTGACGATGAAGGCGGATTACCGCAAAGACCGCTCCGCCGGCCTGACCGGGAAGGTGGAATCCGTCAAATCACAAATGTAAACCTCAGTTTGATGCAGCAAATCTGCTTCTTTCAAGCAATAAAAAAGGGGTTTAAGATTTCTCTTAAACCCCTGATTTTGTTAGTGGCGGGAGCGACGAGACTCGAACTCGCGACCTCCGGCGTGACAGGCCGGCGTTCTAACCAGAACTGAACTACGCCCCCGTGTGTAAAATTGTCAAATAACTGGTAGGCGGAACAGGGCTCGAACCTGTGACCTACGGCTTGTAAGGCCGCCGCTCTCCCAACTGAGCTATCCGCCCTCACTTAAAAAATAATTTTTAACAGCCGGCGCCATTACTGTCAAGCTTAAATTACATTAATCAGCAATATTTAATGTTGCAGGCTGGCCGGCAGCGGCTCGCCGGTATCCGCGGTTTCCGCCATAAACTGCTGATGCTGCTCAGTATAGGGGGATTCGCCCTCCTTGACGAGAATCGCGTGCTTGACCACTTCATCCATATGTTCCACCGGCAGGATTTTGACCTGCCTGGCTACGCTCTGCGGGATTTCTTTTAAATCCTTCTCGTTTTCTTTGGGAATCAGCACCTGCTTGATCCCGCCCCGATGGGCGGCCAGAATTTTTTCTTTTAAGCCGCCGATGGGCAGAATCCGGCCGCGAAGTGTGATTTCGCCCGTCATGGCAACGCTCCGCTTCACCGGCAGTTTGGTGAGCGCAGAGACGATGGAGACGCACATGGCAATCCCCGCAGACGGTCCGTCCTTTGGTGTCGCCCCTTCGGGGACGTGGACATGGAAGTCATATTTTTCGTGAAAATTCTGATCAATATTGAACTGATCCGACCGGGACCGGACATAGCTGATGGCAGCCCGGGCGGATTCTTTCATGACATCCCCCAGTTTGCCCGTAACATTGAATTCGCCTTTGCCCGGCATGATCACGCTTTCGATGGAGAGCAGCTCGCCGCCGAACTGGGTCCAGGCAAGGCCGGTCACAATGCCCACCTGATCCTGGCTCTCAATCTGGCTGAACCGGTACTGGGGCGGCCCCAGGTATTTCTCCACGGATTTGGCCGTGACCCGAATCATCTTATCCCGGTCCTCTTTCAGAATCGCCCGGGCCACTTTCCGGCAGATGGAGGCAATCTCGCGCTCCAGGTTCCGGACGCCGGCCTCCCGGGTATAATCCCGGATGACCGAGTAAATGGCATTTTTCGAGAATTTAATATGATCTTCCTGCAATCCGTTCTGGCGGATTTGCTTGGGCACCAGAAAATCCTTGGCAATATGGTATTTTTCGATTTCCGTGTACCCAGGCAGCCGGATGATCTCCATTCTGTCCTGAAGCGGCAGCGGAATATCCGGCAAGGTGTTGGCCGTGGTTATAAACAGCACATCCGAAAGATCGTATTCCACGTCCAGGTAATGATCGTTGAATGAATAGTTCTGCTCCGGGTCGAGGACTTCGAGCAGGGCGGCAGACGGATCGCCGCGGAAATCCATGCTCATCTTGTCAACCTCATCCAGGCAGAACACCGGATTATTGACATTCGCCTTTCTTAAAGACTGGATAATTTTTCCGGGCATGGCGCCGATATAGGTCCGCCGGTGGCCCCGGATCTCCGCCTCGTCCCGCACCCCGCCTAACGACAGGCGCGCAAATTCACGGCCCGTGGACCGGGCGACGGATTTGGCCAGCGAAGTTTTGCCCACGCCGGGCGGGCCCACCAGGCACAGAATCGGCCCCTTGATTTTCTGCATCAGCGATTGCACAGCCAGGTATTCCAGAATCCGTTCCTTGGGCCGGCCGAGCCCGTAGTGGTCCTCATCAAGGATCTGCTCCGCGTTTTCAATGTCCGTATTGATCTTGCTTTTATTGTACCAGGGCAGGCTGATCAGCCATTCGATGTAATTTCGCACCACGGTCGCCTCGGCGGACATGGGCGTCATCATTTTAAGCTTTTTAAGCTCCTGACGCGCCTTGGCAGCCGCCTCCTTGGACATCTTTTTCTTTTTGATCCGCTTTTCCAGCTCCTTTAGATCATCGCCCTCGCTCTCATCAGCGCCCATTTCCTTCTTAATGGCCCGCATCTGCTCATTGAGGTAATAATTCTTCTGGCTTTGCTCCATCTGGGATTTGATGCGGCCTTTGATCTTCTGATCCGTCCGCAGGATGACGATTTCGTCATGGATCAGCTGAAGGAGCTGCGAGAGGCGCTCCTCAAGAGAAATGGTCTCCAGGAGTTTCTGGTTATCCTTGGTTTTAAAGGAGAACTGGCCGGCAATGGTATACAGAAGTTCCGCGGGATCCTGGATGGACTGAATATTTTCAACCGTTTCCTTGGACAGGTTTTTATTCAGTTCCGAATACTCCTCAAATGCCTGCAGAATGTTTCGGAAAAACGCTTCCTTTTCATTGGGGCCGATGGTGGGCTCCTCCAGAATCTCCACAGAGACTTCGAAAAAGCTTTCATTGGGGTTGAAGGTAAGTATCCGGCCCCGGAATTTTCCCTCCACGACAGTCTTTACCGTCCCGTCCGGCAGGCGCAGCATCTGCAGCACCTTGGCCACGGTGCCGATGGTTTTGATGTCCTTGTCTGTCGGGTGCTCTTTGCCGGGATCCGACTGGGTGGCCAGCAGGATGTATTTATTGTCCTGGTGCATGGCCTCGGAAATCGCACTGATCGATTTGCTGCGCCCGATAAAGAGCGGAGAAATCGTATGCGGAAAAACCACCACATCGCGCAGGGGCAGAAGCGGCAGGTTCATTTCCGAATGGGTGGCACTGTTGTCATATGTATGTTTTTCTTTAGCCATAATATCAAAGTCACTATTATTCTATAGTTTAATTGGGATCTGTTTATATATTTAATTTAAATCCCTATTGTTTGATTGTCAGGGGGTGAGAACCGTGATTTTCGGCAGGCCAAAGTCCGGCCGGTGTTTTTAACACGCCGGCCGGACATATATTAGTAAAATTAAGCCTGTTTTTTGGGCTGTTCATAGAGGAGGATCGGGTCTTCGCGATTAACCACCACTTCCTCGCCCACGACGCATTCCTTCACGCCGCCGATGGAAGGCAGGTCGTACATGATGTTGAGCATCGTTTTTTCAAGTATGGCGCGAAGTCCCCGTGCGCCGGCACCTTGTTTCATGCTCTCTCTGGCAATGGCGGCCAGCGCGGCGTCGGTAAACCGGAGGTTCACCCCCTCGATTTCAAACAGCTTTTGGAATTGTTTGATAAGCGCGTTTTTCGGCTCTGTCAGAATTTTGATCAGGGCCTCCTCATCTAAATCCTGCAGGGTGGCCACCACCGGGAGCCGACCCACAAATTCCGGAATCAGGCCGAACTTAATGAGGTCTTCGGTTTCCACCTGCTTGAAAATTTCGCTGGCGGTCTGGGTGCTGGGGCTCACGATGTTTGCCCCAAAGCCCATGGCCTTGGACCCGATGCGCTTGCGGATGATCTGCTCCAGGCCGTTGAAGGTGCCGCCGCAGATGAACAGGATGTTGGTGGTATCCACCTTGACAAAATCCTGCTGCGGATGCTTGCGCCCCCCTTTGGGCGGAACGCTCGCGGTGGTCCCCTCAATGATTTTCAAAAGCGCCTGCTGCACCCCTTCGCCCGAAACATCCCGGGTGATGGAGGGGTTGTCGGACATCTGCGCGATTTTATCGATCTCATCAATATACACGATGCCCCGCTGGGCCTTTTCCACATCATAATCCGCATTCTGCAGAAGCGCCAGGACAATATTTTCAACATCTTCGCCTACATACCCGGCTTCGGTCAGGCTGGTGGCATCCGCAATGGTAAACGGCACGTTCAAAAACCGCGCCAGCGTCTGCGCCAGAAGGGTTTTGCCGCAGCCGGTCGGGCCGATCATCATGATATTGCTTTTATGGATTTCTACATCATCGGTTATTACCGAAGTATCCAGCCGTTTGTAATGATTGTGTACGGCTACGGATAGGACCTTTTTCGCCAGATCCTGCTGTATGACGTATTCATCCAGCTTATCCTTGATTTCAGAGGGCGCCATGATCCGGTTGGCGATATCCGAATCCTTGACGTTTTCTTCTTCAATGATTTCACTGCAAAGCTGAATGCATTCATCGCATATATAGACGGCGGGACCGGCGATCAGCTTTTTTACCTCTTGCTGGTTCTTGCCGCAGAACGAGCAAAACAGGTTCTCATTGCTCTCGTCGCCTTTCACTGACATACTAAGCCTCCGTTTCAGTGATCTTATCGAGATCGTCGCGATTATAGATCACATGATCAATTATACCGTATTCTCGGGCTTCCTCACCGGACATGAAGAAATCGCGGTCCGTATCCTTTTCAATCCGTTTTAAGTCCCGGTCGGTGTGATGCGCAAGAATTTTATTAAGGCTCGCCCGCAGGCGAATGATTTCTTCTGCCTGAATTTTGATATCCGATGCCTGGCCCTGGATACCGCCCATGGGCTGGTGGATCATGATACGGCCATTCGGCAGGGTATAGCGTTTTCCCTTGGCGCCGGCCGCGAGCAGCAGGGCGCCCATACTGGCCGCCTGACCGATGCAGACGGTTGTGATATCCGGCTTGATGTACTCCATGGTATCATAAACAGCCATCCCGGAGGTGACAGAGCCGCCCGGGGAGTTAATGTAGAAGTTAATATCTTTATCCGGGTCTTCGGACTCCAGAAAAAGCATCTGGGCGATCAGCAGATTGGCGATTTCATCGTTTATCTGAGTGCCCAGAATAATAATCCGGTCCTTTAGGAGCCGTGAGTAAATGTCATAGGCGCGCTCGCCCTTGCTGGTTTGTTCAATAACCATTGGGATTAAAGGCAATGTATTTCCTCCTTATATATTATGCATTGGTGTCTGCATTTTCATCGGAATTTTCCGCGGATTGCTCGGGTTCCACGGTTTCTATGGTTGCATGATCTATTATAAGATCAATTGCCTTTTTTTCAAGTAACGCATGCTTGAAACCCTCCAGCTTGTCCGCATTCTGCTTGTAATAGGTTTTAATGGCGTCAACCGGCTGGCCGGTGGCTTCGGAAAATCGGCTGTATTCGGATTCCAGCTCCTCATCGGTGACTTCCATGGCTTCCTGCTCGATGATTTTATTCAGTAAGAGGTGCCGGCGCACCTGCTTTTCCGCCAGATCGCGGTACTGCTCGGCCATTTTATCCCGGGTCAGTCCCAGCTGCTCCATGGAAAGACTGTTTTGGGCGAACCGCTGCTCCGCATCCTGAATGATGCCGTCGATTTCATGCTGTACCATCACTTCAGGGACTTCAAAGTTCTCAGTCAGCAGTTTTTCAAATATCTGCTCCTGCATCTCCTGGTCCGCGCGTTTGTCATAGCCCTGCTGCAGGTTTTTCCGGATCTCCTCGCGAAGCTCCGTCATTGAATTGAACTCCCCGAGTTTTTTGGCCATTTCATCGTCCGCCGCGGGCAGCACTTCCTCGCGGATTTCCTTGAGGGTGACCTGGAATTCGATATCAAGGCCGGCCAGGTTCTCGTTATGGTAATCCTCCGGAAAATGAATGGTAAAGGTTTTGGCCTCCCCGGGTTTCATGCCGATGAGCTGCTGATCGAAATCCTCGGAGATCATTCCCTGGCCGATTTTCAGCGTATAATTTTCGGTTTTTTCGGTTTCCGCATAGGGCTGGCCGTCTTTAAAGCCCTCATAATCGATCACCACATAGTCGCCGTCTCCTGCGGCCCGCTCTTCTTGAATAGGGTGATATTCCGCCAGATGTTTTTTGAGCATTTCAATCTGGTTGTCGATTTCGGATTCGTCTGCCTGATAATTGGTTTTTTGCAGGTTCAGCCCCTTGAAATCGACTTCCGGTAATTCGGGCTTTAATTCAACCGTGGCATCATAGGTAAAAGACTGGTCCGGTTTGAGATCCGATGGATCGATGTCAGGTGTGCCCAGAATGGGCAGGTCTTTTTCCTTGATAGCATCAAAGAGGGTATTCTGGATCAGGTTCTGCATGACCTCGGAGTGCACATCCTTCTGGAATTTGCGCTCCAGCACGGAGCGCGGCACTTTACCCGGCCGATAGCCTTTGATTCGGGCATTTTTTTTGAGATTATCGTAGGCTGAATCCAGTTCTTTGGCAACTTCCTCTCGGGGTACTTCGATATGCAGCTTTTTTTTGACGCTGCTGATGTCTTCGACTGTTACATCCATAATTGAATCCTTAAACCTCCCGTATTTATTTGAAGCTCCCCGCTGGTTAGGGCGGAGAGGCGGCATCAAGGGAAAATTTTTCCGGCAAAACTTACCGGCGTGGGTATGGCTGTCCGTTCCGGCAGCCCTGTGTTCTGTTGGTGCGAGAGGGGAGACTCGAACTCCCACTCTTTTTCAAGAGCTGGATCCTAAGTCCAGTGCGTCTACCAATTCCGCCACTCTCGCTATTGATTTTATCTGCGCTTTCAAATAAAAAGTTGATGACGCTGGCAAGAGTTTCTGGGAATCGTCATCAACCGTTTGGAATTAAATATAAAATTTATCGATCCGCATAAAAATCCTGCTTAAAGTAATATCTATATATATTGGTGTCAAGGAAAATTAAGGAATTACGCCATGATGCGAAGAATCGCCGGCCCCCTGTCGCAACATTTTATAAGCGGTTTAATTATCTTGGCTTTGCTGGCAATCCCCTGTGGATGGTCGGCGGCATCTGAATCGGCGGATGCCTCGGAACAGCCCGTGATTATAATCGATCCCGGCCACGGCGGCCATAATGCGGGAGCCCGCGGGCCGGGCGGCAGCCTTGAAAAAAATATCACTCTGAAATTTGCAAATGTTCTAAAGGAAGCGCTTCAGCCCGATTATCAGGTGAAGTTGACCCGAACGGGCGATTACCGGGTAAGCCTTGAAAAGCGGGCCTCCGTAGCTAATCACCAGGACGGGACGCTTTTTATTGGTCTCCACGCCGGCGGATTTGTCCGGGCGGGGCTGGATGAGTGGACGGTTTATTATTTTGCGCCACATGACAGCCGGGCGCGATCCGGTGCTTTGGATAAAACCCGTGAGGCGTTCGCCGGCCGGAGCCTGGAATGGCGAAGGGTGCAGGCGAAACTGACGCAGGCCAGCCAGGCGTTTTCCGAAACCGTGGCCGAAAATCTGAAAAGTTGTCCGGATATCAGCCGCGTAGAATCTGCCGGCGCCCCGTTGCTTCTTCTTGAAGGCATTGACATGCCGGCGGTGATTGTGGAAATCGGGTATCTGACCAATCCCTCATGTGAAGGCCGCCTGAATGATCCGGATTTTCTGGCGGCCGCGGCCCGGTGTCTCCGCAGCGGGGTTGATGCATTTTTTCGGGAAAAGCAAGGCAAAAAGAAAGATAACGGCTTGCATGGCGATTAAAAGGATGGTACCTAAATTGAACGATTTTCAAGTAGTCGGGGCGTGGCGCAGTCTGGCAGCGCGCCTGCTTTGGGAGCAGGAAGCCGCAGGTTCAAATCCTGCCGCCCCGACCAATAAATTCAAAGGGTTATGGTTTATCCATAGCCTTTTTTTATGCCGAAACAGGCGTGGAAAAGAATTCGGGTACCAAAATGGAGAGCCTGAGCAAAT